>JBGPOY010000004.1:0-97767 GCA_041488275.1 Candidatus Nanoarchaeia archaeon
GCACCGGCAGCATGCTGGACCAGGTCGCGGGGTTTATGCTCGGCAACCGTGCGGGTTTGACGGTCGTCGGACCGGCTTCGGTCGTCAAGCAAATCAAGAAAGACCCGAACAAGATTGAGCTTCTCACGAGCGAGCGCCGGAAGCGCCCGAGACGATAACCGTGCCGCACCAGTGCGTTCGGTGCAACACGTTCTACGCGGACGCCGCTCCCGAAATTCTGAAAGGATGTCCTTGCGGAGCAAAGCTGTTCTTCTTTCTCCGTCAGGAAAAGTTCAACGAGCTCAAGAAACAGCAGGAACAGCTCGCCCAACTGACGCGCGACCAGAAGTTCCAGATGGAGCAGGACGTGTTCTCGATGCTGGGCGTCAGCAACACCGAACCGGTCGTGCTCGATTTTGAAAGCGTGCGCATGCTGTCTCCGGGAAAGTATGAACTTGACTTGGTCCGATTGTTCAGCAACGAGCCGATGATTTTCAAGCTCGACGAGGGCAAGTACATTATTGACGTCCCGAGTGCGATGAAAAGCGCGCGCAAGAAATAATTATTCTCGGTCAATCACGCCGCGCGCAATGCTCGCAATCAGGGTTGCCATGATTTTGAGCGTGTCGGCAATTTCTGCGGTGTTGGGTGATGGATTGCGTCCGAGGAAGCTCGTGGCGTGCTCGACGGTTTCCGCTCGTCTGCGGGCGACGCTGTCGGCGAGCGCGCGGTCGTTGGTGAACTGCGCCTTCATCACGTCAAGATAGAGCGCTTCGATGCGTGAGTAGGCTTCCTTGAGGTCGGTGCGCTGTTCCGCTTTCAACTGCTTGCATAAACTGCATGCGTTCTTGACTGCATCGCCCAAGTTTTCGAGGTTGTTGACCAATGCCCAGTGCGCGAGCGCGTCGTGCGGCGCGATTTGGAGTTCCTGCGCCATTTTCGGGGAGCGCAGGCTGCCTTTCAGGAGGCGGTAGAGTAGAAAGTAGAGGCGGTTCATGTCGTAGTCGCGCAAGGCAACGCCGTCGTAGAGTTTCGTGTTGTCCAAGCCCGCGACGCTGTCCTGCAGCATCGAGCGCAGAATCATGTCCATCCTTCGCAGGGTTTTGTCCACCGAGACTTCGGAGAGATTGAGCAAGTCGCGCGCGACCAGCCGCTTGGACGTCTGCTCCATGATTTCGAGCGCGACAAAGTCGTGCAGCAGTTTGCGGATGTCTTTCGACTTCTCGGGCAGCGATTCGCCGGTGAGAGTAATGGTGCCGTAATTGTTGACGTACGCGCTTGTGATATCTCGTCCAATCGTGTCAAGGTCTTTCTGGTCAATCTCGATGGTCTTTTCGCGCGTTTCCGTGGGAGCGCTCTTCGCGTCTGAGGAAATGGCCAGTTCGCCGCCGCGCTCAGTAATATAGAGAAGGCTGCCTTTGCCGAGCTGGTTCTTCACGAGCCATTCCTTCGGCAGAGCGATGGTGTGGCTGCTGGGACCTGCTTTGACGAGTTTGCGGATGTGCATCGGCTCACCTCTTTATAGACGGAAATAAGTATGAAACGTATTTGCGGTATTCACAATACGTTAAACCTATATTAAGCTTACGCCATAAGAGTAGTATGATCCCCAAGCAACCTTGGGGAACTGTAACATCCAACAAAAACGCGAGAGAATATGCAAACACTGCACATTTTCGGGCGATGAGGCGAGACTCGCAGGCACAAGGTCTCCCCGTTGTTGGCCGACGCTGAGTGCTCCGCTATATGCGTCGTCCTTCCCACCATTTTTTACTCTCGCGCTTTATAATCCGTTGGCGCACGCAGAGAAAGCTCTGCTGCACATGAGAACGCGCAAGCGTTTTCGTTGTGCGTGTTGGCAAGATTGCACACCACACGCATCACTCCTCACCGGGGCGAGAAACGCTCGCCCCATCCCTATCATGCTCACCAACCCCCCTCAATACAAAAAGATGGCGCGAACCAGCTCATTCTTTGCACGTTTCGCGCCTTCTTTTATTTTACTCCTTTCCTACGCGGTGCTGTACGACAAGTCACACTTCGTCGAAGCGCTCTACTACCTGGTGCACGGCTCCGATGCGCATAACTAATCCGGGACTGCTCGTGCAGTTCGACGCGTTCATCGATGCTATCACGCCCGAAGATAAGGTCGGGCTGTTCTACGACGATGACCCTGACGGCGTTTGCTCCGGTTCTCTGGTCGTCACCGCCCTTGAGCGCTTTCGCAACAACAAAATCACGCTCGCTCTTTCCTCGGACCGCGGCAAGTACGGCATGACGGAAGAGCACGTCAAGAAATTCAAGAAAGCGGGCATCACCAAAGTCATCACGTGCGACAACGCCATCGAAGAACACACCGAACCCGTCGAAGCCATCGCCAAATTCGCGGACGTGCTCGAGATTGACAACCACGCCATCTGCGGTTCCTTCAAGTCTCCCCGTATTCTCATGATGAAGCCTCAATTGTACGTCGAGGATATCGACTACAGCAAGTACTGCACGAGCAAGCTTGTCTATGACCTGTTCTCCCGCCACGGCGACCTGCGCGACCGCGACTGGGTCGCCGTCACCGGCTGCATCACCGACATCTCGACCGAGCCGTGGATGGCGTGGATTAAGACCGTCGCGAAAAAGTACCGCATCAAATTGCAGAAGGACAAGTTCAAGACAGAATTCGGCAGGGTCGGCATTTACATCAACGACGCAATCTCCTACAATCCCAAGAACGTGGCCGAAGCGCTGCGGGAAACGCTCGCCGCGCGCAACCCGAAAGAACTCCTCAACTCCTCACTCAAAAAGTATCACGCAGAGGTCGAAGCCGAACTCAGGAAATGGATTGACGCGCTCAAGACGAGAGGCGAATGGTATCCTGACTTGAGTCTCGTGTTTTACCAAGTCGCGCCGAAATTCAGAATCAAGAGTGCGCTGAGCACGATTCTCGGGCTCAACTACCCTCACCTCACGCTCGTGATTGCCTCGCCGGAAGGCACGAACATGACGCTTTCCGCCCGACGAGGCGACAAAACTATCGCCGTTAACCGCTTGTTCCAGCTCGCGCTTGAAGGACTGCCTGGAGCTGCCGGCGGGGGTCACATTCCCGCAGCAGGCGGCGCGTGCAAGGTCAAGGACTTCCCGAAGTTCAAGAACCGCGTCATCGAGCTGCTGAAGTCGGGATTTACGGGACTTTGAAGAGCAGTCTTGTAACACAAAGTCTTAAAAACACCGTTGACTTCTGTCGAAGAATAGGTGATTGTGTGCAATTCAAAAAAAGTCAGAGTGCATTCATTCTCGCGCTCTTGATTCTGTCCGTATCTGTTGTTGCACAAATGTCGCCGACAACCGGTCCCGACTGCACTTCAGCAACTGCTGCAGGTAACGTTGAGATTTGTAATGGCATCGATGATAATTGTAACGGCGCAATCGATGAGCGTCTTGGAAATACGGAGTGCGGAACAGGACCGTGCGCTACGTCAGTGCCTGCGTGTGTGAAAGGCATCCCCCAATCGTGTACACCGAAGCCCGCGCCAAGCTCCTATGAGATTTGCGGAAACGGCATTGATGACAATTGTAATGGACAAGTCGATGAGAACTGTCAGCCTGCCTGCACCTCAAATTGGGTATGGTCGGCGTGGAGCGCATGCTCTTCAGGTGTACAAACAAGAACCACCTCTGATGCAAACAATTGCCCGACCTCGATAGGGCGTCCCGCAGATCAAACACAAACGTGCAATGCTACCTGTACTCCTGTCACGCAAACGTGCAGTGTTGGTGTTGGCGCATGTGCTCGTTCAGGCACGCAAACGCAGTCGTGCGTGAATGGCGTGCTCGGTGCTTTGAGTGTGTGCTCTGCAACGGCAGGAGCTCCCGCCGCCGAAACCTGTGGTAATCATGTTGATGATAACTGCAATGGGCAGGTCGACGAGGGCTGCCTGTTCCAGAATGGTCAGCCGTGCCAAGTGTCGTCGCAGTGTTATTCGCAAAACTGTGCGAACGGAATCTGTGCGTCCTATCAGGATTGTATCACCTCGTGCACCTCGCTGGCGCAGAATTGTGTCAGCTACAGTTGCGGATGGTTTGGATGGTCGACCTGCCAGCAGTGCACCCCGTACCAAAACCTCAATACGGCATGTGCACAAGGGTGCAATCAACCGTGTACTCCGGTGTCGCAGCCGTGTAGCGTGGGTGTTGGCGCATGTGCCCGTTCAGGTACGCAAACGCAATCGTGCGTGAATGGCGTCCTTGGTGCCCCCGGTGCGTGTTCTGCAACTCCCGGTACTCCTATTGCTGAAATATGCGGCAACGCGATTGACGATAACTGCGACGGCCAAATCGACGAAGGTTGCTCAACGCCACCCTGCACACAGGGAACGACCACGTGCGGTCTCGGCGCATGCCAAAATACGATTCAGAATTGCATCAACGGCGTTCCGCAAACCTGCACTCCCGGTCCGACGTACCCGAGCCCCGAGATTTGCAGCAACGGGATCGATGAAAATTGTAACGGCCAAATCGATGAAGGTTGCCTGTTCCAGAATGGCCATTCTTGTCAAGTGTCGTCGCAGTGTTATTCGCAAAACTGTGCGAACGGCATTTGCGGCTCCTATCAGGAGTGCATCAACTCATGCACCTCGCTGGCGCAGAATTGTGTCAGCTACAGTTGCGGGTGGTTTGGATGGTCAACCTGCCAGCAGTGCAACTCGTACCCGTCTCTGAATCAAGCGTGCGCGCTCTCCTGCAATCCTTGAACTCTCTAGTCTACCCGCTATATTCTTTTAAAATTGGTTCGTGCTTTCTCGTCGTATGAGAGAGTTGGTGGATGCCGAAACGTGGCAGCTGGTGCAGGACCGATTAGCCGCGGCGCTCGGGCTTCCGGTCGTCACGGTAGACTTGTCCGGCCACATCGAGTTCCGTTCCGGAACGTTCCCGTTTTTCTGCGAGATTGTGATGAAGCGCGGCGGACAGTTTTGCACGCTCTGCCGGCAGGACTGGGCGGCAAATGCCTCAGGCGTGTATCAGGATTCTTGCCATGCAGGGCTGTACTCCATCACCGTTCCTGTCTTGATTGACGACAAAAAAGTGGGCGCCTTGATGGTCGAAGGCATCCGCGCAGACCAGCGCCTCCAAGAAGCCGCGGTCAAAGCCGCCTCGCTCATCGGCGTCGGCTCGGAAGAGCTCGTGGACGAAATCCCGAACGTGCCGATGCAGACTCCTGCGCAGCTTGCGACCATTCGCCAGCTGCTCGAGACGTTCGCGTCAACCTTGCCGCGCATCGCGTCCGACCGCAGCAAAGACAAGCGCGAAGCGCGTCAGCTGACAGTCTTGCTGGACTTTCTCAACCAGCTCGGCGCGACGTTTGATCTTCCGAAAATCCTGAGCACGACGCTCAACTTTTGCATGAAGACATTCACGCTCGAGGACTGCAGCGTGCGGTACGGCGACGAAACTGCTCGCTTCGCGTACTTGGAAAAGCGCGATGACGCGTGCAAACCGTTAGAAGAAGCGCTCTGGGCGCACTTACAGAACAGCAAGATGGCGCTGTTTCTCGCGGACGTGCGGGATGACTTCCTGCTGGGACAGGTGGCGGGCATCGCGAACAGCGTACTTGCCGTCCCGATTTTGTGGCAGGGCGTGTGCAAGGGCATGCTCGTGCTGTACGGCAAAGTCGGCGAAGAACTGAGAGCGTACGAGGACGTCGTTCGCGCGCTCGCGCAGCGCATCGAAGCCGCGCTTGCCGCCGCGCGCAAGTACAAGGAAGCGCAGGAAACAGCCGTCACGGACAAGCTGACCGGATTGTACAACAAGCACTACTTTACCGAGACGTTCAAGAACGAAGTCGTGCGCGCCTCCAAATTCAAGCGTCCGACGTCGCTTATCATTTTTGACGTGGACAACTTCAAGAGCTACAACGACACGTACGGGCATCCGGAAGGCGACAAACTGCTTTCCGAACTCGGACGCGTGCTGCGCGAGACCGTCGGCCAGATTGACACGTCCTGCCGTTACGGCGGAGAGGAGTTTGTCGTTATTCTGCCGGAAACCAAGCCCGAGCACGCGATGGCGGTCTCCGAGCGCATTCGTTCCGCAATCGATACAACAAATTTCCCGAACCGCAAGACCACCATCAGTTTGGGAGTCATCACATGCATGAATTCGTCGGCATCCGCGGACTTTATGCTGAAGGAAGCCGACCGCGCGCTCTACAAGAGCAAGCACCTGGGCAAAAACCGTTCCACAGGATTCATCATCGTGGACAAGAACTTGGGAACCATTGATGCAAGCGAAGCGAGCGGACAGAAAGTCGTCTAGTTACTTGCTCGTCAGAATTTCTACTACGTCGCGGTGTTTCAGGAGCGTGTCGCGCCCGATTTTGCGCTTCGTCTTCACGTCCATCGCGGCGACGAAGTTCTTCGCCAAGTCCGTGTGAATCTTGTTCGCAAAGTCGAGCGCCGTTGAGCCGGGAGGCAGCAGGAAGCAGTCGGGCAGGACGTTGCCGTCCTTGTCTGCGAGCTTGTTGACGCCGCCGGGGAAGATGGCCATGTACTTGAGCAGTTCAAACACGGCGGTGTTGAGGACGGTTTGCGCGCCGGTACCGCCGTACTTGTGCAGGACGGACTTGCGGATGTATTCGAGCGCGTCCTTTTGCTTCGGGTTGACGTTGCCTTTGATAGTAAAATCCTTGTCGCCGGGCAGATAGTCGATAAGTCCTGCCTTTGCCGCTGTCCTGAGCGTCAGTTCTGCTTCGGCGCTGATAGGAATAATGGTGAGCTGCGGGAACTCCTTCCGGATGCGCGTAAGGTTTGCTTCCGCGCTCGGCAGGTCCATTTTGTTTGCCGCGATAATCATCGGTTTGCTGCGCGCGCGCACGGTGACGGCAATCTCTTTCAATTGCTCGTCCGTCCATTCCGCCGGGCGCTCGAGCGGGAGCTTGAGTTTCTTGAGGATTTCTTCCACGAGTGATTCGGAGATGTTCAGTCCGGAGAGCTGCTTGGCAAGCGCTTTCACGACTTGCCCTTTTTCCTGTTGGAGTGTGCGCGACGTCTTTTCCCAGCCTTTCTTGATGATGCCGAACACCCACATATCGAGTTCGACTTCGAGGAAACGAATGTCGTTCGCGGGGTCGTACGTTCCCGGCGTAACGGATTCGCCTTTTTCGTTCGTGGAACCGGCCATGTCGACCACGTGCACGAACGCGTCCGCCTGCCGCAGGCCGTCCAAGAACGTGAGCCCCATGCCTTTTCCGAGGTGGGCGCCCGGCACGAGTCCGGCGACGTCCATCACTTCAACGGGAACGAAGCGCTGGTGGTTGGCGCACATGCCGAAACGCGGGTTGCATTGGACGTTGAAGTCCTTGTCCACGCAGTCGATGCGCACGAACGCGAACGCCTTGTTCGGGTCGATGGTAGCGAAAGGATAGTTCGCGATCAAGACATCAACGAGCGTGATGCTCTTGAAGAACGTGCTCTTGCCGACGTTCGCCTTGCCCACGATGCCGATTAACATGCGTCTTTTGCGCTTCTGCTCGTTATATAAGCTTTCCTCTGGCAAGAGGAAGCGTCGCGCTCGGCCCGCCACCTGTCCTTGCTCTCCGTGCCCCTGCAGTATGGTCGTGCGTCGTGGCGGAAAGGTGCTGAGTTGAACGCTGTTTCTGCCTCGCGCTCCAAGTCGCTTCCTCTTGCCTTCCTTACCTTCACGAAACCCTTATAAATGCGGCTCGCCCGAAAGGAGTCATGGCCGAACAAGAGGTGACGTACGGCGGCAAGGAGGCCGACGTCAAGTTTACGGTCGTCTACAAGGACGTGTATTCGTGGGGTTACTTCTACAAGCTCTTGCACGAGTGGCTGCTGGACAACAAGTACTGCGGCGCCGATGAGGACTTCAAGGAAATCCTGTACGAACAGCTCGAAAAACCGTTCGGCACCGAAATCTGGCTGCGCTGGCGGCTCGTGAAGAAAGGCGAAGCAGTGGGACCGTATCATGAATTGTTCCAGTACTCCGTTGACGTCGACTTTCACATTCTCGGACAGAAAGAAGTCGAGGTCGTGACCGGCGGCAAGAAGTACAAGGCGGACAAAGGCGAAGTCGAAGTCGGCGTGGCAGCCCGAGTCGACATCGACCCGGAAAAGAAAATCAAGAATCACTGGCTCGGCCAGCACTTCGAGGACTTCATCTTCCGAACGTTCCTGAAACGCAAGGTCAAGCAGCACAAGAAACTCATCACGTATGATATGCAGCGCTTTCAGGAAGCCATCAAGACGTATCTGAAACTGGAAACGTTCCTCCCCGAGCGCGAGCTCGCGGAATACTACCAGAAGCGGGACCAGAGCTAAAATGGGCGACGAAAAGACCGCGGTCGTTCCGCCAGCCGTCACGCGGTATTACGGTCCGTTCAGCTTCCGTGGATTGCTCACCGCCGTCCGCGACGGGATGAAGCGCGAAGGGTACGATGAAGTCGACGAAAACAGCTACAAGCACAAGGTCGGAGGCGAAGGCACGGACGTCGAAGTCAAGCTGGAATCCGACCGCAAACAGAATGATTACGTTAAGTTTAAAATGAACGTTGAGATCAAGATCAGCGAAATGAAGGACGTGGAAGTCGTGCACGAGGGCGAAAAGATGAAGATGCAGCACGGCCGCGTGCAGGCGACCGTCACCGAAACCATCGAGCTTGACTACCAGAAAGGGTTTGAGTCCAGCCCGTTCCTGCTCGGATTGCGCAAGTTTTATCACGACTTCCTCATCAAGACCAAGATTGAGGAAGACTACTGGTACGCCTCGCACCAACGCGTGCAGCGGCTCTCCCAATTGATTCGCCAGACGCTGGGGTTCGAAATCCATGGCTGAACAGGAAATCATCGTGGACAAGGAACGCATCGAGTACGAAGGCATCTTTTCTGTCGCGGGACTCTACCGTTTGATTGACGAATGGCTGCTCGACAAGGGTTATTACCGAAAGGAACCGCAGCACATCGAGAGCGCAAAGCCCGAAGGCAAGTTCGTGGAAATGTCGCTGGAACCGTCCAAGACGCTCACGGACTACGCGCTCAGCATGCTCAAGCTGCGCATCCAGCTCAGCAACATCCGCGACGTGAGCGTCGAAACCGGCGACGGCACGAAGCAGCGCCTGAACCAAGGCAAGGTCCTCATCACGCTGAGCGGCATCCTCGTCACCGATTACGAAGGCAAGTGGGAAGGCAAGCCGCTGTTCCTCTTCATCCGCACCATCTACGACAAATTCTTGTACAAGCCCATGACCGGTGGATTTCAGGACACGGTTAGGAGAGATGCCGACCAGCTGAAGAACGTCATTTCCGGTTTCTTGAACCTGCACCGCTACACGACATAAGCTCGTGCAGAACGCGCGGCTAAAAAATTCTTGCTGATTACAGCCTGATTTTTCTGAAGAAATAGGCGCCAATCAGAACGATAGCGACGCAAAATCCGACCATCGCTCCGAAACTGATGAGCGGCGAAATCTGAGACGTACCGAGCAAACCGTACCGAATGCCTTCAACGCCGTAGGTGAGCGGGTCAAGGTAGCTGAGGGTGCGCAGCCACGCGGGCGCACCGGAGAGCGGGAACAATGCGCCGGACAGGAAAAAGAGTGGGAACGTGATAAAGTTCATCACGAGCGGAAATCCCTGCATATCGCTCATGCGCGAGCCGAACGCCGTACCCATTGCCGTAAACGTCAGCCCGATAAGGAGCATGAAACCGACCGCGATGAAGAATCCCGTGACGCTCGAGATGGACGCGCCAAAGATGAGTGAAATCGCGAGCAGGATGAATCCTTGAATGACTGCAGTGGTCGCGCCGCCGAGCGTGTGTCCGAGCATGATGCTGGTTCTCGAAACGGGCGCGACAAGCGTTTCCTTGAGGAATCCGAACTGCTTGTCCCAGATGATTTGGATGCCGGAAAACATCGACGTGAAGAGGACGGTCATCGCGATGATGCCGGGCGCGATGAATGCGAGATAATTGTGCTGCATTCCCGGAACGCTCACCGAGTTCAGTCCGGTGCCGATGATGACGAGGAAAAAGAACGGCATGCCGATGCTGCCGATGATTCTGCTGGGTGAACGGATGTAGCGCGTCATGGTGCGCAGCCAGAGGGTTACGATTGCTTCCATCATCGTCGCCACGCTCTGCGTACGAGGCGCATGGTTTCTTTCCCGCCGGATTCTTCCTCGCGGATGGTCTTGCCTGTGACATGCAGGAAGACGTCTTCCAGCGTAGGCGTATGGACGCTGATGTGCTCAAGCGTGATGTTGGATTCCTGCGCGAGCTTGACCAAGTCGGAGATGCGGTACGCGGGTCGGTCGGCCTTGATGGACAGCGTGCCGTCATGCTGCTTCACGCCGGACGACCATTTCGCGCGCGCAAGCTCTTGGACGAGCTCATTCTGCTTCTTCGTTTTCACCGAAATGAAGCCGCCGCCGACCGAGCGTTTGAGGTTTTCTGACGTGTCGAGCGCGATGATTTTGCCGTGGTCGATGATGGCGATGCGGTCGCACAAGCGGTCGGCTTCCTCCATATAGTGTGTCGTGAGAATGATGGTGACTTTCTTGTTCTTGTTGATGGCGCTGATGTACTCCCACAAATGGTTGCGCGTTTGCGGGTCCAGCCCGATAGTGGGTTCGTCAAGGAACAGCACGCGGGGCTCGTGGAGTAGTCCGCGCGCGATTTCCAAGCGGCGGCGCATGCCTCCTGAGTACGTGCGCACCAGGTCCTTCTGGCGGTCTTCGAGTCCGACGAGTTTCAGGAGTTCCGCGATGCGTTTCTTGCGCTCGGCGACGGGCACGCTGTAGAGGCGTCCGTGGATGTCGAGATTTTCGTAGCCGGTGAGCTCGTCGTCGAGGCTTTGGTCCTGAAAGACGACGCCGATGGACTTGCGCACCTCATTCTGCTGGGTGAGAATGTTGAACCCGTTCACGGTCGCGCTGCCCGAGGTCGGCTGGCTCAGCGTGGCAAGCATCGAAATGGTGGTGGTCTTGCCCGCGCCGTTCGGACCGAGAAAACCGAAGATTTCACCCTCGTTCACGTCGAAGCTGACGTCGTCAACGGCGGTGAAGTTGCCGAACTTCTTCGTCAGCTTGTTCAGGGAAATCATCGCCATATCGGATGTCCGACATACGGAGGTTAAAAAGGTTGTGATTCAAGCCCCCAGCCGGAGTTGCACCGGCGACCTGCAGTTTACAAAACTGCCGCAATGGCTACTATGCTATGGGGGCGTGTTCTTTCCTCTCCTCGGGACGTTTTTAAATCTTCCCGCCGTAATCCTTAAATAGTGTTTCTCGTCAGGCGCGGGTATGACGGTGAAGGACGACTACGAAAAGCTGCGCAAGCGGTTCAATCTGCCGTCGTTCGACGAGATTGATGCCGAGTTTGACCTCGCGGGAATCGAGGAAGGCAATCTCCTGCGCGAAATCCGGCATCGCGTGCACGAACGCCTCGAGTTCGGCGCGGGCATTATCGACACGATTTGCCAGCCCGACGCCAACAACATGCGTTCCATGATGGAGTGCGGCTTCTTCAACGACCAGGAAAAGACCAAGGCGTTTCATCTTTCGCAGCGCTTGATGGTATTGTGGCGCAGTTTGACCGAAGCCGAACTGCTCAACGACGAAAAGTCCGACGTCGAAGCAATCAAACTCGCGTTCAAGGAGTGGAAAGAGATGAAAGAGCCGCTCCTCGCGTTCATCCGCAAAATGAAGGAGTCTTGGAAGCACGCCGCGCCGGGCAGGGAAGATCTCGGCTATCTCGGATGAAAATCGTCCTGATGGGCCCGCAGGGGTCAGGAAAAAGCGTGCAGGCGGAACGTCTCTCGGCACACTACGACATTCCGCATCTTGCCATCGGCGACGTTTTGCGCGCAGAAGTCGCGAAAAAGACGGCAATGGGCAAGCGCATCGAAAAGGCAATTGACGCGGGCAAGCTCGTTTCGAACTCATTCACCAACAAGATTGTCGAGAAACGCTTGGAAGAAAACGACGCCGCCGACGGCTGGATTCTCGACGGGTATCCCCGCGACTTGCCGCAGGCGGAATTCTTGGACGGCATCACGGACTTGGACGCGGTTATCGTTATTGACATTCCCGAAAAGCTCACTATTGAGCGCATCGCGAGCCGCAGAATCTGCCCGAAGTGCGGAGCAGTGTACGGTATCACGATGAAGCCCAAAAAAGCGGGTGTCTGCGACAAGTGCGGCACCAAACTCGTGCACCGCGATGACGACAAGCCCGACGCCATCAAGAAGCGCTTGGAAATCTATCACGAGGAAACCGAGCCGCTGACGGAATACTACAAACCCCGCAACTTGGTGCACGTCGTGGACGGCGCGAAAGGCGTGGACGCCGTGTTCAAAGAAATTACGCAGTTTCTTGGCTGAATAGTTGTTTCACGACTTCGGTGGCGTACCCGCCGGGCGGAAGCGTAAAGGTGAGCGTGATTTTCTTCATGCCCGCGTTCAGCTCATCGTCATCGGGTGTGCTGTGTTTCAAGTGCTGCACGTCCAGCGTCGTCGCGCGCGTCGTGCCTTCTTCGCTCAGTTCGGGAAATGATCGCAAAACGAACGCGCGGGGTTGAATGCCTTCGTGTTTCAGTTGCAATTGCACGTGGTGGTCGGATGGTTCAGAACCGAACCCGACGACGGGAACCGTGAACGGAAGAATGCCTTTGGCAAGCGTCCGCACCGCGTCGTTCCAGAGCTTGCTTTGGTACGCGTGGACGAACAAACGCAGCAATTTCTTGGGCAGCATCCGCAACGCACCGAGCGTATCTGTCGGAGCGTGCGCAAGATGCGCTCGAAGCGTACCCGCGTCTTGAGGTTCGGTGTCGAGCACGAGCGCAAGCGCGGTTGCGTAGTCGCCTTTGACGATCGCCTTCCCAACACCCGCGTTGTTGACGCTGAAGCGCTGGTCGCCGAAGTAATTGATGAAGCGCGCAGGAACGACCGGACCGCGTTCGATGTCGCGCACCGTGATGCTGAATCGGTTTCCTGCGTGACTGCCGAGCGTCACCGGTTCGGTGTCGTACCCGAGAAACGTCGTGGTGATGAACCCGTCATCGAAAGGAACGCGAACGTCAGGGACCCGCTTGACTGAGCACACTTGCGTCGTGATTGCCTGCGCGTCCTTCAATCCCGCGAACCCGATGTCCTTGAGCTGCACGTTCCAGTGGCGCGCGAGTGTACGGGCGGCTTCGAGCGTGCCGACGCCGCGCTTGCGCAGGATGAACCACGAAAACTGTCCGCTGCCCGCGGGCTTGCGGGAGTGGAGTTCCTCGACGATAAAATCCTCGGGCACCTGCTTGACGCGCATGGGCGAAAGGGAGCGCACAAGGTTTTTAAACCCTCTCACGCGCGTTGGAAGGGTGCGCCCGTAGCTCAGCCTGGATAGAGCGCGAGGTTCCTAACCTTGAGGCCGAGGGTTCGAATCCCTTCGGGCGCGTATGTTAACGTCCGATTACGCCGCAAGCTTTGACGGCACGCTCATCCATTATCAGGTAAACCGCCGCCCGAAAAACCCTACGCTGGTGTTCATCCACGGCGCGGGCAGCAACCACACCGCGTGGGCGCGAATCACGCCGCGGTTCAAGAACCGTTCCTACATCGCGGTCGACTTGCGCAACCACGGGCTGTCCGGCTTCGGCAAATTTTCTATTGAGAACGTCACGCGCGACATTGCCGAAGTGCTTGCGCGCGAGCACGTGAAGGAATTCATTCCGGTCGGCATGTCCCTTGGCGCTCCGGTCGCGCTCGAGCTCGTCAAGCGTTTCCCGGACAAAGCAAAACGCGTCGTGCTCATCAGCCCGAGTTCGCGCTCCCTGACGAACCACAGCGCGTTTTTTGTCGAGGCGATGCGCACGATTCGCGGCGCGCTGATGCTGTTCCCGAAGCGTAACCGTCTGAAGTTCGTGCGTCAGAACAAAAAAGTCCCCGCAATTATCAACCCGTTCTGGGAAATGCAGGGAATTCACGTGCGCGACATGGCGCTTGCGATTGAGCGCGCGCTCACGCTTGAGCTGGATTTTACGAGCCTACGAAAACCAACGCTTATATTGACGGGGCGCAATGACTTGTTGATGAACCGGCGCGCGCTGAACAAGATTCTTCGGCGGAACCCGCATATCGCGCACGAATCGCTTCCCGCGCACCACCTGATTCTCAGCCGGGCGCCGTCGCTCGCAGCCGAGCGCATCGCGGCGTTTGCGGAGGACTGATGGCGCGCATCCTGTACGGCATCGCAGGAGAAGGCTTGGGGCACGCCACGCGCGCAAAGGCAATTCTCGAACAGTTGAACCATCACGACGTGCAGATTGTGACGGGCAGCCGCGCGTTTCCGTACCTCTCGCGTTTCTTTCCCAAGGTGCACCCCGTCTCCTCGCTGCACATCAAGTACTGGAACAACGCGGTCTCGACATCGGGGACGCTTGCGTATAACGTCCTGCGGTTTCCCGTGCTGTTGTACTCATTCATTCAAACCGTGTTGCTGGCGCGGAAGTTCAAGCCCGACCTCATCATCACCGACTACGAGCCGTTCACGTGCTACACGGGATTGCTCTTGGGCATTCCGATTTTGAGCATTGACAACCAGCACGTGCTCGACCGCGTGCGCACGGGATTTGACCGCCGCTGGTGGTGGGAAACGTTCAAGCTTAAGCTGCTGACATCCGTCGTCATTCCGTCGGCAACCGAATACATCGTGACCACGTTCGCGTTCAGCCTGACGCCGTTCAAGAAAACGCGGCTCGTTCCGCCGATTTTGCGCAAGGAATTGCTCGCGATTTCCCCGACGATAGGAAAGCACGTCTTGGTCTATCAGACTTCCCAGTCCAATCGCCGCCTGCTTGAACTGTTGAAGCGCCTGCCTGAGCAGTTCATCGTGTACGGGTTCGGCGAGATGCAGAACACGGACAACCTCACGTTCAAATCCTTTAGTGAGAGCGAATTTTTCAAGGACATCGCGAGCTGCAAGGCGGTGATTTCCAACGGCGGTTATTCCTTAATGGGGGAGGCGTTGATGCTCGGCAAGCCCGTGCTCTCAGAACCGGTGCGCAAGCAGTTCGAGCAGACCGTGAACGCGATGCTCTTGGAGAGAGAAGGTTTCGGCATGAACGCCGTGCACATTCAGGGCGCGAACATCACCGAATTCCTCGCGCACCTCGATATGTATCGCAAGAACTTGAAGAAGTTTGATTCCATCGACAAGAACGCGGGCGTTGACGAAACGGTCGCGTGGATTGAACGGCTTATCCGGCAAGCTTCTTGAGCAATTCGGCAATCTTTTGTCCTGACGCCTTTCCGCGCAGGCGAGCCATCGCTTTTCCGATGAGCGCATTGTACGCCATGCCCTTGTTTTCGGTAATGATGGACGTGAGCTCGCGCGTGAGCTCCGCGTCAGAGAGAAGGGTGTACTTCTTGAGCACGCCCGTCACCGGACGGTTTTCCTTAAGAATCTCGAGCACGCTTTCCTTGGAGAGGGTGTTGTCGTTGAGCGCGGCAAACAGCGCGTCGTAATCGTGGTCCATCGCTGTGCTGTCGATGTTGAACTGGCGTTTGAGGTTACGCGCGCTCGTAAAAAAGACTTCCGCGATGTAGGCGGGCTTGACGCCGGGATAGTGCTTGACAAATCGTTCGAATACGATTGACTTTTCTGATTTTGCCGCGAGTTCAGCGAGGTCGTGGGCCAAGCCCCATTCTTCATAGCGTTCTGCTTTGCTTTCAATCAGTTCCGGAAGCGTCGTTGATTCGAGAAGCTTGAGTAACGGAACAGGTTTGACGTCGGTTTCCGGGTACAGTCGCGCGGCGCCGGGCATCGGGCGCAGGAATGTGGTCGTTCCGTCGTCATTTGCCTTGCGGACTTCTTTCGGAATGCCTTTCAGCGTTTCTCTCGCGCGTTCGATGATGGCGGTCATCGCGCGCTGCGCCTTATCTGGAGCGTCTGCGACGAGCACGAACGCATCGTTGGCCAAGCAACCCAGCGCGCGCCGGAGCGCGTCCACTTCGCCTTGCGTGATGCCGTACTTGGGCAGCTCGTCCGAGTGAAAGAGTCCGCCGACACCGGCGGTTGATTTCGCGCGGTCGGAAAATTCCGTGCCCAAACGCCTGCCGGGCTGGACTTCCTTGCCCGTAAGACCGTGAAAGCCGTGCAAACGGATGCCGAGCACGACGCCTTTGTTCTTGAGCGCATTCTTGATGACTTCTCCGTCGCATTTGGCAAGAATGTGCGTGACGTCCTCGACTTTCGGGCTGAGTTCTTTCACGCCGCGCTTCGCAAGTTCATCGCGCATCTCGAGCAAGGTCTTTTGGCGCAATGCTTCGTACGCCACGAGCGTCGGGAGCATCTTGAGGTCTTGCGCGCCCTTGATTTCGACGCGCGTGCCGCCGATGATGCTGACGTTCACGTCTTGGCGAATCGTGCCGAGCCCGCGTTTCGCGTTGCCGGTACTGCGCAGCAGCAAGCCGAGCGCTTCGGCGACTTCTCTGCACTGGTCCGGGTCCTTGATTTCGGGACCGGTGCCGATTTCGACGAGCGGAATGCCCAGCCGATCGAGCCGGTAAAGCGTTTCAGAAGAATTGTTCTTGATAATGCGGCACGCATCCTCTTCGAGGCTGATGTTCGGAATGGTGACGGTGCCGTGCGGCGTCGTGAGCGTGCCGTTGCGCGCGACAAGAGCCGTGCGCTGGAACGCGGACGTGTTGCTGCCGTCCACAATCGTCTTGCGCATCACTTGCAGTTGGTCCGAGACGCGCGCCTTGAGCAGGAGCGCGGCTTGCAACGCGACCGTGAGCGCTTGGTCGTTCAGCGTTTCGGGAGGAGATTCATCGAGTTCGACAAGACAGGTCGTGTCCTCGAACCCTTCGTAGACAAAGGATTTGCCTTTTTCCATTTCGTGCATGGCTGCAACGTCAATGTCTCCGGTTTCGCCGGCGACGGCGCGCAGCTGGCGGCGAACGGTGAAGTGCGCGGGGTCGTCCCGAATCAGCGTCGGACAATTACAGAAGAGCTTGCGTCCCTCGAGCTGTTGGTGAATCTCGAGTCCGCATTTCAGTCCGAGTTGTTTCCAGTCGAGCGCTGCCATAGGATTTCCTTGCCTTTTTTGAGGAGCTTGATGCGCGTAAGCGGCAGCGCGATTTCCTCGCCCGCCATATCGATGACGACGGAGGAGGCTTCGATGCGCTTGATGTCCGCGTATTTTTTCTCGATGAGCTGGCGCAGGACGCGGTCTTCATACGCGAACGTGTAGTCGGCAGGGTGTTCGGTCGCGTCCTGTTTGATGTCGTTGAGGAGGTCGCGGAGGTATGCCATTAGCGCCAGAGGAATGCGTTCGGCTCGATGCGTTCGCTGAGCTCGCCCGCGATGTTTGCGCCGTAGCGCGCCTGCGCTTCCGCTTTGGGATGATTGCTGAGGAGCCAGGCGAGCTTGAGGAACGCGGTTTCGGGATGCATGTCCGTCAGGTTGCCGAGCACGCCGAGTTCCTGCAGTTTTCTTCCGGGAGCGTAGACGTTCATGTCGACTTCTCCGAAGAGCGTTTGCGTTGCCATCGCGACGAGCGTTCCCGACGCGATGACTCCTTTCAGCGCGGTGAGAATTTTCGTGTGTTCTTTGGTTTCGGCGTCAATCTCGTTCATCGGAATGTGTCCGAGGCCTGTTCCTGAAAGCACGAGTCCGTCCCATCCTTTGTAGAGCGAGAACTGTTCGGCGTACATGTTAGTGTGAATGTGCAGGAGCCCGACTTGCAGCGTTTCCTTGAACGGCTTGACGACAAACGTGCCCGTGCCCTTGCGCGGGTAGTCGGTGCGGAGCCAGATTACTTTCTTGGACTTCACGTCGACGCTTGCCCACGGCAACGCGTTGATGGGTCGGAACGCGTCTCTTCGGGACGAGTGGAGCTTGCGGCACTTTGTTCCTTGCAGGATGAGGCAGGACGTGTCGTTGAGGTTTTCGTGCATGCAGACGCCGACGCCGACGAATTCCGTGTTCGCGATGAAGCTCGCTGCCGCGATGAGATTTGCTCCCGCGTCAGAGCTGCCTCGGTCAGAGGAGCGTTGCGCTCCGACGAGGATGACCGGAATCGGCAGGTTGTGCAACGCGAAGGAGAGCGCGGCGGAGCTGTAGTGCATCGTGTCCGTGCCGTGCGTGATGATGACTCCATTAACTCCTTTCGCGATTTCCTTGGCGACTTCGTGCGCGAGCAGGTTGTAGTGCGCGAACCGCATGTCGTCGGACGCCATGTTGCGGATGAGGCGAGAGTCAATGTTGGCGATGTCGCGCAGTTCGGGGAAGAGCGCGAGGATTTCGTCCGGCGTGAACCGGCTCGTCACGGCGCCGGTCTCGTAGTCCACCTTGCTCGCGATGGTGCCGCCGGTGTGGAGAATGGTGATGCGCGGCAAACCGTTCTTGTGCGCGACCGCTTTCGTCGCAGGTTCTTTCGCGTGGTGCGCTTCAACGAGCTTGATGTCTTTGACGCGCTTCTTGTCCACGCCGATGTTGTACCCAGAATCGAGCTTGACGATGACAAAGTCCTTTTCTTCGGGAAGCAGCACGCCTTGGACGGTCTCGTCCTTCGCGACGATGCTGACGCGGTCACCTGGCTTGGGCATAGGGAAATCCTGAGAACGGGGCTTTATTAATATTCCCCTACTGCGCTTCGGCTACCTTGATGATGTGCCAGCCGAACTTGGTCTTGACGGGTTTGGAGAGTTCGTTGACGGGCAGCGTGAACGCGGAGTCTTCGAATTCTTTGACCATCATTCCTTTGCCGAACCAGCCGAGGTCGCCTCCTTTGTTGCGCGAAGGGCAGAGCGAGTGCTTCTTGGCTTCGTCTTCGAAGGAAGCGCCGCGCTTGAGGTCGAAGAGGATGCTGTTCGCTTCCTGTTCGGTCTTGACGAGAATGTGGTAGGCGCGGATTTTCTTGGGCATCGGTTCACCCGAAGTAAATCGGCTTTTCTTCCTGCATTTCTTTGGCGCGGGCTTGCGTGAACTGGTCCTGCAGGTCCTTGTAGGATTTTTCGATGTCTTTCGTCACGCTGGGACGGACTTTCTTGAGCGACTGGTCAAAGTGGTCTTTCGTGATTTCCTTGGCGCTCATGTTCTCGCGCAACGCCATAATGGCTGCTTCGCGGCAGATGCTTTCGATGTCTGCTCCGACGTATCCGTCGGTGCGTTCTGCCAAGTCCTCAAGTTTGATGGTCTTGGAGAGCGGCATGTTCTTGGTATGAATCTTGAAAATCTCGTTGCGCACGGCTTTGTCGGGAACGGGCGTCATGATGATGCGGTCAAAGCGTCCCGGGCGCAAGAGTGCCGTGTCCAAAATGTCAGGTCTGTTCGTCGCGCCGATGATGACGATATCGTGCAACGCTTCCAGCCCGTCGATTTCCGTGAGCAGTTGGTTGACGACGCGGGCGGTGACGTCCGAATCTGAAGAAACTCCTCGGCGCGGCGCGAGGCTGTCCATTTCGTCAAAGAAAATGATTGCGGGAGCGGCTTGGCGCGCTTTCTTGAAGATTTCGCGCACGGCTTTTTCGCTTTCGCCGACCCACTTGCTCAGCAGTTCCGGACCTTTAATCGAGATAAAGTTGGCTTCGCTTTCCGTCGCGACGGCTTTGGCGAGCATCGTCTTGCCCGTGCCGGGCGGACCGTACAGGAGAATGCCTTTCGGCGGCTTGACTCCCAAGCGCTTGAACGCTTCGGGGTGCTTGAGCGGCCATTCGACGGCTTCGAGTAATTCCTGCTTGATGCTTTTCAGGCCGCCGACGTCGTCCCAGTGAATGTTCGGCATTTCGACGAGGACTTCGCGCAGTGCTGAAGGTCGGACGACTTTGAGGGCTTCCTTGAAGTCCTTCTTCATAATCATCAGCTTTTCGAGGATTTCTTTGGGAATGGCTTCCTCTGCGTCGTACTGCAAGTCGGGAAGCACGCGTCGGAGCACAATCATCGCGCTTTCCTTTGCCAGCGACGCAAGGTCTGCCCCGACAAAGCCGTGCGTGATGCTCGCGATTTCGCGCAGGTTGACGTCCTTGGCGAGCGGCATGTTGCGCGTGTGAATCTTGAGAATGTTGAGGCGTCCTTCCTTGTTGGGAACGCCGATTTCGATTTCGCGGTCAAACCGTCCCGGTCGTCTGAGCGCCGGGTCGAGGATGTTGGGAACATTGGTTGCGGCGATGACGACGACTTTCCCTCGCGATTTCAGTCCGTCCATCAGAGCGAGCATTTGCGCGACGACTCTGCGCTCGACTTCGCCTCTCGTTTCTTCGCGCTTGGACGCGATGGCGTCGATTTCGTCGATGAAAATGATGCTGGGAGCGTTCTTTTCCGCTTCTTCGAACTTCTTGCGCAGGTTTTCCTCGGACTGTCCGTAATATTTGGACATGATTTCCGGACCGTTAATCAAAACGAAATGGGAGTTGGTCTCGTTCGCGACGGCTTTCGCCATCAAGGTCTTGCCCGTGCCGGGCGGGCCGTGCAGCAGGACTCCTTTCGGAGGTTCGACGCCGAGGCGTTCGAAGATTTCGGGGTGTTTGAGCGGGAGTTCAATCATTTCGCGCACTTTCTTGATTTCGTCCTGCAAGCCGCCGATGTCTTCGTACGCGATGTCGGGGACGGTTTCTTCCTTCAACTCCACTGCTTCGGGGTTGAGCTGGATTTCCGTCGCGTCCGTGATGATGACGGGCTGTTTCGGGTTGGTCTCGACGACCATGAACTTGAGGTCAGTAAAGCCGAAGCCCATCATGCTGGCTTCGTCCAAGAGCGGGAATACTTCGTCGAAGAACGGGCTGCCGGACATCGTGTTTCGCCTTCTGCGAGTTCCGCCGAGCGAGATGATGTCTCCTTTCACGACCGAGCGTCCGAGAAGTCCTTGTTTGAAGATGCCCGGGCTTGCCTTGACGACAATGCCTTCCTTGGCGGGCGCGATGATGACTTTCTTTGCTTCCTTGACTTCCGCCTTGCGCACGGTCACCTGTTCGCCGATGCTCGTGCGGGCGTTCTTGCGCGCGAGGTTGTCCATGCGGATGAAGTCCAGGCCGATGTCGCTTGGGTACGCTCGATCGACCAGAGCAACGGTCTTGCGTGTGCCTTCGATTTCGAGAACGTCACCCGGACGGACATCAATGCGGTGCATGAATCCGCTGTCTATCCTGACGATGCCTTTGTTCACGTCGTCCTGAATGGCTTCCGTGACCTTCAGGCGGATTTCTTTGACTGCGTCTGTCATGACTATGATGGGTGAGCCGAGAACGCTTACTTCGCCGAAACTTGCGGCATTTCAATGGGCGAAGGCAGGTTGAGCTCGCGGCTCATGAGGATTGCTTCGACATTGCACTTGCTGAGGATGTGATTGATGAGGACGCGGCTGATGTCCTTGGGAAGCTGCTTGTCCTTTTGCCACGCCTTTGCGAGTGCTTCAATCTTTGCCGGAGGATCCAGGTAAATGATGCCGCCCTCGAGCACGATTTTGCCCTTGTCGGGTTCGTAGTTCGTGGTGAACTGGAACTCGACGCGAAGCACATCTTGCGTTCCGGGGCCCATTTCGAGCTTGATTTTCGCCGCTTCCGTGAGGTTGACGGCGTTCTTGACGGTGACGTTGCCGGTGTTGCGGTCCGAGCGTTCGCCCAAAATTTTGGTATAGTTGAATGCAATGATTGGCATGGAAAACCACCTGACGTTTGTGCCCCCTGCGGGGTTATTTAAAGTATTCGTTTGCCGTTTTGAGCGTATTTAAAGTTTTCCTTACTTCGGGGTAACGGCAGGCGGCGTCGTGCTGAACGTGACGCCCGCGTTCTCGCTTTCACGCACCCAGTCGTCGAGCGCGTTGAACTCGGTCTTCAGCTCCCACAGCGCGCTCCTTTGGTCCTTGAACGATTCGAGCAGGGGATCGAGCCACCGGTCGGCGCGCGTGCGCGTGTCTTCCTTATACGCGGGCGTGCGGTAGCGGTCAAGCTGGGCGTGGACGTCGCGCGCCTTGAAGTGCAGCGTGTAGCCTTCGCTGGTCGGCCAGCGCAGATTCCACGTTTCGGCCTCCAGCAGGTAGCTGATGTCCGGCCGCGAGCCGGTGTCTTCCCGCTTGATGTGGTTGATGAACGTTTCCTGCTTCATCCGGTCAAACCTGAGAAGGTGGGTTTCCTGCCGGTCGCGGCGGTAATGCGCGAAATACACGTTATCTTCCGATTCGTGAAACAGGGACGGATTGTTGTGCATGTACGAGTAAATGGCTGACGTTTCCTTGATGGTCGGGTCGCCGAGCGACAGCATCAGCTTGCCGAGTTTTCGGTGTTCTTCGCGCTGGCTCAACGCGAGCTTGGTGTTGTCCGACGGGTCAACCAAGAGTTTGCCCTGCGCTTCAAAAAACGAAGGCGTGGCGAAGTACGTGCTGAACCTGCCGTACGCCTGCGGAGCGAGCAGATAGACGTGTTGGCTGTGAATGTACTGCTCCTGTGTCACCAGCATCTTCGGACGCCCGCTTTTGCACAACCGCGACGCCATTGACCAGAGAATTTTGCTTGCGCGCATGCGGTTGGAGAGTCCGCGTTTCTTAAAAGGATTTAGTGCGTGCAAAACCATGATTGCTGAGCACAGCTTACCAACGCACCGCGAAACCTACACCGAGGCTGCTCGGTGAAGTTTCGTGCTTCACGAAACCTTTATAAAGCTCCCGACGGGAAAAGGAGCTATGGGGATTAGCAAGGACAAGCTCAGCAAGGCAAAGGAATCCATCTTCAAGCAGTCGAAAGAGCCCTCGCACGAGACGTTCATTCAGGGCTACGACTTTTCCAAGAAGTTCGACCTCCAGAAGTTCGTCGCCGCGTACGGCACGACCGGATTTCAGGCAACGAACTTCGCGCGTGCGGTCGGCATCATCAAAAAGATGAAGCTCGCGCGCGAAAAAGAAGGCTGCCGCGTGTTCCTCGGCTACACGTCGAATATGGTGACTTCCGGCGTGCGCGAATCCATTCTCCACTTGGTCAAGAATAATCTCGTGGACGTGCTCGTCACGACTGCCGGCGGCGTCGAGGAAGACATCATCAAGTGTCTCAAGCCGTTTGTTCTCGGCGACTTCCGCGCGAAAGGAGCGGCGTTGCGCGAACAGGGCATTAATCGCACAGGCAACATCTTTGTGCCCAACGACCGCTATTGCGATTTCGAAGATTTCCTGACGCCCATTTTGAAAGAAGTTGTTGCGGAACAGAAAAAGTCCGGACACATCATCGCGCCCAGCGAACTCATCCGGATTTTGGGCGAGCGCATCAACAACGAGGAAAGCATCTATTACTGGGCCGCGAAGCACAAAATTCCCGTGTTCTGCCCCGCGATTACCGACGGCAGCATCGGCGACATCCTGTTCTTCTTCAAGTACAACCATCCCGAGATTAAGGTCGATATCGCTGAGGACACGTTCCGTTTGAACAACCTCGCGATTGACGCAAAGCAGACGGGCATGATTGTGCTCGGTGCCGGACTCGTGAAGCACCAGATTTGCAACGCCAACATGTTCCGCGAAGGCGCGAAATACGCAGTCTACATCAACACCGCGATGGAATACGACGGTTCCGATTCGGGAGCAGAACCCGAAGAAGCCATCTCGTGGGGCAAAATCGCAGCCACAGCCGAACACGTCAAAGTCGTCGGCGACGCCACCATTCTGTTTCCGCTTGTGGTCGCGAGCGCGTACGGCGAGAAATAAGACGCCCATGCGGGTTAATCCGAGACTGCTCGGAAAACCCTTTGGGCTAACGCCCATGCGGGGATTTGAACCCCGACCGCAGCCTTCGGAGGGCCGAGTACTATCCAGGTTATACTACACGGGCATACCTCTGAAAGGAAAGCTATCTCTTTTTAAAGTCTACCCACGACACCGAACGCATGATCCTCGTCGACGTTCACGCGCACTTGCAGCATGAACAGTTCAAGAAGGACTTCAAGGAAGTCATCGACCGCGCAAAGGCGGCGGGCGTGAAGGCGATTATTCTCAACGGCGTCAACGAGCCGACAAACCGTGAAGTTCTCGAGCTCGCGAAACACGACCCGATTCTGAAAGTGGCGTTGGGCGCGTACCCGATTGACGCGCTCGGGCTCGACTTGGAAGGCGATTCCGGGCTCACGCGCCCCATCCACAAAATTGACCTCGACAAAGAACTCGCGTTTATCGCGTCGCAGAAGGACAAAATCATCGGCATCGGCGAAGTCGGGCTCGACTACAAGTACGTGACCGACCCTGCGCTCCAGAAAAGGATGCGCGAGAACTTCCAGCGCGTCATCGAGCTCTCCGAAAAAATCAAGAAGCCGATGATTGTGCACACGCGCGGCGCAGAAAAAGATGTGATAGAAATGCTGGAGTCCAGCAAGGTCAAGAAAGTCGACTTGCACAGCTTCGGCGCGCGCAAGAGCGTCGCGAGAAAGGCCGCAGATCTCGGATTCTACACGAGCGTGCCTCCGGTGTGCGTTCGGCTTGACCATTACAAGATGATTGTCGACGTGTTCGGCATCAACCAGCTCCTGACGGAAACGGATAGTCCGTGGCTTGGTCCTGTCGCCGGCGAGCGTAACGAACCCAAGAACGTCTTGGAAAGCGTGAAGTTCATCGCGAAACAGAAAGCGTTTGAAGTCGAGGAAGTCGCGAACAATGTCTGGCTGAACTATCAGCGCCTGTTCGGTTAAACGTTCGCGGCAATCAGCTTCTTCTTGCCGATGTGATGGTTGACGTATTCGACATAGCCGCGCACGCCTTTCTTGTTTTTCGTCAGCGCGAGCGAGTTCTGCGTCGGAAGCACGTACCGGTGGCTGCCGTCTTTGGCGCGCCAGATAAGTCTCCCGCCCCACGCTTTGTTCGACGACATAACGAAATAGTGCGTGACGAGCTTCCACGTTTGAGGGACGTCGTTCAGAATCGTGTAGTCGTTCTTGCCGAACTCGGTGTAGAATGCTTTCTTGCCTGACGGAATGCTTGTGATGAGGTTGACGTACGCGCGGAAGCGTTCAGAACTCAGGAAACGCAAAAATGCGTCCTGTTGCATCCCGAACGCGCACGACATCTGCTGCGGAACGTATGTGCGCTTGAACTGCGCCTTCTTGGTCAAGTGCTGCACGCGCGCGAATGCGTCCTTGCGCAGGAAGTCCTGCACGAGCAATTGTCCTTCGCGGGCGAACACGGTGCGCATCTGTTCCACGACGCCGAAGTCAAGGTATTGCGGGCGAATCCAGTCCGAGAGCTTATCCATGGACCCACCCTGCGAGCGTCAATCGTTGTTTGTTCGCCACAACTTCCCGCACTCGGTGATACGTCGTGCCGGGCTTGACTGTGAAAATGACGAAGGAATTCCACGCGGGAACGTACGACTTCGCAACGCGGTTGTGTTTGAACAAGTCCAACTGTCCGCCGTTTTTCGCAATCCATTGCTTGGACAAATTTACGACAAACGCGATTTTCCTTCCTTCAAGCTTATCGTCGTGCGGAAGCAAGTGGTCAGTGTCGTCGTAGATGAAGCCGGAAATGTCAATCTCGTGCGCGAGATTCTCGCCCGTGACGTACGACAGCCACGTCAGAAATGTGCGTGATTGAAGAAAGTCGCGGAACGCGCGCAGCGTTTTGTTACTGCTTTTCTTGACATCGTGCGTTTGCTCGAACGAAAACAAGTCCGCTTCCTGCTCGAAAAAGCGTTCCTTGAGCAAGGCAGTGCGAACGCGTGCGAGTTTGTCCGCGCGGAAGAAGTTCGTGAGCTGCAGGTGCGCGAACGGCGCGTTTGACGCGTAACGTTTCCTGAGCGTCGCGGCAGTTCGTGAGCGCACGTACGCCGGAGCAATCCAGTCGCGGAGGTTCATCGGATGAGGCTGCCCGGATTCGAACCGGGATTTGAAGGTCCCGAACCTTCAGTCATAGCCAAGTTAGACCACAGCCCCGTGGCGCTTTTAGTTCTGTACGGGGATGCTGGTCTCTTGCCGAGCGGACTCGGCATAGGACCGCAGCCCCGTGTGTCTTCGCTGAATTCTCGAGGGTTGCCTTATAAAGGTTTCCAGAAGGGAAAGCATAAAAGCAGCGGCGCGCTTGCTCACCTATGTCCCCGCGAAAGTCCGGAGAACACTGGACACGCTCGTTGGTGAAAGCCATCACGTACCGCGTGCTCATCATCATTCTTGACTTCATAGTTATCTACTGGCTGTCCGGCAAGGTGTCGGTTGCGGCGGTGTTCGTCATCGCAAGCAACATCTACACAACGTTTGCGTATTATGCCCACGAACGTGTATGGAGTCGTATTCAGTGGAGACGTTAAGCTTTCTTCGCAACCAGAGCCATGACGAACAGGGAGAGAATGCCGAGGACGGCTCCGCCGAACATGACGACCAAGTGCGGCGTCGTGAGCGGCACGCCCACGGACGTGTGGAACGCGTGCGGCGAGAGCGCGAGAAACCAGCCGATACCCGCAATGACTGCGGCGGTGTAGTAGATGCGGGTGTAGGTGTTCATGGCAAAAAGGAAATGAAAAAAGAAAAAGGCTGAGTTCTTACTTCGCCATGTAGGCGACAGCAAGCGAAACCACTCCAATCACGATGTGAAGGATGTGGAACGCGGTGTTGAACCCGAGGAAGTCGGTTATTGCGCTCAAGTACGGCACGAACCCGATGACGCCCACGACGAGGGCGAACCAACCGAGAATCATGTTCGTCTGCTTACCGGCCTTCCAGAATACGATTGCTCCACCCAACAGGTGGATGATGTTCGAGTAGAGGTTGACGCCGAAAATGCCAAGCACCGGGTTCTGGAAAAAGCCCAAAATGCCGACAAGCGCGACAACCGCTCCGATTATCTTCGAATACGTTGCATTCATGTCTGCGATGGTACTCACCTCATTTGAGTAATGGAGTCTGTCCAGCCTTCCGAGGATATAAAGGTTTGTGCGCGCGGTTCAGGCGCGCTGACTCATTGAGAAGTGGTTACGGGAAGGAAAAAGAGTGGGCCCGCCCGGATTCGAACCGGGGACCTGAACAGTGTGAATGTTCCGTCATACCGCTAGACCACGGACCCGTGCTTTGTTCGTGCTTCGGGACGTTATAAAAACCTTTGCCCAGCACAACGTTTTTAAACAACGGAGGCTCCTGAAGAACCAAAGAGGGACTATGCGTATTTCCATCGACACGGCAACGGATTCTCACGACCACATTCGCAAGGTCATTGACCTGCTGCGCCAAATGATCGGCGAGTCGCATTCCTCCAGCGCGCCTTCCTCGTCGTCCAATGTCTTTGAGCCGCAGGGAGCAAGCCCGTTCGCGGGAATCTTCGGAGACAGCGCGCCTGCCGCTCCGGCAGCGCCTGCCCCTGAATCTCCTCCTGCCGCCCCTGCCGACCCTTCGCAGCCGCAAGTGGTTGATCTGTGGGGCAACCCGAAGAAGCCAGACGACCAAGAATTCCCCGTCGAAGTCTACTAAGATGCCCGCCGCGAACCTGAAACAGATTGCGCAGGATGTGGAATACATCCGCAACACCGTTGAGCGCGTGCCGGATCATTTCAACATGCGCCATGTGGTCGGGTCGTTGTTCGGCGCGCTCTTGTTCGGGCTGCCGTTCGTTCCCAAGGGTTTGTTCATTGACGTCACGGCAAAGCTGACGCCCAACCACGCGCTCGCGATGCTCGCGGCGATTGTCGCGATTCTCACCGCAGAAATTTATTACATCGGCTACGCCCGCGTGCATAACAAGGACCATCGCCACTTCGGGCAGTTCTGGGCAAAACGCATCGTCGCGTATGTCGCGGTCGGATTTTTTGTCGCAATTTTCCTCACGTACCTGTACGGGCTGAACTTCCTGGTCGAAAGCGACACGCACCTCCGCTACCTCGTCCTCGCCCTCGCGCTACCGTGCTGCGTCGGCGCAAGCGTCACCGACCTGTTGAAGAAGTACTGACTATGGGACGCGTGCTTGCGGGCGACATCGGAGGCACCAAAACAATTCTGGGCATCTTCGACGACCACGCCGGACCGATTGCCAAGCGCACGTACGCGAGCAGAAGCTTCCACTCCTTCAAACAAATTCTTGACGATTTCCTGCAGACGCACCGCGGAGCGTTCCGCGCCGCCTGTTTCGGCGTTGCCGGTCCCGTTGTCGGTTCGCGCGCGTGGCTCACCAATCTGTCGTGGACCGTGGATGCGGACGCGCTGAAAAAAGAACTGCGCTGCCCCGTCGCAATCCTAAATGATGCGGAAGCCGCGGCGTTCGGTATCCCGCACCTGCTTCCGACGGACACGGTCATTGTTTCGAAGGCAAAAAAGAAGGGCAACGAAACCAAGGTCGTGGTCGCTCCCGGCACCGGTCTCGGAGAGTCTATCCTGCACTGGACGGGTTCGCATTACGATGTCATCGCCGGCGAAGGAGGGCATACGGATTTTGCGCCGCGCACGCAGGTGCAGTGGGAAATGAAGCGTTTTCTCCAGCAAACGCAGCCTGATGCAGGCACCGAAGAGCTCCTGTCCGGCCACGGCTTGCTCAACATTTACGATTTTCTCAATCACCTGAAGTTTGCGCAGCAAAACCCGGAAACCAAAGAGAGCATCATGCGCAGCGGACCTCGGGCTATCACGGCAGCCGCGCTGCAGCTCAAGGACCCGTTAAGCGTCGGCGCGGTCGACCAGTTCGTCATGATTCTCGCCGCAGAAGCCCAGCGGCTCGCGCTCACGGCGAAAGCGTTGGGCGGCGTCTATCTCGCCGGCGGAATCGTGCCGCACTTGCTGCGATTTATCCAGCACGAGCAGTTCATGCGCACGTTCCTCGAAAGCAGAATGAAGAAATTGCTGGAACAGATGCCCGTGCACGTCGTGATGAACGAAGACTTGGTGTTGCTCGGAGCGACGAGCTTTGCGCGGACGAGAACGCACTAAATCTCAATAATTCTGGGCGTGCGCGCGACGTTGATGACAGTCGTGCGCCCGATTTTCTGTTCGATTCCTCCGGCCTCGTGGATGTGCCCGCACACCGCGAAGTCGGGCTGAAATTTCTCGATGCTCTTTCGGACCGCCCAGCTGCCGGGAAACATCCCGCCCATTTCCATCAAGGTGCCGCTCGGGTGCTCGTGCACGACCATCAGCTTGCGTGACAAGGTCTTGATGCGTTCGTGCGCGTGTTGGAGCTGCTCGTAGATGTCGTGCTGGCTGGTGTGATTCGGTCCGATGGACGCGCCGCCCATGCCGAAAATGCCCACGCCGTTAATCTCGACGCCCGTCCCGTTGAGGTTCGTGGCGTCGTACAGGTTCGCGAGAAAGTCAGCGGTTGCGGGCGTTTCGTGGTTGCCGTGAACGAGCAGGACGTGCTTGCCTTTTGCCTTGAAGGGCCCGACAATGCCGTCGGTGTTCTCGTCGCCGTACGTCAGGTCTCCGGCGAGCACGACCAAGTCAACGTTTTCTTTTTCTGCTTGGTCTGCCAGCGTGAGGATGAATGCGTGGTCGGAATGCACGTCGCCGACGGCAAGGATACGGAGTTTGTCCATGCGGTTTTTCACGGAAAATCGGTTTATAAATGTTCGGCTTACTTCACGAGAGAAAGAACGGCGTTGAGCGCGCTCGGGAGCTCGTTGATGCCTTCGCTGCCGCTGAAGTGTTCCTTGTTCTTTTCCATGATGACCTTCGCTCCGAAGCGCTTCTCAAACAATGCAACGTTGCTGAGCGGAACGACGGGGTCGTTGGCGGAGAAGATGGTGATGATGTGGTTCGCGGCGTGCTTGATTTTGTCGTAGTCCATCGGCGTGTCAACCCAGGGCTTGCCGATGGGCTTCTCTTCAGCGGTTAAACCCTTGAGGGTGAACCATGGCGCGACCAGGACGATACCGCCGATGGGCGCGCCAATGGTTTGAAGGTAGCGAATAATCGTTTGGCAGCCGATGCTGTGCCCGACCAAAAACGTGTCTTTGTCGGGCTTTTTGACGACGGCTGAGAGCTTCTTGACCCACGCCTCGATGACCGGAGTGTCCGTGTCGGGCATCGCGGGGTTCTCGACCTTGAAACCGCGCTTCGTGAGTTCCTGATTCAGCCACGGCAGCCAGCCTTCCTGCGGGTTACCTCCCCAGCCGTGGATGATGAAGCAGCGCTTCATACCTTCAAACTCACCACGTTCGAAACGCCGTGGTCGCCGAGCGAGACGCCGTAAAGCGTGGACGCTTCGCCGATGACGTTGTCGTTGTGCGAGATGACGATGTATTGCGCGCGCTCACAGTACTTGCGGATGAGCTTGGCGAGCTTTTCCGAGTTGTGCTTGTCCAGCGCGGCGTCGACTTCGTCGAGGATGTAGAAGCTTGCGGGAGCGTGTTCCTGGATGGCGAAGATGAACGCGAGCGCCGTCATCGTTTTTTCGCCTCCTGAAAGCGAGCGTATGTCGAGGAACTTGTTGCCGACGAGCTTGACCTTCACGTTCAGGCCGCCTTCGAACGGGTTTTCAGGCGTTTCGAGCTCGAGATCTGCCTCGCCTTTCGTGCTGAGCGCGTTGAAAATGCCTTGGAAGTTTTGTTTTACGACCGCGAGCGTCTGCAGGAAGAGTTCTTTCTTCTTGCCCTCGATTTCGTTCATGAGCCCGACGACGTCTTCCTTTTCCTTGACCAGGATGTCCTTCTTTTGCTGGAGGTTCTGGAATTCCCTTTCGACGGTGTCGTAGATTTCGAGCGCGCGCATGTTGACCGAACCGATGTTTTCGCGCATCTTTTCGGCGTCCTTGATTTCCTTGGCAAGCACGTCGTCCGGCTTCGCCAGGTCGAGCTCGACGCCGGCGTACTGCTCGAATTCCACGACGATGTTCGAACGTTCCGCTTTCAGGCGGGCTTCCTCGATGCTGTGCGTGTTCATCTGGAGCTCTTCCTTGCGGCTGTTTTCTTCAATCGTGAACGCCTTGTTTTCGAGAACCGTGATTTCGTCGGAAATCTTGTTGCGCTTCGTGAACAGGTCTTTGAACTTGCTCTGGAATTCGGCCTGCGCCTTTTCCTTCTGCTTGAGCGACTTTTCCTGTTCTTTGATGGCGCCGTCAAGCGTCTTGCTTTCTCCCTTGTGCGCGTCGGTCTCCTGCGCGATGTCTTGGAGGAGTTTGCGCGTGTTGTCCTGGTCGCGGACAAGAATTTCTGACAGTTGAGCGTCAACGTTCTTCAGGTCCGCGCCGAGCATGACGATTTGGTCCGAGAGCTTCTTGCGGTGCTCCTCGTACGCGTTCAGTTCAGCAATGATGGTCGGCTTGCGCAACTCTGCAATCTTGTCGTGCAATTGCTGCTTGCGAATCTTGAGTTGCGCGAGCTCCTGCGTCGCGTCGGAAATCGTGTCGGTGATGCTGTCGAGCTTTTTCGAGGCTTCGTTGAGCTGTTTCTTGAGCTCTTCCTTGTAGCTCTTGCTCGCCTCAAGGTCAGACGTGTCGAGGTGCAGGGATTTCTCGGTCTTGATGATGTCGCCTTCCGTGTTGGCCTTGAACTCGCGGAGCTTGTAAATTTTGTCCTCGTTCTCGGTCTTGTCGAGCTGGAGCTTGCTGACGTTCGACTGCAGTTTTCCGACTTCGTTCTGGATGCTTTCGATGGTGCCCGCGAGTTCCTGTTCCTTGAACGCGCCCTGCTTCTTGGCGTGGTAGCCGCCGATCATCGCTCCGGACACGTCGCACACGTCGCCGTCGAGCGTGACCATCTTGATGGTGCCGACGCCGATTCTGCGCGCGACCTCGATGCTTTGCACGATGAGCGTGTTGCCAAAGACGTACGCGAACACGTCCTTGAATTTCGGCTCGAACTTGATGAGGTCGATGGCGAACCCGATGACGCCTTTTTCTTCGGTCAACTTTTTGTTTTCCGACTTGACGGGCGTGCCTCTGATCTTGTTGAGCGGGAGGAACGTTGCCGTGCCGAACCGGTTTTCCTTGAGGTACTTGATACACCGAGCCGCGACTTTGTCGTCGTCGACCACGACGCTGTTGATTCTGTTGGCTGCCGCGACTTCGAGCGCGAAGCTGTAGTCCTTGCTCGTGTTGCCGAGTTCGGAGACGGTGCCGTAAATGTCGCCCAATTGCTGGCGGTTTTCGAGGACTTTCTTGACTGCGACGTTGCCGGCGACGGCTTCCTGCACGCCCGCGTTGCGGACTTCCAAGCGAGCAAGTTCTTCGGAGAGTTTGAGCAGGCGCTGCTTGCCGCTCGCGAGTTCGGCGGCCATGCGGCTGTCCGTGTTGAGCAATTGGTTGAGTTCGAGGACGGCTTTCTTGAATTCGTCCTTCTTCTGTTTCAGCGCCTTGATTTCCTGCGTATGTTCCTTCTCGAGCTCGTGGACTTTCTCGATTTGCTGGTCAATCGTTTGCAGCTGGAATTCGACTTTGTCTTTCTCGCGGAGGAGGTTTTGCTGTCCTTCGCGCAGCTGTGAAAGTGATTTCTGACGCTCATCGGCCTTCATGTCGAGCGAGCGCATTTCCTCGTCAATCGCGCCGGATTCCTCGCCGAGCTGGTGCTTTTTCTTGAAGTCCGCGAGCTTTTTCTCGTGGGCGGCGAGCTCCTTCTGGAGCGAGGACTTTCTGCCTTCCAAATCGTCTTTTTGCTCGCGGGTGAGCTTGACTTTTTGGTCGAGTTCTTCCAAGGACTTCCCGAGCGCTTCCTTGCGCTGGGCCATCCTGCCGAGTTCGGTGTGAAGCGCTCCGAGTCGGGTTTTTTGCGTGGCGACGTCGATGCGGATGTGCTCGACTTCCTTCTGCATCGTAATCTGTTCTTGTTCTCCTTTCTGCTGGACTTCCTGGTCAATCTGCTGCATTTCGGTCCTGCGAGACTGGATGCCTTCTCTCGTTGCCTTGATGTGTCCTTGGAGTTTGTCAAACTTGACGCGGTAGCCGCCGACCTTTTCCTCGATGTCTTTCACGTCAGCTTCTTTCTTGTCGAGCTGGCGCTTGAGCATCGTCGCCTTGTTCTGGCGCAAACGGTCGTTCAGTTCCTTGAACTTCATCGCGTGGTCGCGGTCTTTCTTGAGGTCTTTCAGGTAGGACTCGCGTTCTTTGAGAATGATGCCGACCTGTCCGAGGTTTTCCTCAACTTTGGAAAGGTCGTTGAGCGCGTGGTTTTTCTTTTCCTCGTACATGCCGATGCCTGCGATTTCTTCCACGATTTGTCGGCGTTCGACGGTCGGCATTTCGCAGAAGTGGATGATGTCGCCTTGGAGAATGATGTTGTAGCCGTTGGGGTCGATTTTCGCGTAGTTCATCAGGTCAAGAATTTCTTGTCGTGTGCGAGTTTTGCCGTTGATTTTGTACTTGCTTTGCCCGTCTGACTGGACGATGCGCGAGAGCTTGACTTCCGGTTCGGGAGTGGGGAAGGTGTTCTTGCTGTTGTCGAACACGATGCTGACTTCGGCGTGCTTGGCCGGGTTTTTGGTCTTGCCGCCGTTGTAGATGAGGTTGCTGGTCTTTTCGGCGCGCATGGATTTCGCGGACGTCTTGCCGAGAACGAAGCAGAGTGCGTCCAAAACGTTCGATTTGCCCGAGCCGTTCGGTCCGATGATGACGTTGAAGTCGTTGTCGAACAGGAGCTCGGTGCGCTTGCCGAAGCTCTTGAAGCCTTCCAGAATCAGCTTGTTGATTTTCGTGACGCCAATGCTGCCTGCGTTGGTTATGGGCGCGTCAAGTACTTGAGACACAGGTTCAGCAGGGCTGCTTGCGGCATCCCCTTTCACCTCAGCGTTGTCAGACATTAGGCAGTGGTTTTCACGAGTGGTTGCTATATAAAGACTTCGGTGAACGGTTTATTTATTTCCATATACAAATATATGAGGCAAAGGATTAAAAACTGCCTCGATTGATGAACGCGCATGCCAACCGTGTGCGGCATTGACGAAGCCGGCAGAGGACCGATTATCGGCTCGCTCTTCATCTGCGGCGCCGTGATTGAGTCCGGACAGGAGGACGCGCTCAAGAAGATGGGCGTCAAGGACTCCAAATTGCTTTCTCCCAAACAGCGCGAGGCGTTGTATGACCACGTGTTGAAATTTGTCAAGTCGTACAAATTGATTCGCATTCCTCCCGACGAAATCGACGACTCCGTGGAAAGCACCGAGACCAATCTCAACTGGCTGGAAGCCAACAAAGCCGTTGAAATCATCAACACGCTGAAGCCCGATAGCACGATTCTGGACTGTCCGAGCCCGAACCTCAAAGCGTACTCGGGATACATCGAGAAGAAACTCGTGCACAAGACCGCCTTGATGTGCGCGCACCACGCCGACACCGACTACGTCGTCGTCGGAGCGGCGAGCATCATCGCGAAAGTGAACAGGGATAGAGAAGTCGCGGCGCTGGCAAAGAAAATCGGCGTCGACTTCGGTTCGGGGTATGCGGCCGATCCGAAAACCAAGGCGTTTGTCGAGAGCTACTGGGACAAGTTCCCCGAAATCATGCGCCACAGTTGGAAAACATTTAAGAACGCGTCGCAACAGACACTCGGAAAATACTGAAGGTGAACACGATGGCAAAAAAAGACGTTCCTAAATTCGGCAATCACGAAATCATCCAGTTCGTCGGCGTCCACGACTTGGAGCCGTCCGAACAGGATTCTGTTCAACTGCTGACGACGGAATACTTTGAGAAAATCAAGCGCGAACTCCACAACCTGACGAACTTGGTCGTGCACGTGCAGACCGAAGGCGTCAAGAAAGGACGCGACAAGGAAGACAAGCGCAAGCGGTATTCGTTGCACGTCCGCAGCGTGTCGCCGGGATTCGTGTTCGAGTCATCCAAGAACGACGACTACGAGCTACCGCGCGCGCTGCACAAGTCCTTCGAGGAAATCCTGTCGCAAATCCAGCACCGGCTCAGGACCGATGTGACGCACCCGAAGCCGTATCAATAAAAAATTCTTTGAAAAAAGAATTATTCTTTTCTTTCTGTCATGTGACGTGCCCTATCGCGTCGATTGTTGTGGAGCTGACGCGCTCCGCGCGTGTGACGTTGAGGACGTTGTCGATGCAGATGGTCTGCATGGCGCCCTCGCGCGAGAACGGTTCGGGCTTTTCCGCAATGGTAACCCATGCCGCGTTCATGCGAGTCATGAACCCGGTCAGGTAACCGACTTCCTGATGCGGGCGCCCGGCGGACCGGTACGTGACTTCAACGCGCTCCTGTGCTCCATAACTCCTCAGCTCTTTTTCATTCATATTGATTCACCTCAGAAATCTCCTGAGATGAGCCTTTTAAAGTAGCTTGTGAAGGGCAGATATGGACGAGAAGACTGGATGAAAAGATAGCGGGGGAAGGATTTGAACCTTCGACCTACGGGTTATGAGCCCGTCGAACACTCCAAGCTGTTCTACCCCGCTGATGATGCCTAGGAAACCCTTCACGGGTTTTATAAATGTTTGGGAGTGGCGGTGTTCAGGGAATCCCTGCAAAACCTTTAAAAGCAGTATGTATTTGCTTCAGCGCATGCCTCGCTCGCGCAGCAGTTGGACAAAACGTCTGCTGTGCGCGTTCGTGCTTCTTGCTCTTCTCATGTTGAGTGCATGTCTAACGCCAGCTACGACCGGCGCTACGCTGTCTTTGAAAGTTCACCCTCCTGCAACGTGTGATGGTACGTTTTCATATGCGGTCGAATTGACTAATGCCAAGCATGAAGGGATGGGAGATCAATGGATTAAAGTTTCCATTAATGGCGAAGATTTTGAACGCCTCAAGACGGACCAAAATGGGCGCTTCTCGTCAACTGGAGATATGCATCCTGCGTGGTGCAATAAGGATGCCGTTCTCACTGCCACATTTGAGGGTACAAAGCAGTTCGGTTCTGCAACAGTTCAGCAGATACTGCGTGTTGCGGCATGCAATGACGGAACGGCGATGGAAAGTTGCTCGCAGAACAAAGGGTATTACTGTGACAACGCGACAGCATTGGTCTTTAATTGTGATAAGTGTGGATGTACTGACAGTCTCATTTGTTCCGATAATGCCTGCGTCACTGCGGATGCGCGAGTTTCCCAACTGATTTCAGAATTACAAGGGCATATCGTGAAAGTTAAGAACAGCTATGTGGAAGGATCCGGCATTGTATTTTCGCAAGAGACAGTTGGTGCAACAGTTCATACGGCAATTCTCACTAATCATCACGTTGTCGAAGATGCGTGGAGCCTTGAGGATATCCAAGTTTTATCGAATTCTCCAGAAGGAAAAGTCCTGGCTGCGTATGTCGCTCCTCTGGGAATTGATTTGGCAATTGTCGAAGTTGAAGGAAAAATTGGCACGCCCATTGACCTCAAATATGTCGATGTGCAGAAGGGGCAGGCAGTCGTCGCGCTCGGGTCGCCTCTGGGCTTCCAAGGAAGCGTTTCTAAAGGGATTATTTCCAATTTTGTCAAGGATGACTCCAATAACAACTACACGCTTGATCACATTCAAACCGATGCTGCAATTAACCCCGGAAGCAGCGGCGGAGGACTTTTCCTTGAAAGCGATGGAAGTTTAGTCGGCATTAATACGTACAAGTACACTAATACCGAAGGCTTGGGATTTGCTATTGATTTCAGAGAACTTAACTTGCTTCCCGCATACAAAAACTGGATTCCGTGGGCGCCTCCAAAACTATGTGATGATGGAACTCCCTACGGCCTTTGCTCGCTACTCATTCCATATGCTTGCGACGACGGAAAAGTCGTTCCGGCATGCGAGTATTGCGGTTGTCCTCCTGCCGATGGCACTGTTTGCTATACAGATGGCAAGTGCCGTGTTCCCTGAGCCTTCTTTAACTGCAAGTCACTAGGAAAACCTTTAAAAGACACCCTCAGCAACGAACAGGCAGTACCATTGCCACCGTGGCGCAACCTGGTACCGCGGTGGATTGCTAATCCACTTTCCGCAAGGATTTCCCGGTTCAAATCCGGGCGGTGGCGTCCATTCAGAAGCGCATTGCCCCGCACGGGCTCACCGAGCGGTCTCGGTGTTTGTCCGGGCGGTGGCGTCAGTTTTATTAGGAGTCAAAACAAAGAGGCGACAATGCTCGATATCAAGCTCATTCGCGAACATCCCGACCAGGTTAAGGCGGGGCTGAAGAAGCGCACCAATCCTGAGTATGTGCAGTGGGTTGATGACGTCCGCGCGCTGGATGAGAAAATCCGCAAGCTGAAAGGCGAGACGGACGAACTCAGAGCGCGCCGCAACAAGGTTTCTGAAGAGATTAACGCCGCGAGAAAGGCGGGCAAGGACATTAAGAAAGTCTTGGAGGAAGCCAAGCAGATTCCCGCCCACATCGCGAACAACGAATCAAAATTACAAGAATTCGAGACGCAAATCAGGTATTTCCTGTTACGCATTCCGAACTTGCTGCAGGACTCAGTTCCTGTCGGCAAGGATGAGACGCACAACAAGGTCGTCAAGGAGTTCGGCAAGCCCGTCAAGCAGTCCTTCGAGCCGTTGAGCCACATCGACTTGGTCACGCTGGGCGATCTCGCTGACTTCGACCGCGCGGCGAAAATCTCCGGCGCGCGCTGGTATTTCCTGAAAGGAAAGCTCGCGCGACTGCAAATGGCATTGATGGAGTACGCGACGGACTTCATGACGAAAAAGGGATATCTCATGACGGTGCCGCCGTACTTCATGAATCGAGCGGCGTACGAAGGCGTCACCGATATGGGCGCGTTCCAAGACGTCTTGTACAAAGTCGAGGGCGAGGACCTGTACGGCATCGCCACGTCCGAGCACCCGTTGACGGCGCAGTTCAAGGACGAAGTTCTCGAAGCGTCGCAATTGCCCATCAAGCTCTTCGGCATCTCGCCGTGTTTCCGCAAGGAAGCAGGCGCGCACGGCCGCGACCAAAAAGGCATTTTCCGCGTGCACCAATTCCACAAAGTTGAACAAATCATCATCAGCAAGCCCGAGGATTCCGAAAAACTGCACGAGGAAATGGCGCGCAACGCCATCGAGTTCTGGCAATCTTTAGGAATGCCGTTCCACCAAATCCTGCTGTGTTCCGGCGACACCGGCGCAGTTTCATCGAAAACGTACGATATGGAAGTCTGGATGCCTGTGCAGAACGCGTACCGTGAAGTCGTGTCGTGTTCGAACTGCACCGATTATCAGGCGCGCCGCTTGAACATCCGCTTCCAGGACAAGCAGGAGCGGGGATTTGTCCACACGCTGAACTCGACGCTCACGACGGATACGCGTCCATTGGTCGCAATCATGGAGAACAATCAGGATAAGAACGGCACCATCACCATCCCTGAACCGCTGCAAAAGTACTGCGGGTTCAAAACGATAGAAACGAAACCGAAAAAGTAATGGCGAAAATCCCCGCGTTTGTCTGGCTGGTGCTCGGAGCGGTCGTTGCTTTCATCTCCTACGAAGTCGGTCCCGCGTTCCAATGGTTTCTCTATCTCGGATTGTTCTTCGTCGCCGTAGGAGTCGTCAAACTGTTCTTCGGGCGCAAAACGCTAGGACCGATCTATCCTGCGCACCCCGTGCAGCGCGCCCATCAGCATTTCTGCCCGCGCTGCAGGCATCCGACGCACCCGACGGACAGGTTTTGCAGGAATTGCGGGCAGCGCTTGCGTTAGTGCGTGCCTGCGTAGAAATTGATGTCTTCAGAAGTAATCGTGAGCTTGTGTTGCTTTCCCCAAGCGATAAACTGCTTGATGCGTTCGTCGAGTCGCGTTTGGGGCAGCGAGCGCGGTCCGTTCGCTTTGTCATTGGGTCCAACGCCGAATTCCCCTTCATCTTCGGTGAATATCTTTTGCCGGATAACAACCTGACCTGCCGTTGCCTTTTGGTCATCAGCGAGGCAGAGGAACTCGATTCCATCGGGAAACACATTCGATGCGAGACTGTCGCAAGGAGTGCCATCAGGCAAGACGGCAAGAGGGCCATACTGTTCACGATATTGCCGAAGCGGCAATTCACGCCGGATGCCGATGTAGAGTTCACCATGATAGTCGATAGACATATCTCTCGAGACAAAGAACTTCCATTAAAGCATTTCGCGCCTGCACTACTCCATCCCCTAAAACTTTATATAAACCTCCGAACCACGTCGGTGTATGGGGTTGTTCAACCAAAAGGGCGGTGGCGAAACGCTCTTCCAGAACGAGGACGCGCTGAATCTCGAGTTCGTGCCCAAGCTTCTTCCCTATCGCGACCTTCAGCAGAAGCGCGTCGCCGCGTGCATTCGTCCCTTGCTGGAAGGCAGGAACGGGCGCAACGCGCTCATTCACGGCCCTCCGGGCATCGGTAAGACAGCCGCAATTCAGTGGGTCAAGCGCGAATTGGAAGAAACTACCGACGATGTGTACATCGCGTACATCAATTGCTGGCAGAAGAACACGACGTTCAAGATTTTTGAGGAATTGTGCCAGCAGTTCGACTACAAGTTCACGCAGAACAAGCGCACCGAGGAATTGTTCGAAATTCTCAAGCAGCGCGTCAACAAAAAAGCCGGCCTGTTCATCTTCGACGAGATTGACAAGGTGGACGACCACGACTTCCTTTACTCCATCCTTGAAGAAATTTACAAGAAGTCAGTCATTCTCATCACGAACTACAAAGAATGGCTCGAGGATGTCGACGAGCGCGTCCGCTCTCGCCTGATGCCGGAAGTCGTCGAGTTCAACTCCTACTCGCTAGCGGAAACGCTCGGCATTCTGAAACAGCGTTCCGACCTCGCGTTCGCGTCCGGCACCGTCTCCAACGATGCATTAACCGCAATCGCGACGCAGGCGTACGACGCCCATGATGTCCGCACGGGCATGTACATGCTCCGCGAAGCCTCGCTTGCAGCGGAATACGCCAACTCAAGAGTCATCACGCTCGACCACGCCAAAGTCGCCATCGGCAAGGCAAAAGAATTCGTCATCCGCCGCTCGGACGATTTGAACGAAGACACCAAACAAGTCTTTGACGTCGTGAAAAAGAATTCCGGCAGCAAAATCGGCGACCTGTTCCGGATGTACAAGGAAGTCGGCGGGTTCGGCACGTACAAAACCTTTCAAAGAAAAATCGAGCGCCTCGAAAAGGGCGGCTTCATCACGGCGAACAAGCTCGTCGGCGGCAAGGAAGGCACGACCACCATTGTCGAGCTCGCGAACGGCGAAAAAGCAACGACTTTGGACCGATTCTAGGAATTATTCCGTTATCATCCCGTATTCTCCTTCACACTCCACCTGACACTGGACAACCATCAGCGTAGCCGATTTAAAAGCAGATTTCTTCAAGAAACTCACGACGGACGCGCCCGAAAGGGCCTTCCGCTCATAACCAAACGAGGTGATCGAAATGGTTGATTTGGAAACAGGAACGATACGACGGTTGTTTCATGAACAGGTGCGCAAGCTCACGAAGGGCTCACTCCCGCCCAAGACGCGGCTGAAGACCTTTGACGTGCAGTTCTCGGACCGGTGGTTGATATGAACACCGGCAAAGACTACTTTACCGAGGAAGAGATTGAAGGCGACCTGTACTTCGACGAAGCGCTCGCGCGCCTGAACGAAGACGGCGAGCTTTCCGGCTTTGAAGAAGGCTTCATGCACGGCTATCTCTCGGCGTATTAAACTCCCTTACCCTCCCGCGGTCCCCCCGCGGAGGTTTCTTTTTTTCTAGAAATTCACCAGCGCATTTCTGACATTCACGGCGACATTCTTCCACGAGCGCTTTTCTTCCACGGTCTTGCGCGCCTCGACGCCCAAGGCCTTGCGCGTTTCCTCGTGCAGCAGCAGGAATTTCAGCAGGTCCGCGAGCGTGCGGGCGTCCCTGCGCGGGAAGATGAGCCCGTTCTTGCCGTCCTCGATGTATTCGCGCACCGACCCGACCGGAGTCACGAGCACGGCGCACCCGCACGCCATCGCCTCCAGCGTCGTCAACGACGTGGTTTCCGTCAGTGACGGCAAGACGTAAATGTCGCTCGCTTGGTAATAGGGAACGACGTTATTCTGTTGTCCGAGCAGCAGGACGCGAGAACTGGGCTTGATGCCGTCAGCTACTCCGCTGCCGACAATCAGCAACAGCACATTCGGGAAGTCCTTGCGCAAGTGTTGGAACGCCGTGTACAACGTGCCGATGTTTTTCTCGCGCGCGAGTCTGCCGACGTAGGTAATGACGAACTGCGACGGCAAAACGCCAATCGCGCGTTTCGCTTCCGTGCGGCTGACAGGAGGAATGAATCGAGAGGTATCGATGCCGAGCTGAACAACTTGCTTCTTCGTCGTGATGCCCTGCATCGTGAGCAGTTCGTCGAGCTCTTGCGACGGAACGAGCAACAGGTTGCACTTGTTGTAGAGCCAGCGAACGATGAGCTTCATCGTCCACCACGTCGTGCGGCGGAAGTGCTTGAGGCTCTTGCTGACCAGTTCCCACTCAACGCTGTGCACATAACTGATAACCGGACGCTTGAGCTTCGACGCCGCGAGAATCGCGCCCACGCCGATGGGGCCGAGCGCCTGGTTGAACACGACGTCGTGCTGTCGTACTAAGTTGCGGATGCGTTTCGTGCTGAACTTGGACAGGAAGATGTCGCCGAACCGGAACGGCATCAGCGGCAAGCGGATAATTTTGACGCCGGGAATCGACGGCGTTTCGCCCTCGAACGCGGGGCACACTACCGTAATCTCAAAGTCTTCCTGCAGTGTCGGAATCAGGCTGTGCAGGAACCGCGCAATGCCGTCCCATCGAGGAAGGAAGTTGTCGGTCGTAATCAAAAGCTTCTTTTTCATATGAGTTCAATCCACGGTTTGAGATACGGCGCAAGCCAGTTCGTCAGGAGCGTTCCGATGACGCCGCCGATGATGCCGGAAATGACGCCGTTGAGCGTGTACGCCAGCACGGGGTTCAGGTGCAATGCGCCGAACAGGAATGCCATCGAGGGCAGGATGAACGCTTCGTACAAGCCCGCGAGCAGCGCGGTCTGCAAGGGAGCGATACGCTTCACGCGCACGTGTTTGCCGTTCAGCGTCATACCAAGCTTGAGCGGCAGGAGATTGTAGATTGCGAACAGGATAAGGAACGAGAGCGCTGTCGCGGCAAACCCCAGCAAGGCCGTCCCGAGGAACGGCACGCTGCTGATGCGCGCGATCGTGTCCTCAATCAGGAACAAGACCGTGAGAAACACGGCGTTGCCGATGGCTGCAGGAATGAGGTTGATGTGCGTAATCGTGAATTCTTTGCCGCCGAGCGTGCCACGCACAACTCGTTTTGTCACGTGCCAGATGCCGAGCGCGATAAGCGTGCCGAACACGCCGACCAGCAAGCCAAGGATGATGTCGCTCGCGATGCCGCCCACGCCCGGCGTGCGGAACGCAAGAGGAAGCACGAACGGAAGCGCGCCCATCACGAACAGCGTCGCGCCTTCGAAGAGGAGCAGGATGGCTGCCATATCGAGGACGTTGATTCGCGTGATGGGTTGTCGCATATTAGTTCATCCGGTAAAACGCTTCGGCGTATTTACAATGATTGTTCCAGCCCGTGATGAGCGCGTGCAGCACCATACGCAAACGCATCGGCAGCATGAGCAGGAGACCGACTTGGCTTTCATGAGCATCATACGCCTTGAGCTTGAGCGGGAACGTTTCAGTAATGTCAACAACGAGCTTGGGCTTGTTGCTGTGCCGCACGTTGAGCGGGTTCCAGACGTCGAACGTGTAGACAGGACAGGAAAGCTTGCGCTCCTTCAGAATACCCGAAACGAGCTTGTACACCGCCTTGTGGTCGGGATGCGGGTCGTCAATGCTGTGCGTGAAAATCTTGGTCGGCTTTTCGTGCTCGACAAAGTCGATGACGCGTTCCTTGATGCCTTTCTGGACGATTTCCTGCACGAACTTTCCTTCGTGAAGCCCGAAAAAAGTCACGCCCTTGCCGCCGAGAATGCGGTCGGACTTCTTCGCCTCGCGGACGCGCGTCTGCACGATGATTTGCGGCTGCATGTACGGGTGGCTCATCTCGCCGTACGAGAACACGACCGTCTTCACGGTCTTGCCTTCCTGGGCGTACTTCGCGAACGTTCCCCCGCCGCCGATGATTTGGTCATCGTTGTGGGCGCACAGGAACAGGATGGTTTCCTTCATGGGCGAATTCACGAGAACGCGCTTTTTAAAGGTTTGTCTGAAGGAAAGATTTATATCGTTGCTCGCGGTTTCGCTACTATGGAGCTCACGGAACTTCTGTCGCTTTCGTTCGGAAAACCCGCCGCGTCGCGAGACTTGCAGCACCTGTTCGAATATTTCTCGATTGCCGTCCCGTGCACCGTCCGCATTCCCGATTGGTATTCCCTGCGCGGCACCATCGCGAACGAGAAAGCCATTATCGAGTTTACCATGTGCAGCCCGAATGCAGGACCCGTTATTGGGCTCGCGTTTTCGCGCCGGTACGATCCGTTAGGGATGTGGACGAAGCACGAAAAGACGCTGCTCAAGGACCTGCACAAGGCGTACAGGAAGAAATATGCACCGGGAGGGAATCGAACCCTCACCATCAGCTTGGAAGGCTGAGGTCATACCACTAGACCACCGGTGCGATGAGAATTCCTGCCCTCGGGACGTTTATAAATTTAGCGCTGGCTCGCGAGCAATTCACGACGAAGATTGTCCAAGAACCGCGGGAAATCTTCTTTCTTGATGCCGCAGCCGACGGCGTGCTCGTGCCCGCCGCCGTATCCTTCGATGCCGACGAGCGCGCGCTGCAGCAGCGGCAACAGCACCGTCTTCGGTCCCGACCGGAGCGAGCACCGGACTTCGCCGGACTTTTCGCGTCCGAGCACGATGATTTGGTCGTTGTGTTTGTACAATAATTCGTTGGCAAGGTCTTTTGTCAGGGAAAGCGTGTCGTCGGTGTACGTGAACACGATGAGCGGGTCGCTGGTCACCGATTTTTCGGCGCGCTTCATGAGCTCGATATATGACTGATTGATGTGGTCGTACTTTTTCCACAAGAATTTGGAGCGCGGGCTGTTCTTGTCCATCAGTTCTTCGATGCTTTCGACGCGGCTCAGGATTTTGATGCTCTTCATAACCTCTCCCGTCGGACCTTTTAGGTTGAAGGACAAGAGTTTGATGAGCGGCGCGAGCGGCGAGTTGAACAGCGCTTCCTCGACGGTCGTGATGTGCGCCGGCAGGAGTTCAGGATACTTTGCGTGGAAGTCCTTGGCAAACGGCGGGAAATACCAGTCGCCGACGCTGCCGAGCGTCGCAATCCACAAGTCCTGCTGGACGACCTGATAGCAGCCGCACGGCGTGGGAATGTTGAGGTTGTTGCGCAGACGCGGGTTGAAGTAATCAACGCCTGTTCTTTCTTGCGGCGCGTGGTGGTCCACCCACGTGCACGGAATCCCGTTCAGCGCGTCGAAAAACTCCTGTTCCGCGAGCGCGATGTCGAGGACGAACACGCGGTCGGCGCCGGCTTCATGCACCTTTTGCGCGTGCGCGGCAGTCAAGCGAGGATACGCCTTGAGCGGGTAACCCCTGCCTTCGCCCTTGTAGCGGTAGAAGAGCAGAAAGCTCGCCAGTCCGTCCGGGTCGTCGTGAAAGAAGATAAAAGGGCGTTGACAGTGGTCGAGCGCGTCCTTGACGCGGACAACTTGTTCTTCCGTGAGCATTTGAGGAGGAGTCATGGGTGTTTTTCGCGAGTCGTACTCTCGAGTGCTCCCGCAATAGCTTTTTAAATATTCGCCTTCTCACTCCCAAGTATGGGGATTTGCGAGCAATGCCACGCGTATCAGGTCTTCAAGGAGAAGTGCTGGTACTATTGGGAAGGAAAGCGCTCCTGCAGCCAGTTCAAAGCGCACGCGGCAAGCGAGCCGGGCTTTATTTCGCTGGAACAGGTTGAGCGGGCGTTGGCGGAAAAACCATAATTTTTGCCTGAGCGACCGCCGCGTCCATCATTATTTCTTGGTCAGGGACGTTCGTCTCCATTTGTTCAACGTCCGCGAGCCGTGCGTGCGTTGCCGGATGCTGCGCGATGAGAAAACTGCAGCAGTCTTCGTACGGCAGAATTGAAATCTCGTACGTTCCAATCTGTTTTGACAGTTTGATGGTGTCGACCTTGTCGGCGCCGAGCAACGGCGTCAGAATCGTCTGCGTCGTTGCGCGGTCGATAACCGTGATGTTGTCCAGCGTTTGCGACGCGACCTGCGCAAGGTTGTCGCCCGTGACGAACGCCTGCGCGCCTTCCTTCTTGAGAATGCGTTCCGCGATGCGCAGCATAAACCTGCGGTACACAATCATGCGGTGTGTCGCGGGAACGGCCTTGATGAGCGCGAACTGCACGTCCTTGAACGGCACGAGATAGAGCTTGAGGGGGTGCTTGGCGTACGTCGATAACTGCGTGCACAGCTGCACCACTTTGTTCTCGACGCCCAGCTTGTCCGGCGTTTGGTGATGGAAGTGAACGGCAACGAGTTCGACGCCCTGCTTGAGCATCAGATAACTTGCAACGGGAGAGTCAATCCCGCCGCTGAGAAGCGAGACCGCTTTCACGGTGTTCCGTAGATGAGTTTGTACGCATCGTTGCGCTCCCACAGAAACGAGAACGCCGGATTCTTGAAATGCTCGAGGATGAGTTTGGTGTCCTTCGGCAGGCACTTGCCGCCGACGCCCTTGAGCGCGTCGCGGATGTCAATGTTCCATTTGGTGTTCGTCAGGCGCTTGATTTCGTTGAAGTTGTATCCTTTTTCCTCGAACATCATGCGCATTTCCTGCGCGAGGATGATTTCCATCGCGCGATAAAAATTTTCGACGACCTTGGTCAATGCTGCGTGCGTGAAGTCGCTCGAATGCAGCAAGTCCTTCGGCATAAAGCGCGTGTAGAACTCGATTCCCCGAGACGTGGCGTGGTCGGTGACGCCGCCGATGACGCGGTCAAGGTTGAAAACGTAGTGCGCGGGGTCGTTCGGGTTGAACCGGTGCGGGCACGTGACCAAGTCGACGTTGCGCTGCGTGCCCCAGTCGACGAGCGAATCGTATTCGTTGGGGTCGAGCGTGCTTTCGATGGACACGAGCGGTTCCTGGGCGAGGTTGAGCTTGGTGAGCACGTCCTTGACCTGCGCGGTCGTGTACGTCGCGACGATGTACACATCCGAAGGCGGAACCGTGTCCGAGACGCGGTAGCCGTCTTTGTGAAAGGCGTCGAGGCGTTCCTTGCTGATGTCGACGCCCGTGATGCGGTCGGTTTTTGCCTTGCGAGTCAGTTCCTTGAAGCTCTCGCTGCCGACTTCGCCCAAGCCAATGACGGTGATGTCCAACCCCATGCCTTCGTGACGTCAGGGGAGGGTTTAAATAGTTTTTGCACGGTGAATCGCGCATGCCTATCCCGCAATTCGTCAAGAGCGTGAAGCAATTGCACGACGCCGTTGCAACGGCGGCGAAGAACGGCATCGCGCTCACGGACGCTCCTTCGTCGAAGGTGCATGACTTCAAGGCGCAGCAGCGCGAAGCGATGCGCAGCTCCGTTCTCACGGGCATCGCGACGGTGGATATGAAGAGCCACGCGCTGTTCTCGCTCATTGACGCGGACGTAACGAACCGTCCGCTCGTGGAAGCAATCCTCAAACAAGTCGGAGAACTCGGGCAGACCAAGGACGTCGCGAAACTGCAGTCATTGGTCGGCCGTATTTCGGAGTTGGCTGTTGACCTGCCGCGTGAAACGTCGGACGCCGCCGCGCTGCCGAAACTGCCCGCCGACATCGCGGGCGACATCGCCGCCGACTACGCCGAACTGCAGACCTGCCTGAAGTCCGGAGCGTACCGCAGCGCGGTCATCCTGTGCGGCAGGATTCTCGAGACGGCATTGCACCGCAAGTATTTTGAACTCACGGGCAATGATTTGCTTGAGAAAGCTCCGGGCACCGGCTTGGGGAACCTCGTCGCGAAAATGTCGGAAAAAGGAGAAACCATCGACCCGGGACTGGGCAACCAGATTCATCTCATCAACCAAGTGAGAGTTCACAGCGTGCACAAGAAACAGCAGCCGTTTTCTCCGTCGAAAGCGCAGGCGCAGGCCATCACGCTCTACACCATGGACGTCATCGCAAAGCTGTGGAAGTCGCCATGATTACGGACTACGTCGCGTTGGGCGCGCTCATCTCGTGTCTCATCACGGGGTTCGTGTTCGTGTTCTTCGGTCTGCCGGGAACGTACCTGCTGCTCGCAGGCGCGCTCTTGTATGACCTGATTACGTGGAGCTGGGCCATCGGCTCGGGTTCCATCCTGTTCCTGGTTTCCTTGGTCGCGTTCGGCGAGGCGTTCAACAGCATCGTCGGAGTGGCGGCCGCGCGCGGGTTCAAGAGCTCGTTCCTCGGCACAGTTGGCGCGATGATTGGCACCGTTGTTGGAGGCGTGCTCGGCATCCGCTACGACTTCATCGGCATCCTTTCCGGCATTCTCCTCGGCGGACTGTTCGGCGCGTTCCTGCTTGAATTCATCCGCTTGGTCAGCGTGCGCGAGGCAGGCGTCGCCAGCATGGGTGCGTTCCTCGGGCGCGTGATGAGCATCTTCATTCGTTTCGAGGCGGCAATGATGATGATTGTCGTCATCGCGCTGTCGTCGTTGACGTAATTCTCGAGTCGCTAAATGTTTTTATAGCGAGCACGAATGAAGTGACGCATGCTTACGAGGACGTATATCGACAAAGTGAAACGTCTTGAGCAACAAACGGGTCCGCTAGATTGTGAACTGACAGTCGGAACGATTTGGTCGAGACGTCCTTGGGCGTTGGATGATACGTACATCAAGCCTGAGACGAAATTCCCGCGTTCCATTTCATTAAAGCGCGCCTACTCAAGACGTGAAGAAAGCAAGGAATATGAGATACCGCGCGGCTTTTTCACATCACGCTTTTACGTTACGCACTAACTATTGCTTCTTTTTCTTCCACTCAGCAAGTTCGCTGATGAAGCGCTGCAGCGTCTTGATGACGTTTTCGGGCTGCGTCTGCAGGATCTCGGCAGCTTGAGCAAATGCGTCGCCCGTCGCTGTTTCTGAAGAAACGAAGCGGAGCCAGTCGGGCTCGATGGGCTTCTGTGATTGGAACGCCTTGCGGGCTTTCTTCCACTTGTCAAAGATCTCCTGCACGCGAGGAGCGATTTGTTTCGGCAGGCAGCCGAGGAAGTGCGCCAGTTCCTCGACTTTCTTGCGCTGGTCCTGTTCCAAAAGCTCGGCGGCTTTGCCCGCCACGAACGTGATGCGGACGACGCCGTCCTTGACCTTGCTTGCTTTCAGCAGCTTGATGCGCCCGGCTTCTTTCGTGTTGTGCAGGTGCGTCCCGCCGCACGCTTCGACATCCACTTCAGGAATTTCGACGATGCGGAGCACTTTGCCCGGTACGGCTCCCCCTTGATAGATGCCCATGCCGTACTTTTGTTCGGCCTCGGTGCGCGGCACGAACTTCAGGCGCGTGGGAATCGCCTCGTCCACGATGCGGTTGGCTTCCTTCTCAATCGTGTCGAGTTCTTCCTGCGTCAGGAGCTGGAAATGCGTGATGTCGATGTGCGCCTTGTCAATGTCCTTCTTCGCGCTCGCTTGGTTGATGTGGTTGCCGAGAATTCGCCGGGCCGCGGCGTTCACGATGTGCGTTGCGGTGTGGTGCTGCGCCAACTGCGTGCGGCGTTCGAGATTGATTTTGCCCGTGACCATCGCGCCTTGGTTCACGCGCGAGGCGTCGTCCAGCACGTGGACGATGACGCCTCCCTGCTTGAAGATGTCCGTGACCGGGTGCCCGTCGAGCGTTCCCAAGTCGTGCAGTTGTCCGCCGCTCGTCGGGTAAAAGTATGTCTCGTTGAGAATGACATTGTTGCCGATGACCTTGGCGACTTTCGCGGTGAAGTCCACTTTTGCCCAGTCTTCGTAATACCTTGCGACCGTGTCCGGCACGCCCGCGAGGTCGAGCTTTTCTTCGCGCACCGTGGCGTGTTCCTGTTCCTTCTGTTCGTGCTTCGCCGCGACGACCGCGTAGAAGTTGTCGGGAACCGTGATTTTCTTGCCCTGCTTGGCGGCTTCCTCGGCAATCATGTCGGGGTTGATGCCTTGATTGTCATAGAGTTCGACCAAGTCGTCGGTCGTGAGCTCCTTGTCCAAAGCGCGTGCGAGCAATTGTGACATCTTTTGCTTGGTCGCGTCGTACTTGCTTTTTTCAACGCTGAGAATCTGGTGCACTTCCGCAAGATGTTCCCGCAATTCAGGGAACAACGGCTTGAGATAGTCCGCGTGCCACTCCGCAATCTGGGGAAGGTTGACGTTCCACTGGTGCTTGTCGATGAACTGCAGCGCCCGACGAAGGATGACGCGGAGGTTGTACATGCCGCCGACGTTCGAGGGCAGCGCGCCGTCCGCAAGCGCGACCAAAAGAGAACGCGTGTGCTCAGCGACTGAATAGAGCGCGGCTTGCGTGCCGATGCGTTTCTTCAGTTCGTCCTTGTCCTCGCCGATGGCGTCGGCGACGCGTTTCCACGCGCCGTCAAGGTCTTCGACTTCGTCGACGTTGAGATAGGAGGCGTGCGGAAGGAAGCGCGACATCAGTTCTTCGTCCATTTTGACGCCGGTCGCGTTGCGCAGGTGCTTCATGACTTCAGGAAAGGTCGTTTCGTAGCTCGTGCTTCTGCCTTGCGAGAACCACGCGTTGCGCTCGTGACCCATACCCATGTCGAGAACCTTGAGCGGCAACGGCTTGAATCCGCTATCCGTGTTTTGGAAACTCATGTAGACTTGGTTGCCGAGCTCCAAGCCGCCCGAGAAGAACTCCATCGACGGGCCGGAGTTGCCGCCGCCCGCCCACGCGTCCTCGTGGAACGTGATGTCATCGTTCTTCAGCCCCAATCCCTGCTTGAGCCAGTTGTGGATGTCGCGGAAATACTTGGGCTGGTCGTACTTGTCCGGAGGCATGAACGCGTGCTGTCCAATCATCACGAATCCGGTATAGTGCGCGCCCGTGATGCCGACGTTGTCAATGTCGTTGAAGCGCAAGCAGAACTGCGGAACGACGAGCGGGTTTGCCGGAGGCGCGACTTCGCCCGTGACGACGTACGGCTGGAAGTCATAGATGGACGCCTGCACGAAGTCCGTGTCTTGGCGCCAGCGCGCGACGACCGGATACCGTTTGATGGGCGTGTAACCCCATTTGTTGAACAGTTTTGAGAACTTCTGCCACGTCTCGATGTAGTCGAGCTGGAATTTTGCGGGAGAGTTGCCGAGGAAGCGAAAACCTCCGGAACAGCCGGGGTCGCCGCACACGGGACTGGGTCGCGTGCTCCAGAACCATCTGCCGCATTTCGAGCATTGGTGGCGGGCAAAGCCTTCTTCCTTGAGAACGCCCGTGGCGTAGTACTTGTCAGGGCTCTTCGAAGCGAGCGCTTTCAGCTGGACTTTTGCCTCTTTGTCCGACAACATGAGCAGAAAGCGACGAAAGCTATTCTTAAAGGTTATGCAAACGTACGAGAGTTTTTACTCAGGTCGTCGTTGGTATGAGAAAAAACGAGAAAAATAAAAAAAAGAAAAACAAAACAGAGTTGTTTATTCGTCCTTGCTGGACAACTTGCTGACGCCCAGGATGATCGCGACGATCACCAAGAGGCCCACGAGGACGAGGAGGATTCCCTCGAGGACGCTGCGGAGCGTGCTCTTCTCGGCCGGAGCCGGAGTGCTCGCAACGGGCGTAGTCGTGACAACAACAGGAGCCGGAGCAGCCTTGACGGGTGCCGCTTCGATGCTGACCGCGCGGGTTGCGCTTGCGCTGTCGTGGTCGTCGTTGTAGCTGACGTCAACCTTGACTTGGTAGTCGCCGGTCTTGACGTCCGACGGGATGCGGATGTACATCTCTTCGGTGTCTTCCTGGTGGTTGTCGCCGCGGACCTTGCTGATGTAGCTGGTCGCGCTGACTCCCAATTCCGGAATGCTGACGTGGACGCGGACGTTGGTTTCGTCCTTCTGGCCGAAGTTCTGGACACGCACGGACGTCAGGAGTGCCTGACCCGCGATGACCGATCCTTCGGGAGAGAAGACGACATCCTTGACGATGACGTCGTGGCGGGGCTGGTCGAGGACCAAGCTGTAGTCCTGGACGACTGCGCCGCTGTTGCGGTCCGTGACCGTGATGCGCAGTTGGTAGCTGTCCGACTGTGCGTCGGCAGGCAGACTGAGAGACAGGCTCTTCTTGTACGTAGTGTTTTCCTGCGTCGCGAAGAGGTCGCTGGTGTCAGAAATGCTGCCGTGTTCGTAGCCCGTGATTTGGGCTTCGACGCGGACGTTGTCGGCCGCTTCCGTGGAAGTAAGCCAGACATTCACCGCAAAGGTGTTGCCGTTCTCAAGAGAGAGACGGTTAATCTGATTCTCGAAGACAGTCGTTCCGTCGACTTCAACCTTGTCAACCGACGGCAGTGCCGAAACGGCGCCTGCGACGGCAAACATGGTCAAGAGCATCAACGTGACGATGCCAAACAGTTTGTTCGCTTTCATTGCAAAATCCCCCTCACTTTTGCTCTAGGAGCATTAGTGTGTTACCTCTGTGAGAGAGCGACCCCTATTTAAACCTTTCTGTTCTATTAGCACTATGCAGTAGCAAAAACGCGCCCAAAGCGTTGGCGGCTGGTGCCCACCAAAGATATATAAACGTCGCAGAAGCATGTTTTCCGCATGATGCGCCAGCCGATTGTGACCATCCTCGGTCACGTGGACTACGGAAAAACAAGCCTGTTGGACTACATCCGCGGCTCGGCTGTCGCGGCAAAGGAAGCGGGAGGCATCACGCAAGCCATTGGCGCCAGCATCATTCCTCTGGAAACCATCCGCAAAGTCTGCGGAGCGTTGCTCGACCAGCTCAAGCTGAAGCTCACGGTTCCCGGATTACTATTTATCGACACCCCCGGACACGCAGCGTTCATTAATTTGCGCAAGCGAGGCGGCAACCTCGCGGACATCGCGATTCTCGTGGTCGACATCACGAAAGGGTTGGAGCCGCAGACGGTCGAGTGTATCCAGATTCTCAAGCAGTACAAGACGCCGTTCATCATCGCGCTCAACAAGGTCGACACGCTCGAAGGCTGGAAGTCCGGCGAGAAGTCCCTGCTGAAAGGCATCGCGTCGCAGTCCGAACTGACGCAGCGATTGTTCGAGACCAAGCTGTACGAAGTGGTCGGCAAGCTGTTCGAGCTCGGCTTCGAGGCAGAACGCTTCGACCGCGTGGGCGATTATACAAAACAGATTGCGCTCGTTCCGACCAGCGCGAAAACCGGTCAAGGCATTCCCGAACTCTTGATGGTGCTTACGGGACTGGCTCAGAAATTCTTGGAAAGTTCGCTGCACGCAGTTTCCGGTCCTGCGAAAGGAACTATACTCGAAGTCAAAGATACTGCCGGCTTGGGCGTCACGCTCGACGCCATCATTTACGAAGGCGTGTTGAAGGCGGGCGACACTATTGTTATCGGCGGCGCTGAACAGCCCGTCGTGACGCGCGTGAAAGCGCTGCTCGTTCCTGACGCTCTTGCGGAGATGCGTGAGAAGAAAACCAAGTTCCATGCCATCAAGGAAGTCGTCGCCGCGATGGGCGTCAAGATTTCCGCGACGGACATCGAAACCGTGCAGTCAGGAATGCCGTTCTTGGTCGCCAAGGACGTTGAACAGGCAAAGCTTGACGTGCAGAAGGACGTCGAAGCAGTCACCTTGCAGACCGCTGAATCAGGCATTGTCGTGAAGGCGGACACGCTTGGCTCGCTGGAAGCATTGAGCTTTTTGCTGAACGAAAAGAAAATTCCCATCAAGAAAGCGAGCGTCGGTCCCATCGCGAAAAAGGACTTCTCGGACGCGCAGGCGAACGCATCGAAGGACGAACTGCTCGGCGTGATTCTCGGCTTCAACATTCCTGTTCCTGAAGGCATTCCTGAAGGCATCAAGGTGTTGACGAACCCCATTATTTACCGCCTGATTGAGGACTACGAGCAGTGGCTCGCGGGGATGCGCAAGAACCTCGTTACGGGAGAACTTAACAAGCTCACCAAGCCTGCAAAAATTCAACTGCTTACCGGTTACGTGTTCCGCCAGAGCAACCCTGCGGTCGTCGGAACGGAAGTGCTTGCCGGCACGTTGAGACCGGGAACGCAGTTGATGAAGCCGACCCGCGAAATCATCACGGACGCGCGCACGGTGCAGGAAGAGCAGAAAAGCATTCCCGAAGCAAAACGAGGAATGCGCGTCGCGGTGTCGTATCCCGGCGTTATCGTCGGGCGGCAGTTGAAGGAAGGAGACATTCTCTACAGCGCGATTACTGAGAAAGAGTTCCGTCAGTACAAGGAGTTCAAGGACGCGCTGACGGCTGAAGAAAAGGAATTGCTTAAGGAGATTGCCACTATCATGCGCGAAAAGAACCCCGTGTGGGGCGTGTAAGATGGACTGGGCGGTTCTCACGTCCAAGGACATCCGCGCCGTGCACGCCCAGCTCGAGGAGCAGTTTGGTTTCGCGGGCAAACTTGACTACGCGTTTCTCAAGAATCACGAGAACAATTTGTATATGGTCACGCGCGACGTTTCGCTCGTTGACTGGAAAAAACTGCACGTCACGAGCATGGGCTCGTACTTTGCCGAGCAAAAGAAGGGTTTGCGACTTAGCATTGAGGGCTCCCAGTTAGTTGGTCCGAACGCGACCAAGAACGTCTTTGAGCTGAAGGATGAAGAAGTCATGCCGTGGCTGAAAGGTCACGACTTGTCGACGAAGTCGCCGCTCGTGGGGCTCGTGATTGTGCGGCACAAGAACGACTATTTCGGCTGCGGTTCGGTGAAAGAAGGAATTCTGCTGAACTTCGTGCCGAAGATTCGACGATTGCCGGCTCAGGCTTGATTCCAGAACTTATCGCCAACCCAGTGCAGATTCTTGACGACTTTGCCTGACGCTGCCGCGCTGGCGTCGGCGCCGGAGAGCAGCATTTTGCCGACGGCGAGTGGCTTCTTGTTGTTGATGTCGACCACGACCACGATGTCGTCCTTCGCGATGTTGGGCGCGAATTCCTTGATGCCGGGGCGCATCACGTCAGCCCCTGCGACGACGAACTTCACGGCGCCCATATCGACCACGATTTTCTTCAAAATGTCGTGCGTGAGCAGGTAGCGCAGGTGCGGAATGGCGCCTGCGTCGGTGGCGATGAACGCCGGCTGCTGGTTCACGGTCCAGCGCCTTCCGGCGTCGTCTTCGATGTAATCGATGTGGTCTTTCGGCGTGAACGTGACGTGGAACGACTTCAGCGATGACTGAAATTCCTCAAGGTCGTGTTTGCTGAGCTGTTTCTTCATGCCTTTTCCACCGTTGTGATGATGGTCTGGTAGTCCTCGAGCGTGAGGCGCGGAACTTCGGTCGCGAGCAGCGCGTCGGAAAGCCCGAGCGCGTCGACAAACGCGCCGCCTTCGCGCTTGGTTGACTTTTTCCACAGCACGTACGTTTCGCGCAGCGCGTTCTTCACTTTCTTGTCGCGCTGCAGGAACAGTTGCTGGACAAACAAGTCGTGAGTCGATTCCGGCAGTTTCTTTTTGATGACGAAGATACAGAGGTTGGTGTCCGGCGCGGGCGTCAGCGACTCAGGCGCGACCTCATCCTTGGTTTCCATCGTGAAAAAGGCGTTGGCGAGGAACGCGAGCACGGTGTCATCGTCCTGCAGCTTGCCGGCGAACGACGTCGGAACGAGCAGCACTGCAATTTCGAAGTCCGTGCGGAACAGGTGATACGTGAGCGATTCAAGAATGCTGAACGGCAGGTTGCTGATGATTTTGTTCGCGGTCAGGGGAACGCGCATCGCATCGGCTTCCAGCACCGTGACGTTCGGAAGCGTGCGCAATTGCGCAGTGAGCGACGGGTCTTTCTCGACGGCAATGATGCTCTTGCACGCGGGGATGCGTCGCGTGATGGCGCCTGAACCGGCGCCGATGTCCATCACGATGTCTGTCGGCTTGATGCGCGCTTCCTGCACCATCCTTCGGATGACCTTTCCGTCCGTCAGAAAGTGCTGGTCGTTGATGTCGGTCATGCCCTTTGGGGAGGAAAATATGGTTTTTAAGCGTTGTGCAAGACTTTTATGGAACGTGCGGTGCAGAGGGAGTATGACGCTCGAACAGCTGTGCCAGATGCCGGTCAAGAAAGCAAAGCAATTGCTCCACCGCGAGGCGAGGCTCGTGTGCTTTGGCGACGAGTACGTGCAGCAGGTGACCGGCGACGGGATGGAAGTGAAGGAAACGCGCGAAGGAATGGTTGACCAAGAGTGCCGTATTGCGCGCGCGTTGCTCGACATCAACGTGGCATTTCAAACGTGCAGGTATATCTCGCAGGATCCGCGCATGCACGAGCGTCCGTCGGTGATGCAGGTCTGGAAACGAGTCGCAAGCGCATACCAGCAGGTGGTTGCGCGATGGAAGTACGTCTGGAATTCTGCATAGTCAAATCGATTTGAGCTACAGGATTATATAGCAGGTCTGCGTCGTTTCAAAGGGTGCGGAGAAGGGCTATGGAACATGACGTGCAAAAGGCAATTCTGCTGAAGCTGATTCATAATCCTACGCTCTCGTTCAACGAACTGTGGAACAAGGAAGGCGAGAGCAACAAGTTCGCCTACCACATCAATAAGATGGAGTCCGACGGGCTTATTGCGAAGTCGCTCGAAGGAAAATACGCGCTCACCGCCGAAGGCAAGAAGCTGTCGGCGTTCATCGAAGGCGACACGGGAGGACGTGCCGAGTTTCCGACGCTCACGATTTTTCAGTTGGTCTGGCGCGATGACGGTCGCTTGCTGTGCCAAAAGCGTTTGAAAGAACCGTTCTACGGCATGTGGGGTTTCGTGTCCGGCAAGCAGAACTTTGGCTGGAACATCCTTGAATGCGCGAAGCGCGACCTGAAGGAAGAAACGAACCTCGACTCGGGACCGTACATCATTCGCGGCATCGAGCAGGTGAAAACGTACGAAGGCGGGAAATTATTGTTCCACCACTTCCTGATTGCCGTCGAGACGCGCAACCCAATCGGCGAATTGAAGGTGCGCTCGCACAAGGCCGAACACGTCTGGATGACGCCTGCCGAGTACAAGACGATGCCGCGCTTCCCCGAAACGTGGCCGTTGGATGACTTGTTCCACAACAAGAAATTCCAAGTCATCGAAGGCGAACGCTATATGCAGGATGGGAAAGTTGTTGGCAGTAAGCTCGTGAGCAAGATAGAATTCTGAAAGTTTCTTATAGGAGTTGGCGTTTCGCGTGACTATGGACGAAATTCAGGCATTGTATTTCAGGCACGTGCAGCAGGAAGCGCGCGTTGAGCACATCAAGAGCTCCGACGCCTCAGCAGTCCTTCTGCCTTCCGCGGAAGCGTATCTTGCAAAACTCGCTGCGCAGATTGAGCATCATCCTCGGCGTTTGCCGTTGAAGGATGAACTGGAAGCCAAGCTCCAACTCATTGCAGCACAGCTTGATCAGGAACAGGGCTCGAAAGGACTGTGCTTCACGTGCGAGAACTACGTCAAGAAGGAAGATTTGCCGGACCTCGATGCCATTGCGTGCGAACGCATTTCTCCACCGTTGAGATTCCGAGACGAGCCGCTCGTCATCTGCCCGCAATACGTGAAGGGCGATTGGGTCGCGCAGGCCGCATTCAAGGTGCTTGAGACGGTCTCTTCAGACACGGCAGGTGCGCTCAAATCGCTGCAGCAGAAATATCGGTCTGAACTCGAGAAAACAGATTCTGCGCGACGCTTCTAGCTCAAGTGAATTTCGACAATGTCGCCGTCTTGTAGCTCTTTTTCGAGGTTGCGGAACAATTGCCCGGGGAACTTGGCGGACTTGCCCCAGATTTTCGCGAAACGGAACTTCGTGACAAAGTCACGGTGAAGCGTGTCGCACACCGTGCGTAACGTCGAGCCTTTTCTCAGCACCAAAGGTTCGTCGAGGTCGGGCTTCTTGTTGACTTCCTTGAGATACAGCCGAATAAACCGCAAGCCCTGAAAAATCGTTTCCTTCAGCTTCTCGATGTTCTTTCCCTGCGAGGCGGAAATGAAGACGTCGGGCTTGATGGTCTGCTTGATGTGCTCAATCTGCGCGGGCGTGGCGAGGTCCATCTTGCTCACGACCGTGATGGACGGAATGTACTTTCGGTTGCCTTCGACGACGTCAATCAATTGGTCGACGTCAATGTCGGTGCGAATCATCACGTCGGCGTTGTTGATTTTGAATTCGCGCAACACCGCGGCGATGATTTCGTACGTGAGCTTGGTGAGCTTGACGGTCGAGCCGATATCCAATCCGCCTTTCGATTTCTTGACGATTTTCACGTCGGGAGCGCGCTGGTTGATGCGCACGCCGGTTTCGTAGACTTCGCCCAAAATCGCCTGATAGTGTTCAGGGTTCAGCGCGTCGATCAGGATGAGGACCAAGTCCGAGTTGCGCACCATCGCGAGAACTTCTTTTCCTCTGCCCGTGCCTGCTGCGGCTCCCTGGACGATGCCGGGAACGTCAAGAATCTGGACTTTTGCCTTGTTGTACTCCATCACGCCGGGAACGACCGTGAGCGTGGTGAATTGGTATGCCGCGACCTTTGATTTCGCGCCGGTGAGCGCGTTCAAGAGCGTGGATTTACCGACGGAAGGAAAGCCGAGCAACACGACCGTCGCGTCCCCGGTCTTCTTGACAAACCAGCCCGAGTCGCTTTTGCCGATGCCCGCGCGCTTTTCAACCGTGCCTTTCAACTTGGCAAGCTGCGCTTTCATCACGCCGAACGCGTGCTGAGTGGCCTTGTTGTACTTCGCAGTACTCAGCTGGTGTTCGAGTTCCTGAATGCGGTCGTTGATTTTGGCGCTCATCGTGTTTGTCCTTCACGCCCCAACCTTTTTAAACCCTGCGAATGCCAACAGAGAGTATGGCGTTCAGCGATATCACGAACTGGTTCCTGGCGGTAGTCAAACCGCTCGCGTCCAACCTCGTCGTCGCCGTGGTCGTGCTGCTCATCGGCATCATTCTTGCCCGCATTGTCGAACGCGTCGTTTTGCGCATCCTGCACGAGCTGGAGCTCGACAAGTGGCTCCGGAAGGCGGGCTTGAAGTTCGCGATGGAGCAGACCGTCTCGCACGTCGTGCGGTACGTCATTTACTTCATCACCGTCATCGCCGCGTTGAACCGCGTCGGGCTGACGAGCTTTGTGCTGAACATCCTCGCCGCGGGCGTCATCGTGCTCGTCATCGCCGCCATCCTGCTGGGCGTGAAGGACTTCATCCCCAACTTCATGGCGGGCTTGCGAATCCACCACCGCGGCTTTGTCAAAGTCGGCGACGTCATTCGTGTGCGAGACTTAGAAGGCGAAGTGCGCCAGATTAATCTCTTGGACACGCGCATCAAGACGGTGTCAGGAGACTTGCTGTTCGTTCCGAACTCGATGCTGACGAAACACGAAGTTCTCAGGCACAAACGAAAGAAGACGATGCTGAAGTAAGTCAGAATTCGTTGAGATCTTTAATCAGTCCATTTACATCGGCGCGTTCGTAAAACTCTTTCGGGATAGCGTGTTTCTTCAACAATTCCTCGATGCCTTTCGTTGTTTCTGCGGTTTCTTTGACTGACTCCGCGACGGTTGTTTCCATCTTTTTCAGTTCATCGCGGTCGCTTTCGAGTTTGCGAGTTACCATGGATTCGTAGTTCTTCAGCACGCAACAGACCAGCCCTTGCGTTTCCCTGTCAGTAATAGTAAGCTTCGGTAACATCTGGTAAAATTCGGAGAAGGTCTCGGAAATTCCTGATGCGTCGTACTCGCTCATTCCTTCAGAGTCGTCTAAACTCCAGCCACCGTGCTTGAGCATATCGGTCAGCGTTTCTTTGAGTGAACTTTGATATTCGGTGATGTACGCTTTCTCTCCCGTTTCTCGGATGGACGTGAGCCGTTCAGGAGCGATGGCGTATCCAATCCTCTCGGCCCAGGTTTCTGCGACTCGAATGTTTTTTTCATATGCAGGAAAGCCGGTGCAAGCATGTGCGTTTTTGACGGCTTCTTCCAGTTCAGACTCAATGGCGCGCGGAGTGGGCGTTACGACAGTACCGGACTCGTCCCTGCTCACGTGCTTGACGTCAAAGGGGTCGTCGCGCTTGACGAGGGTAGTATGAATTATTGAATCACAGGAGTTGCAGTAGAGTCCCGCTTCGCCGATGTACGGAGAATTGAGATGAGGCTCTTGCCTGATAAAAATTTCAGTGCGCGGCATGCCTTTTCGGGTCATGCTGCAGTTGCCGCAGGTATAGCTAGCAATGCGGGTGAGTGCTGCATAGTCAAGTTTGGACGCGGCCATGTGTGGGTCGCTGCAATGGCGGTCAGAAATCAAGGCACGTTCATCGCTCGTCAGCGGAAGTACTGCAGAACTCTTGGTATCGCTCAACCATACGTGTTGTTCCTGCAGTTCCGTCGGCATTCCTGAAGCAAGGGAGAATCGCTTTAAATGGTTTTAGCTAGTGAATCACACAATTTCGAGAAGACTCACAACGCTAAACAATTGCGTCCGCATGTGTGACGGGATGTTGATGTCGTCGGAGATGCTTTCGAGTTCGTGCAGCGCTTTGGAGACGTCGACTTTGCCGCCGTTGCTTTCGAGCAGGCGAATTGTTCCGACAATCTTGGCCCGCGCGTTCTTCGGCACGGTCGAGTCCTGTTCGAGTTCGCGGAGAAGCATGAGTGCTTGCATAAGAGAATCCATCGTCATCACCGTTGTTATTTTTTCATCTGCTTCATGACTTCGTCCTGCAGGATCTTCAACTTCTCGCGCAATTGCGCTTCCTGCTTTTCGAACGTCTTGACGCGAAGCTCCACGAGCTCTTTTTTCTGCTCCAACTCTTTTTTGAGAGTGTCCTTGTCGGACGCGACCATGATGTTGCCGATGATTTTGTACGCCTGCGGCGCGTGCGCGATTTCTTTCAGCGCGCTTTCCAACTCGTACAATTGCGTCTGAAACTGCTGTTTCTGAGCGACCAATTGCTGGACGTTCTGGTCAAGCAGTTGAAGACGTTGGAGCTGTTCCTGTTGCGACGAGGAAAGCTCAGCCATAGCGAGAACTAAACCGCCTTAATTTTGGTGGTCGTGGTGCGGGGCTTGTACAGCATCTTGCTGCTGCAGTACGGGCACCGGATGCGCTTGCCGAGCAGGTCTTCGCTGATTCTGCGTCCGCAGTTGAAACAGGCGTACTTGACCATTACGCTTCCTCCTCGGCGAGCTCTTGCTTGCGGGCTTCAGCGGCAATCTTTTGTGACGCTTCGATTTCCGCGGGGGTGCGCTCGGCCGCCTGCTTCTTGCTGAACGTGAGAGATTTCGTGACCGAATAGGCCTTGCCGGTGAATTTGTGTCCGCACTTTCTGCATTCGAAGATGCCGAAGCTCAGCCAGCCGACCTTGACCTTGCCGCACGACGGGCAGGTGTGGAACTTGCGCTGCTCTTCCTCGATGACGGCGAGCTTGATCTTGTTCGTCGGACCGTAGCGGGTGCCGAATCGTTTTGCGCTTTTGAGTCCGATTTTTTGTTCTGGCATAGAGAATCACCGATGATTGTGTTTGTTGTGGTTGCAGCGAGTGGGGCTGCCCGGATTTGAACCGGGATCCCCTGGACCCAAGCCAGGAAGCCGAACCAAGTTAGCAGACAGCCCCAGTATACCTCACGAATCCTGAGGGGGGGTTATAAAGGTTTCGAGCAGGCACTCGAAACTTCACCGAGCGGCCTCGGTGTAGCTTTCGCGCAGACGCTTAGGACGGCGTCAGGTCCTCGACACCGAGCTGGTCGTGCGTCGCGGTGGGGAGGATGTGGAGCCCCTGCCCGCCGAGCCAGAACGCTGCCGCCGACGCGAGCACGACGTGACTCGAGGGAGCGTCTTTGCCGACCGAAATGAGGACGTTGTTGCCGATGACGATGAGCACGCTGCCGCCGAGGGCGTCGAGCGTGACGTCGCCCGGCTGAAGGATTTGGACGGTCGCGAGAGGATAGTTTGCGGTGTAATACTTCTGCAGTTCTTTTGCGAGCGTTTCCCCGCTGTTGGTGGTGTCGATGATGACGTTGCCTGCCGCGGACGACTGTCCGGCTTCGACAGCGTTCGCCGCCCTGTACACCTTCAGCAGGTCTTTCGCGAGCGGGAGGTCGGTGGTGTCAAGCACAACGCGCCCTTCCTTGTACTTCGCATCGGCAAAGTGCGTGACGACATCCTTTGCCGCGGCGCGCGTGTCCTTGCCGGACGTTCCGCCGATAAGCAGGAGAGACTTGCCTGAAGCCGTTTGAACCGAAACGATAACCGCGGTGTGGTTGCCGTACTGCCAGCCGTCGCAGGTGTCGCCCGCGAGCGACGTCCACAGGGAATTCGCGCACGGTCCGCCCAAAATCACCTGCGTCGCTTCTTTCGTTCCGGCGACGCTGTAGTTCTTCACGCCGAATTCGTTGGCGAACGCGAACGAGGCATACTCGTCGTCCGCGTTCTTCTGCGGCCCGATGACCACACTCGGCGCGGCGTCCGTGTAGAACGACTCGAACGCCTCCTTGACCGAAAACGCGGAAGCGACGGGAACGAGCAATAGGACGGAAAGAATAATCGAGACCAGCAGTGTTTGTTTCATGCGCTCACCTTTTTGTAGAAACTTTTTGCGGACACAAAGTACGGAAGGCCAAGACGCTTTGCAATCTGGCGCGTGTTCTTCCGGTACCCGAAAATTGCAATGGGCTTGATGTTGACGATACGGTGATAGACCACTTCGTTGTACTGGATGAGTCGGTACTTCTGCCGCTCAAGGCGAGGATGTCCGTGCTTCATGCGGAACGCATTGACGGACTTCAGCACTGCTTTCGGCGAAGGATATTTTTTCAGCAGCGCGTGAAAATCTTTGAACATGAATTTTTCGTAGCCCGGAATGAGCTTGTGGCTGTAATACATGTGCAGGTTGTCCTTGATGCGGTAGTAGTGCACGACCAGTTTCTTCGCGTCGCTCAAGAGGACCAAGTCAAACGGAGAAATATAGTCCGGTTTCTGCTTGGTTTGGAAGATGATGCCTTGCGGGCGGTAGGTTTTGGTGTACTGCTTGTCCAGAATGGTGCAGGACAGCCGCATTTTTCTCCCGAAACTCTTCGTGTTGGGGAGGATGCGCTTTCTCCGAACCATGTCCGTGACGGTCTGGAATGACACCTTCTTTTTTCCTTTGAGCGTCTTGGAGACAAAATCTTCCTCCAGGGACTTCACGAAATACAGTTGCACGATTTTAAAGAGCGGTCGCGGTTATAAAAACCTTCTGTGTCACCAAACCTTTAAATATCGTCCGTGAGGGAGAAGAGACCATGTCTCTCAGCGCGCATCAGCGTTTCGAACTCAAGAAGTTCCTGAAGGAACTCGAAGGCAAGCGCGGCAGGCATACCGAACTCGTGTCGGTGTGGGTCCCTGCCGGGTACGACTTGATCAAGGTCATCCAGCAGCTGCAGGAAGAGCAAGGAACGGCAGCGAACATCAAGAGCGCGACCACGCGCCGAAACGTCACGGACGCGCTCGAACGCATGATTCAACATCTCCGTGTCGTAGGAAGAACGCCCACGAACGGTTTGCTCGCGTTTTCAGGCAACGTTTCCGAGAAAGAAGGCGGCATTGACGTGCGCGTGTGGAGCATCGAGCCGCCCATCCCCATCAACCAGCGGTTGTATCGGTGCGACAAGGATTTCAAGCTCGAAATTTTGACGGACATGCTGCAGGCCAAGGAAGCGTATGGCTTGGTCGTGATGGATGCGCGCGACGCCACCATCGCCGTGCTCAAGGGCAAGTCCATCATCCCGCTCGTCAAGACGCACTCGGAAGTGCCGGGTAAAATGAAAGCGGGAGGCCAGTCCGCGCACCGTTTCCAGCAAAACCGCGAGCTCGCTGCGAAGCAGCATTACATCAAGGTCGCCGATTACATGAAGGAACAGTTCCTGATGATGGAAGGCCTGAAAGGCATTCTCGTCGGCGGCCCCGGTCCGACGAAGTACGAGCTTGTTGAAGGGTCGTTCATCACCAACGACGTCAAGAAAAAAATCCTTGCGGTCAAGGACATCGCGTACACGGACGAGTTCGGCTTGCAGGAACTCGTCGACCGCTGCCAGGACGTGCTCGCGCAGGAAGAAATCGCGGGCGAGAAAAAAATCATGCTGCGCTTCTTCGAACTGCTCGCCACGAAAGGCGAAATGGTGACGTACGGCGAGTCGCAGACGCGCAAAGCGTTGGAAATGGGCGCCGTCGACACGCTGCTGCTTTCTGATTCGCTCACGGACGACAAAATTGACGAGTTCGAGGCCATCGCGAAGAACTACAGCACGACCGTCCAAATTATTTCCACCGAAACGCGCGAGGGCGTGCAGTTGCGCGACCTCGGCAAAATCGCAAGCATTCTCCGCTACCCGGCAAACCTCGAATGAACGCAGACCTGATTGTCGAAGCATTCTCGCAATTGTATCCTGACAAACGTCCGAACTTTACTCCCGTATTGAAGTATTCCGGAAAATTCAAGGGCTTCAACGCCAACATCAAGATGCGCGGTTCGACGGTGTCCGTGAATTTGAGCAAGCAGTGGCGCGGCGTGAGCAAGGACATCCAGCTCGGACTGATTCAGGACTTGCTTGCGCGATTGTCGAAGGACAAGCGCAGCACGGGCAACATCGAATTGTACCTTGCGTTTATGCGCAACGTCCATTACGCGGTGCCGAAAACGAAACGTGATGACGTGCTCGAGGCGTCGTTCAACCGCGTCAACGAACGCTTCTTCAACGGGATGACGCAAATCACGAATTTTGCGTGGATGGACGGCACGCGGACGCTCGGATTGTACGAGTACGGCACGGACACCATCAAGATGACGCGGTTGCTCGCCGAGCACCCGGACTTGATGGACTACGTGATGTACCATGAGATGCTGCACAAGAAGCACAAGTTCTACGCAACCGAGAAAGGCGGTCATCGACATCATTCGACCGCGTTCCGGGAAGACGAGGCAAGGTTCGGCGACACCGCCGCGCTCGACCGCCAAATCAGCCGCGTGATTTCCTCAGGCAAGCGGCGCTCAATGTGGTCCTGGTTCTGAAAAGACTTTTATAGACGCACGCTCGACGCGCGGGTATGAGTCTGGGTGAGTGGCTGGGAGAGTATCTCTTCGGTATCGAGACGATGCAGTGGTACGCCAAGCAGCGGCGGGAGTATAGTCTTCTCACGCATCCCGAAGACTTGGACGATAAACTCAGTAATTCGCTCAAGAATCAGGTCGAGCTGTTTCTCGCGTGTAAGTTCGCGCCCACGCTTGTCTCTGCGGTTTCTGCGTACTTTGTCGTGTATACGCAAGAGCCCAAGTTCGCGATTGGCGTCTTTGCGGCGGAAGCGTTTCGCGTGTATTCCGCATGCGGGGAACGCGAATACAAGAAGTTCAACGAAGAATTACGGAAGCATATGTCTCCGTGGCGGCACGCAGTCCCGCGTCAGCCGTGGGAACAGCCGGAGAACTGGTGGAAGTAGCGGCGTCAGGAAAACCGTTACCGTGCGAACGCTACCAACACGTGCCAGGCTGCTTTCGTGGTCGGGCTTTTGGTGTTCAGGGTGAATCCCTTGCCCAGGCGGCGCACGACCTTGTACTTGCGGAGGTCGCGCCAGGCAGCGGGGAAACTTGCCTTGGAAACGTGCGCGTTGGAACGGATTTCCTGCGCGGAAAACGATATCCTGCGATTCTCTCCCAGAAAATCTACAATCCTAAAGAACGGCTCGTTGGTTATGAATTTCGGCAGTACGCCCATCGAAATCACCTCATGACTCGTGAGAATACGGTTGTGAATATAAATATGTCTGAGCGCGGCTATTCCAATCCGCGCTTGAGCATTTTGTGCGCGCGGTTGATGGCCTTGAATTTTTCGGCATCGCCGGTGGGCGTGTCGGGATGGTGTTCTTTCGCCAATTTCTTGTAGTGGGTGTTGATGACATCCATGTCTTTGGTGTCTTCCGGCAGTCCGAGCGTTTCGCGCGCGTGCTTGCGCTGTTCCTCGACATCTTCCTCTTCGGTGAACGCGCTCAGAAAGTCGGCAAAGCTTTTCTTGCGGTCGAGCAGGTCGTTGATTTCGAGCTCGATGACTTTGGAAACGACGTACAGGTTGTCGACGAACGTGTCGGCTCTTTCGTAACTGTAGCACAGCCGGTGGCCGTCGAGGTACCAGATTGCCGTGGCTGCGGTTTTGCGCATGGCGTACCCTTCGAGCGGGATGTCGCTTTGGTCCTCTTTCACGCCCAGCCGCTTGAGCGAGTGCAGGATGTCGTTGCGGAAATGCACGGCGCGGCGGCTAAAGGAGTCCTTCACGATGAAGGCAGGAAATTCGTGACCTTTAACGTTCATGAGTGGCATAGGGTGCGTTCGGAGAAGGGGGTAGTTTAGGCTTTCGGCTTCAGGTAGCAGCGCTCATTCTGGAGGTCATAGCCGAACCGGAGATTGGTCTTGTGTTCCAGCGCGATGAGCTGGTTCAGCGCGTCGATTTTGCGTTCCAGCTCGCCGATGCGGGGCTCGTCGGTGCGCTGCTGTTCCAGCTGCAGGCGGTAAGCGCTCAAATCGCCGTTCGCCTCGCGCACCATCGCCACCGTGACATGGTCGGTGATGGTCACGTCCGTCGGAAAGAGCGAGTTCACGTGTTCCTCAGCGCGCGCTGGAGGTCGCGAACGGTCGTGTCCGCGGGCATCATCAGGTAGCAGGAGTCGTTGCGCGGGTCGTAGCGCAAAACGCCGCCGAGCTGTTTCTCGAGCAGGACTGCCGACGTGACGTGCTTCGTGAGCGTGTTGTACGTTTTCGAGTCCAGTCCGCGTTTCGGGGACCACTCGCCAAGCGCCCATTCGTACGTTGCGAGGTTGTGCTCGCCGCTGTAGTGCGCCGAGCGCGCGACGTGGAGGATTGCGTTGTGCTGGTCCTTGCCGAACGTTTCGGGCGAGAGCTTCACTCGTCCGTCAGGCGTGGTGCGTTCTGCTCGAGCCTCGAGGGTAGGTTTGTCTGTTGCGTTCATGGTCTTCACTCACTTCTTTCTACTGAGGGAGCGCGTCAATCTGCACATACGGTCCTTTCTGCGGCGTGACGATTGTCGGAACGTAGGTGCGGTGGTCTTCTTCGCCGCGGGCGAGATACACGATGCCGAGCGCTCGGCCGATTTTCGCGACTGCGGCCGGCTGGAATGCCAGCGACTTCTGCAGGCGTTTTTCCAAGAGGAAATTCGCGAACGTGTTCCAGCTTCCGTTGTAGCAACGGTCGCGGATGTTGGTAAATCGAACTACTTCGGCATGGAGCCGTGCGTCAAGATTGTTGTTGGTCATTGTCTTCACTCACTCACTTCGATAGATGGATGTTTTATTCGCTCCCAGGGGGTTTATAAAGCTTGTGATTGAAAGTTCGAACGCCGTCGTGAACTGCAATTGGCAGGCAGTTTTGTCGTCAGAGAAAGAGGAAAACGGAGAAGGGATGACGTTTTGCCCGAAGACCTGACTGTGCAGTCCTGAGTGCCACAGCAAGCTTTATAAACGACTCCCTTTCCCACGAGCACGATGTCCACCAAAGTCGTTAACGCGGGCTCCATGAAGGATGGGAGCTACATCATTATCGATGGGGCGGCGTGCAAGGTCGTCTCCGTCGAAACGTCGAAGACGGGCAAGCACGGGCACGCGAAGGCGCGCATCACCGCCATCGGTTTGCTTGACGAGAAGAAGCGCGAAATCGTGCTTCCGGCGCACGACAACGTCGAAGTGCCCATCATCGACAAGAAAGTGTCGCAGGTGCTGAGCATCACCGGTGAAACGGCAAACGTGATGGACAACGAGACGTTCGAGACGTTCGACATTCCCATTCCCGAAGAACTGAAAGGTCAGGTCGTCGAGGGTTGCCAGATTATTTACTGGAACGTCCTCGGCACGAAAGTCATGAAGCAGTTGAAGAGCAAGGCTGACGAATAATGGCACGATTTCCCGAAGCTGAGGCGCGGATGTTCCGCAACCGTTTTGTTTGCCGTAAATGCAAGACCGTCATGCGCGCCTCCAACATGAAAGTCCTCGCGATGAAAATCACCTGCCGCAACTGCGGCAGCCACGCCTTCAAGCCGAAGCGCAAGAGATAACTTTTCCTAGAGTTTTGGAGTTGCGTGTCCGTGCCCAGCAGTCGTAACCATGAGGCACAGGCCGTTTTGAAGTTGGTTGTGCAAGTCAGAACGAAAACCTACGACAATACTGCCGGAGAGCCTGTTTACGCCTACTCCCTTCCTAAATCATAACGCTTATAACTGCTCCCTGCTCACGCACGTCTGAAAAAGATGGTGGACGTTCAGACCTGGCTTGGGATCGGATTCGTCATTATCATGTCTGTCCTGCTGTACCGCTATCGCAGCAAGCTGCAAGTCACGAAGCTCTTGTTCCCATTGCTGTATTTTGTGATGTGGCGCACGACGTGGGGTTTGGACGCGATGGACTGGCTCGGCTCGAAACTGCGCAGACCCATTCGCTGGCTCGGCTACGCAGGCATCGTTGTTGGTTTTCTGGGAATGGCGTTCATCACGTACTCGCTGCTCAGCAGCACGGTCATGCTTTTCCTCGCGCCGTCCGCGGCTCCCGGCATCCAGCCCGTGCTTCCCTTCCCCGCGAAAGGCGTGTTCTTCGTGCCGTTCGCGTACTGGATTCTCAGCATCTTCATCATCGCGGTCGTGCATGAATTCGCGCACGGTGTCGTCGCCCGCGCGCACAACATCAAAGTCAAGAGCTCCGGGTTCGCGTTCCTCGGCATCATTGCGCCGCTGATTCCTGCCGCGTTCGTCGAACCTGACGAGCAAACATTAAGCAAACGCACGGCGGCAACGCAGTGGAGCGTCTTTGCCGCGGGACCGTTCGCCAACATTTTGCTCGCACTCCTCATCGTGTTCGCGTTCGGCATTGACGCGAGCCCCGCGCTCCCGCACAGCATCACGGGCAAAACCGCGCTCTTCGACCTCACGAACTTCGGCAATGACTTTTACCAGCTCTCCGGCTTGCAAATCACGAGCGTCACGAAAGGCACTCCGGGAGAGAACGCTGGGTTGAAAGTCGGCGACGTCATCACTGAAGTCAACTACGTTTCCGTGAGCGACCGCGAACGCTTCGCGAACGCTCTTGAGAAGCTCAAGCCAGGCACTGTCGTTCACCTGTTCGTGTCCGGCAGGGACGTCGTTTTCACGCTCGGCCAGAACCCGCAGGACGCGACGCGCGGCTACATCGGCATCGGGCTGGGCGCGCAGACCGAGATTGCGCCCGCGGCAATCGCGAAATACGGCTCGTTCGGGGCAAGCATCCTGTCGTTCTTCGCGAGTCTCATCATCTGGGTGTTCATTCTCAGTCTGGGCATCGGCGTATTCAACCTCATTCCTCTGGGACCGATTGACGGAGGCAGGATGTTCAAACTCGCCGCCGAGAAGTTCTTCGGCAGCCGCGGCGAGCGCGTGTGGAAGGTAGTCAGCATGGTCATTCTGGGGCTGATTTTCGTCAATCTCGTCGCCGGCTTCTTCCACTAGCTTTTTATACCGTCCTTCGCGCGTTCTCAGTATGATTTCCGTCATCCTCGTCGAACCCTCGGTTGCGGGCAACATCGGAGCAGTAGCGAGAGTCATGGCAAACTTCGGGTTTTCCGAGCTCGTGCTTGTCAAGCCGCACTGCGACCACCTTTCCGAAGAAGCGCAAGGACGAAGCAAGCACGCGCGGAGTATTCTCAAGAACGCCAAGGTCGTGCGCTCCTTGAAAGGCTATGATTACTTGGTTGCCACGACGTCGGCGCTCGGCACGGATTTCAACATTCCGCGCAGTCCGGTAACGCCGAAAGATCTCGCCGTGCTCGTCAAGGGCAAGCTCGGCGCAAAAATCGGGCTCGTCTTCGGTCCGGAAGGTCCGGGATTGTCGAACAAGCAGGTCGAAACGTGCGATTTCGTCGTCACGATTCCGACGCACAAAGAATACGCATCAATGAATCTCAGCCACAGCGTCGCCGTCATCCTCTACGAACTCTACGACTCACTGGGCAAAGGCAAGGTCAACGAGCACATCAACCTCATCACGCCCGTCGAGAAAAAGCAAGTCTTGAAAATGGTGGATGAACTCATCGTCACGCACGAATTCCGCAGCGAGAGTCGAAGAGAAACGCAGCGCAAGCTGTGGAAAAAGATTGTGGGAAGATTATTTCTGTCCAAACGCGAGTCATACGCCTTGATGGGCTTCCTTCGTAAAATGCTCAACAAAAAGTGAAGTTCTATTCCTTGCTTGTGACAACGAAATTTTAAGTAGTTCTCCGCGCAACCGCAACGCGGGGATGTTTGCGTCAACCAGTGAGCTTGCAAAACGGCACGCCTTGATTCTTTATGACACTTCTATCCTTGACGCGACCAACGCCGACTTCGCCCACCGGCGCGCGTATCGCGTTGATTTGGAAACCGCGCTCGCGCGCGAGAATTTCTTCACGGTCAAAAGCGTCGCCTACGAAGTGAACCGTTACTACGTTCGCGCTTACGATCAGAACCTGCGCGACATCGTCAACGCTCACGTCATGGAGCTTGACGACTGGAAGCCGCTGTTCAAGGACGTGCGCAGCCGCCTCGAGCCGAAAGCGTTCGAACTGGGCGTCATCCGCGGCATCGAGAAGGAGCGCAAGACCGACTTGAACTTGGTTGCGTTGGCGTTCACGCTTGCCGCGGGAGGGCCGGTCGCGCTCGTTTCAGGCGATAAAAAGCTGACGCGGCTTGCGCAATGGCAGCGAGCGACCGCGCACGAACTGCCCAACCAGATGCATCCCGTCACGCTGTATTACTTCAACAATGAGTATGTCTGGTTTGGCAAAGTGCCCGAGCCGGTCAATGGTGATATTTCTCTCCAGCGAGCAACGTATACGCCCGATACACCTGTTCCAGCAGGAGCACTCGTGCCAATTGGTGCGTGAAGGTCATCAGTCCGAAGCTCAACCGCGTGTTCGCGCGCTTCAATACGGAGGCTGAGAGCCCGTCTGCGCCGCCAATCACGAACACGACGTGTTGTTCCATCGTTTTCTGCTTCAAGAGCTGGGCAAACGATTCCGAGGTCATCGACGTTCCGCGGATGTCGAGCGCAATCACGTAATCATCATTGCGAATTCGTTTCAAAAGGGCGGTCCCTTCCTGTTCGACGCCGCCTTCTTTCAATTCCTCGACCTCAAGCCGGCAGTATTTCGTGAGCCGCTTGAGAAATTCGTCCATCCATTCGCGCGTGAAGCGCTCCTTGACCTTGCCGACGGCAAGCACGGTGAGCTTCATTTTCTTTTATCGAAGAATTCTTTGACGCGCGCGTCGCCGCTCGGCTTCGCGTTGTGGCCGAGCTTGTAGTACGTCTTCTCGACCATGCCGCCCCAGGAGTAGTCGCCGTGCTCCTGCTTGACTTCCGCGACCGCGAACTCGCCGAGCTTGACTCCTTTCTTCAGGTGGTAGTACACGACCTCACGGGTGCATTCGGGAAAGATTTCCTTGTAGATTTTGTGGATTTCATAACCGTAGCCTTTGCCCATCACGTGCAGAATTTCGATAATGTTCTGGCGGATTTGAGACTTGACAGGACGTCCTCGCGGCATAACCTCCTCATTCCTTTCAATATTTAAAAAGGTTACTGCATTTCACGCACGCAAGGATTATATAGTGTGACTGCGCAAGGAAAGCGCATCAGAAAGAGGTTGAACACATGAACTGGACCAAACTGCTCTACGGATTCATTATTGCGTTATTGTACGTGCCGATGGTATTCCTCGGCGCGAACGTGTTCTTCCCGAAATACACGGGAACGGATTCCTATTACCAGCCCGTTGACAATTGTTATCCTCCGACTGCTGACATGAGCAAGCTCCCGATAGAGACCCAGCAAACCCTTTCTGAAGCGCAGCAAAACAAGACAAATGAGTGCCTTGTCCGCCAGCGCACGGAACAGACCGCGTGGGACGAAGGAAGAAAAGTCTACAACGGCTGGAAGTACACCGCTATCACCGGATTCAACCTCGTGATTATGCTCGCCGCAGTGTTGCTTACGGGACTGATGGATGTCGTCATGATGGGCGTGTTCTTCGGAACCGTCGTCACGGCATTCATTGCGACCGTCAACTACTGGGACTACGCGCGCACACCCATCGGCTTCGGCTTGATGCTGGTGCTGTTCTTTGTCGTGCTGTGGTTCATCAACCGCCGCGCGAAGATGCTGAAGGACTTCACCAAGAAATGAGGCAAATCCTCTGGCTGCTGCAGGACAATCTGCCGCTCGCCGTCGCGGAAGCCGTTGCGCTGACGGATCCGGTGCAGGCGTCGCGAATCGGGAACCTCCTTATTCTTGATACCTCGCAGCCGCAGGCGTTCAAGCGCCTCGCGCTGACGCGCGCGACGTACGAGTTCCTGTTCTTCTGCCACGCAAGCCAATTGTTATCGTGCGCGAGCAACTTTGACTGGAACAAGCACTACAACGGCAGCTTCAAAGTCGAACTGCACCACGCGCACGCGGACAGCGTCGTGATTGAGCTCGCGGAACGCATTTGGGCAAAGCTGAAGAAGCCGAAAGTCGACATCAAGAAGCCCAAAACGCGGTACGAGTTCTTTTTCGCCAACGGACACGTCGTCGTGGGGCGCTTTCTCGGAAGCGTTGATGCAAGCCAGTTCGCCGACCGACGACCGCACTTGCGCCCCGCGATGCATCCTTCCGGCATGCAGCCGCGCCTCGCACGAGCGCTGGTGAACCTCACCGGCGCGACGAAAGGGACCATCACGGATCCGTTCTGCGGTGCCGGCGGATTCCTCATTGAGGCAGGCTTGCTGGGATTCAAGCTCATCGGTTCGGACATCGAAGCAGACATGATTCAGAAAGCCAAGAAAAATCTTGCAGCGTTCAAGCTCAAAGCAAAGCTCAGCGTGAAAGACGCGCGAAAGCTGAAGTCCGCAGACTACGTCGTGACGGACTTGCCGTACGGTCGCAATACCAAAGGCAAAGAATTGCCCAAACTGTATCTCGCGTTCCTGCACAAGCTGAAGCGTACGCTGAAACACCGCGCCGTTGTCGTGTTTCCGCACTTTGTCGACCATCGCAAGCTCCTGAAGCAGGCAAAGCTCAAGGTGCTGGGCGAATTCTCCAGCTACGTTCACGCCACGCTGAGCAGAGAGATTGCCGTCGTGGAGCCGTAATGGCGCGGATGCCGGTCCTATTCGTCGGGCACGGCTCGCCCATGAACGCGGTCGAAGATAATGAGTTTACGCAGGGCTGGGAAGACATTGCGAAGCGCATTCCCGCGCCGAAAGCAATCCTGTGCGTGTCTGCCCATTGGCTGCGCGAAGGAACCGCGGTCACGGCGATGCCGAAGCCCAAGACCATTCACGATTTCTACGGATTTCCCGAAGAACTGTACGCCGTGCGGTACAACGCGCCGGGCTCGGCAGAGCTGGCAAAGACCGTGCAAAGCACCGTGACAACCGTCAAAGTCGGACTCGACCAGGAATGGGGATTGGACCACGGCACGTGGTCTGTTCTCAGAAAAATGTATCCTGCCGCGGACATTCCGACGCTCCAGTTGAGTCTTGACTACCAATTGCCGTTTGACAAAGCCGTCGCCATCGGCAAGGAGCTTGCCACGCTTCGCGGCAAGGGCGTGCTCATCATCGGCAGCGGGAACGTCGTGCACAATCTGATGCGCATCAATCCCAACGCAAGCCCATTCGCGTGGGCGGTCGAGTTCGACGCGTTTGTCAAGAAATCGCTCACCGGAGACCGCACGCAGTTGCTCCATTACGAAAAACAGCCGTCCGCGCCGCTGGCGCACCCGACCAACGACCATTATTTGCCGTTGCTGTATTCCGTCGGAGCCGCGGATGGAGACAAAGTCGAATTCTTCAACGAAGGCGTGACGTACGGCTCGCTTTCGATGCGGTGTGCGGCATTTGGGCTTACAGGCGCAGCATCGCGCTCTCGCTCATCAGCTCGGTAATTTCTCCCAGAACGTCAGAATAGTCCTTGTTCATTTCCTTGAACACCAAATCGCGGTCGCGCGCGGCGAGAAATTCTTTTGCGCTTCTTCGAAGACGGGCAATCGCGGTCTTGGAATCCGCCAGATGCTTGCGCAGTTCGGGAACGCTGATTTTTTTCTTGCACACAATGAGCGTCTTTTTCCGCACGCTCTTGAGCACGCCTTCCGCTCCGGTGATGTCGTCGGTGACGGCGTCGCAGTTCATCCCGAACGTCGTGACCAAGCCCTTGATTTCTTCAATGTCTTTCTCGGAAAGCTTGGATTTCACGGAATCGCTCAAGTCGAGGAGGAGCACGCCGATGTCTTTCAGGTGGGAGGCGACGTCTTTTTCGCGGTCAAAAAGCGTTTCGTTGTCGTCCGACATTTATCTCCTCCGTTCAATCGCGAGAATCTTGGGAATCGTGCGCATCACGCTGTCCGGGTTGAGAGAAATACTGTCGATGCCTTCCCTGACGAGGAATTGAGCAAAGTCAGGATAGTCCGAAGGCGCCTGCCCGCAAATGCCAATCTTGCGATGCACTTTCTTGCAGACAGCGATGACGTGCGCGATGAGCGTCTTGACCGCGTCGTTGCGCTCGTCATAGATGTCCGCGACGAGTTCGGAGTCGCGGTCCACGCCGAGCGTCAATTGCGTGAGGTCGTTGCTGCCGATGCTGAATCCATCAAAAATTTCGGCAAACTGTTCTGCGAGGATGACGTTGGCGGGAATTTCGCACATGACATAGATTTGCAAGCCGTTTTTGTGGCGGACAAGCCCGTGCTGTGCCATGACCGCTTGGACGTTTCTGCCTTCTTGCACGGTGCGGCAGAACGGTATCATGATTTTCAGGTTGGTAAGCCCCATGTCGTCGCGGACTTTCTTCATCGCCTTGCACTCGAGCGCGAACCCTTCCTGGTAGCCCTTCTTGTAGTACCGAGAGGCGCCGCGCCAGCCAATCATCGGGTTGTCTTCCTTCGGTTCGAACATCAATCCGCCGACAAGCCCGGCGTATTCGTTGCTTTTGAAGTCGGACATGCGCACGATGACGTCCTTCGGATAAAAGGCAGCCGCGATGGTCGCGACTCCCTGCGCGAGTTTCTCGACGAAAAAGTCAGACTTGGTTTTGTAACCCTTCGTCATCATTTCAATCTGGTTGCGGAGCTTGGGCTCGGTGATGCGGTCAAAATGAATGAGCGCCATCGGGTGGACTTTGATGCTGTTGGTGATGATGAATTCCTCGCGCGCGAGTCCGACGCCGTCGTTCGGGATGAAACTCAAGTCGAACGCCTCGTCGGGGTTGCCGACGTTCATCATGATTTTCGTCTTGGGCTTCGGAAGCTTGCCCACGTTGAGGATGTGTTTCTCGAATTTCAGGATGCCTTTGTAGACGTTGCCTTCCTCGCCTTCGGCGCAGCTGACCGTGATGGATTGTCCGGACTTGATGTGTTCCGTGCCGTCATTCGTTCCGACAACGCACGGAATGCCGAGCTCGCGCGAAACAATGGCTGCGTGACAGGTGCGTCCGCCGCGGTTGGTGACGATGGCTTTTGCCATGCGCATGATAGGAACCCAGTCGGGGTCGGTCATCTCAGTAACCAGCACTTGTCCGGGCTTGAATTGTTCAATCTCGTGCGCGTCCCTGAGGACGTTTGCCGTGCCGGCGCCGATTTTGCTGCCGACGCTTTTGCCGCGCGCGAGGATTTCTCCTTTTTCTTTGAGCACGTAATTTTCGATGATGTTGCGGTTCTTCTGGCTCTGCACGGTTTCGGGGCGGGCTTGCACGATGAAGAGCTTGTTCATGCGTCCGTCTTTCGCCCACTCGATGTCCATCGGGCTCCACTTTTTCTTGACGCTCGTGTAATGGTCTTCGATGATGGCGCCCCACTTCGCGAGCTCGAGGACTTCGTCGTCCGTGAGGCAGAAGCGTTCGCGGTCGTTGACCGTGACGTTGACGTTTTTGGTCGTCTTTTCGCCTTCCTCGGTGTAAATCATCTTGATGTTTTTTTCTCCGAGGACTTTGCTGATGATGGGGCGGTAGCCCTGCTTGAGCGTCGGTTTGTGCACGAAGAATTCATCGGGGTTGACCGCTCCTTGCACGATGTTTTCGCCCAAGCCCCAGCTGCCCGTGACGAACAAGACGTCAGGGAATCCGGTTTCGGTGTCGAGCGTGAACATCACTCCCGAACAGGCGAGGTCGGAGCGCACCATCTTTTGCACACCAATGCTGAGATAGACTTTGAAGTGGTCGAACCCTTTCTCGACGCGGTACGAGATTGCGCGGTTGGTGAACAAGGAAGCGAAGCACCGACGGCACGCGTCGATGAGTTCGTCCTCGTGCTTGATGTTGAGATAGGTTTCCTGCTGTCCGGCAAAGCTCGCGTCCGGCAGGTCTTCGGCGGTGGCGGAACTGCGCACCGCGACGTCCGTGTTGGGCGTTCCGTATTCTTTGCTGAGCTGGTGGTACGCGCGCTTGATCGAAGTTTTCAGTGCTTCAGGAAATTCGGCGTGGTTGATGAGGTCGCGTACGCGGTGGCCTCGTTCTGCGAGCTGGCGCATGTTGCTCGTGTCCAGCCCTTTCAAGGCTTCGCGCATCTGGTCCATGATGCCCGCGCCTTCCAAGAAGAACCGGTACGCGGTTGCCGTGATGGCGAACCCGTTCGGAATGCGCACGCCTTTCTTCGTGAGCAACCGGTACATTTCTCCCAAACTGGCGTTCTTGCCGCCCACGAGCGGGATATCGCTAATGCCGAGCTCGTCAAACCAGAGAATCAACTGTTCGTCGCGGGTTGTCATGAGGGGTTCAGTGTTGTCCGATATTGCGAGTGCGAGAGAAGAGTCTTTGACCTGGCTTGCGGAGCAGGCAGTATATGACTTGCTTCTCGAGCACGAGCAAAGAGGACTTTGCTCAAGCTTTGCAAAAGCTTGCGGGGCACCATCTTTTTCAAGCTCAGAAATCGGCGGTTGTGTATTTAAACGTTGTGGGCGTCGCCTAGTAATCGTACGACGCTCGGTCACGGACTTCTCCCAATCCGTAAAATCTCAGAAGTTCTCTGTTGCGCGGGCGCGCCACGACCTTCCAGACGTCCTTGTAGATGGTCTTGTTGGGAAACTGCCGTTCGACAAACTGGACGAGCGTTTGCGGTTCAATCTGAATTCCGGGAGGCGTGCCGGTATCGTGCACCAGCACGCGGTAGCCGATTTGGAAGCCCATGCATTGGTTCAACGGTTCGATAGGCAATTCCTTTTCCTTGGCAATGCGGAGAATCTTTTTGAGGTCGGGTTCATGAATTTTCATGTCGGTGTAGTCCATGGCAGGAATGAGGTCGGGACCGCCAAAATCAACCAGGTTCGGTTTGGGGCGTTGCACCCAGGTCATATGCGTGAATATCTTGTTGAGCCCGATGAGCCAGTGGAGCGCAGGGTCGTTGGTCTTGGGAGCAGGAGGGCGCGGGGGCGGTCGAGAGTAAGGATTGAGCGTTTTCTTGATGAGGTCCGTGAGGTTGTCCCGAAGATAGACCGCCATGACGCGTGCAAGGTCGTCGCTCCTCTTAAAGATTCCTGTGGTCGAGAATACGAAGAAAAACAAAAAAGAAGAAAGCGGCTTTAGTCCGACGCCAGGGCGTACATGACTTTCAACGCTACGATGAGCGCTGCCGGCGCCGAGAGGGCGACGATGTTGGCAAGGATGGACAGCACGATGCCGCCCAACGCGGGAATGGCGCCCGCACTGCCCACGATGAGCAATGCGACGACCGCGACGAGGAACTTTTCTTGCTCCTTGTCCGCGATGTTCAGCAACCCGACAACCAGCCCGAGGATAACGAGAATCCACGTGACGGTCGAGGTCTGGAGCTGAGGCACGAGCCCTGAAATGATTGCCAGCAGGATGCCGACGATGAATGCCCAATGTCCGATTTTATGGTCCATAAGGAAACCTCCGATTGATACGAGTGCTTTCGTCGAGAACGGATAAAAACCTTTATCACTCCTGCGAGGTAGTCAGACGGCTTTGTTGAGCGCGTCGTGGGCGTCCACGCTGGCTTCCTGCGCTGCCATAATGGTTCCCATCACTGCTTCGGCGCGGGTTCTCAGGTACGCTTTCTCTTCATCGCGAACACGCGCGTACCGGTCGGCGACAATCAATCCGTACGGATAGCCCAAAAACGCGGCATCCATGCTCTGCGCCGCAAGCACGCCGATGAGTTCAGGCAGCAAAGTTTCCTGCTGGTCAAAGAGGTCGATGCGGAACGCGCGAGGGCTGCGCGCGTGCAACCGTGCAACGGAAACAGTCGCCTGATGGTCTGCTCGCGTGCTGACCGCAATCGGATGGTAATACCAAGTTCCCTTTGGCGCGAGATGAAGAAGAGCAGGCGTTGCCGCGTGACCGGTGTCGGTGAGCAGCGTTGACGTTTTGCTGACTCCTGCAATCGTGACGCCGCGCTTCCACGCTTCTGCGTAGAGTTCGCGCAACGCGTTCTGTTCAAAGAGCGTGTGTGCCTGCAGGTCGCCGTCACGCACGAGGAACGCGTTCGTCGGCAGTTCTGAGGCGGCGCGCGCGGCGAGTTTGTGCTCGGCAAGCACGCGCACGAGTTCCGCAACGCGCGAGGGCTCGACGCGGTGCGTTCCTTCCGCGAGCGACTGTTCGTACAAGTCAATCGCGGGCAGTTTGAGCGCGAGCCCGAACAGTTCGGTGGTGTAGGCGAGCTTGCCGTTGTGCTGCGTCGCCTGCACGAGGCAGTAGCCTTCGTCACGGACGGCTTTGCGCTTGCCGTTTTCGAGAATGGTCGCGAACGCGCGGATGAATTGGAGTGAATAGTTCGGTCCGCGCGACAATTCGGCGTTGCCGCTGTCCACGAACGCGATGACCGCGTCTTTCGCCGCGGGAATCTGTTTGAAGTTCGTTATCGCGAGCGGCACCGATTGGTATCCGTCCTTTCCCAGCACGATGCACGTCGGCGTGACGTCGTTCCTGCTGATGCGCTGCGCAATTGTGGTGAGAATGTCAACCATACGTGCTGTCGAGAACGCGCGGTTTTTATGGATTTAGCGTCTACGGCGGTGGCTCATCCATTCCCAGACTGCCGGAATGAGCGAGAGCACGATGATGACCAGGATGACGAGCGAGAAGTTGTTCTTCACGAACGAGACGTTGCCGAACCAGTAGCCCGCGCCCGCGAACAGCAGCACCCAGAAGAGTCCGCCGATGACGTTGTACGAGAGGAATTTCCCGTACGGCATCTGCCCGATGCCCGCCACGAACGGCGCGAACGTGCGGACAATCGGAATAAATCGAGCAAGCAGAATCGTCTTGCCGCCGTATTTCTCGTAAAACGCATGCGTGCGCGTGAGGTGTTCCTCGCGGAAAAAGAAGCCGGTCTTCTTGCGGAACACCTTGGGGCCGACGTTGCGGCCGATGAAATAGTTCACCGTGTCGCCGAGGACCGAAGCCGCCCAAAACAGCACGAAGAGCAGGACAATGTTGAACGAGCCGCGCGCCGCAAACGCTCCCGCGGCAAACAAGAGCGAGTCGCCGGGCAAAAACGGAGTCAATACGAACCCGGTTTCGAGAAAAATGATGACGAACAACAGCAGATACGTCAATGAACCGTAATTTTGGATAATCAAATCGAGATAGGTGTCGATGTGGAGGATGATGTCGAGCGGGTTCATCGCGCCTCAATGCGGACGAGCTTGTCCTTGAGATAGTCGGACTTCAGCGCGGCGTGAACCACTGCCTGCGGCGTGCGGAATTCGCGCGGAATGCTCGCGACCAATCGTCCTTTGACGACCTTGGCGTTCTTGTATTTCTTCTTGAACACGGCCGCATTGTTCGTAATCTTAATCGGAGGACCGTCGCGCGTCATCGTCGGAGGAAGCGTCTTTTCTTTTGTCAGGAACCAGAACGTCGCTTTCGCGCGCTTATCCCAAGTCCAGCCCGCGTCAGCGACCGTGAAGTCGTTGCGCGTCAATTGCGTCTTGAGGAATTCGAAGGCTTTCACCATCTTGGTGCCTGCGACGTCTTCCTTTTCTTTGATCGTGACCGCGTCGACCAGCAATGCGCCTTTCTTTGCGAGCGCGTCAAGGTCGGGCTTCTGCTCGACAAAGAACTTGGACGCCGGCCGCGCGATGAACGCCTTCGTTGCGGCGATGAACAAGTCATAGTTTTCCTGCGTCAGAGCGGCAGCCGCGTTGCGGTCCGGCTGCACCGGATCGACGAGCACGAGAGGACCCTGCGTCTTGCTCTCGTTGAGGACGAGCATAGCCTTGCCCTTGTAGACGTTGTTGTAGTCGAGAATCATTTTTTCGGGCGCTCGCTTCCACGTGCGCGCGGCGCGCAGCAGTTTCAGGAATCCGCCGTAGTAAATGATGAGGATGTCGACCACGTGGCCGGAAAACCCGCGGATGTAGCTCTCGGCGCCGTACACTTTTTGCGCCTTGCAGAACTTCTTGAGCAAGCGAATGTCGTCCTTCAGTTTTTTGCCGTGGGTGTTGACCCACGCGACGTGTTTCGGCGAAAAGTCAGTCACGTTTTGCGCGTCTTTCGGCGATTTGATGGCGAGGACGGGGATGAGTTCGTAATTGATGTGCCCTTTCAACTGGAAGTAGTCGCGCGAGCCGTGCACGCGGTCCGTTTTCCACGGGCTCAACGCTTTTTCGAGCAAGCCGCTCAAGTCGTCCGCGCGGTGCTTGAGGTCAAACGCGACAAACACGTCCACGTCGTAATCTCCGCGCAGCCACGTGTCCTTGGCAAAGCTGCCGCCCAGCACGGGCGTCGCTTTCGTGCCCTGTTTCTTCAGGCGTTCGGTGAGCTTGTTCAGGAACGTCTTGACTTCCGCGAGAACATCTGCTTCTGCCGCGCCGGGTTTGCACTCGTCGAGAACCGTGGAAAGAAGCGCAGGAACCGAGACCATATCTTCCCCAACCGGCGGACGCTATAAAAATGTTTTTATAGCCCGCTCTGTATGGCTCGCGAGAGAGGTGATTTGTGGCTGAAACGCTGAACATTCTGACGGCAGTGCTCATCGGAGTCATCCTCGTCGCCGCAGGCTTCACGCACGCGGACATCTCTCCTATCATTTGGGCAAGTCTTTCCATTCTCCTGCTTGCTCTTGCGGCGTTTGACAGCGTCATCGAGCTCAAACTGCACCGCCTCGACTCCTCGGCGCTGCGTGCACTCCGTACGGTGCTCATCGGCGTCGGATTAAGCATTCTTGCCGCGCTCGGCTTCACCTTGATGCAGCCCGCGATATCGACCGCATCCCTGCTCATCCTGGTCTTGCTGGCGACCAAAACCACTGCCGCGGTCACAGGCAAAGGCAGATTAAAGGAAGCGCTGCGTCTGGAGTCGTTGTTCGCCTCGCCGCTCGCGCTTATCCTGCCCCTCACGATTATGACCTTGCGCAGCATTCCCAGTACGAGCGCTGACTTTCTCACGGTCTTCACGAGGCTCGGGCTGAATTACGTCACGGGCATCGCCGTGGGAGTCGTCATCGGCTGGATTGTGCTGAAACTGTTCCACCGCTGGCAAACCATCACGTTGGTCGCGGGAACGCTCGTCGCGTACCTCGTCGCGGACGCGCTCGGCGGCAACGCGGTTCTGGCAATCTTCGCTCTCGGCTTGTTCCTCGCGAACGCCACGGCGAAACAGCTCGTCACGCGCGAGCACGCTCTGCTGGATGTTGTCACCGTGATTGCTGCGCTCGCGCTCGGGCTTACCGCGATGATTCCGCTTACGCCCGCGCTGTGGGGCATTGCGTTCAGCGTCGTCGTCATCGCGTTCTTCGTGCGCTTTGTCGCGCTCTCAGGTCAGCGTTTGTCGCCGCGCGACCACCTGTATCTCGCGCTGTCGTCGCCGAAAGGACTGCCCACGCTCACGGCCTTGGTCGCCATCGCTCCACCGGAAACCGCGGGCATCGGGCTCGTCGTCGTGGTCGTGCAGTACGCGCTGGCGCAGTGCGCCGACTGGTTCCTGTAGAAAGCATTTTATAGCGCATTTTTGGAGAAAAAACCATGCACCGCATCCTGCTGGATACCAACTTCCTCATCAAATGTATTGAGTGGAAGATTGACTTCATCGGCGAGCTCGCGCGCGTGTGCGACTTCACCTACACCATCGGCGTGCTGAGCAACGTGATGGACGAACTCGCCGCGTTCGGGCTGCAGGGCGGCAAGAAGAAAGATGTCGCGAAACTCGCCATCCTGATATTGTCCAAGAACGGCGCCCAAACGATTGATTCGCAGGTGAAGGGCTCGGCGGACGACGCGTTGGTCGCGGTTGCGGACAAGAAAACCGATGTCGTCGCGACGCAGGACCAGGAACTCAAGCGCCGCCTGAAAGCCAAAGGCGTGCCCGTCATTATTATTAGAGAAAAGGGCTATCTCGAGCTCATCGGGCGTTAGCGGGTACGTGAACGCAGCTCAATGGAAATATTTAATTAGAGCGTTTACTCAAAGAATGATATGACTGCGAAGAGAATGCATTCTGCAGAATCAGAGCCCCGCGTGCCAACGGATCTTCGCAAAGCCCTCGCGGCCGCTCCCTCGGTAGATGCATTGTGGAGGGATATCACGCCGCTCGCGCGCAGGGATTTTATTCTTTGGATTGACCAAGCCAAACAACCGGAGACGCGTAAACGCCGGATCGCGGTAACCTGCTCGAAGCTGAAGGCCGGAATGCGCCGCCCGTGCTGTTTTGCGGTAGTGCCCATGCATCTTTACAAAGCCCTTGGGGCAAATCCGAAAGCGAAGGCTCAGTGGGGAACTCTCACGTCGATTGAGCGCAGGGACTTGGTGGGTTGGATAGACTCAGCCGAACAGCCGGAGACACAGAGGAGTCGGGTCGAAAAAGTCTGCGTGATGCTTGCGGCCGGAAAGAGACACCCCTGAAGCCTCATCCCGTCATTCTCCACAAGCTTTATAAACCCCCTACGGGCAAAGAGTTCTAGAATGAGATATCGGGGGTTCTCAGTCTGACCCGTCCGGTATTGATGCACACCTTCCCATGTTTTACAAGACACAGCTCAAGGACCACATTCGCGTCGCGCCGAAGTATTTCGGCAACGACGTGAACGACGCCGTCATCAAGGCGGTGCGCGAAAAGTACGCCGGTTACATCGATGAAGACATCGGCTTCGTCATTGACGTGCTGGACATTCAGCAGGTCGGCGAAGGAGTCATCATCCCCGGAGACGGCGCCGCGTACTACGAGACGACCTTCGAGCTCATCACGTTCAAGCCCGAAATGCACGAAATCATCCCGGGCAAAATCAAGGACATCGCGGACTTCGGCGCGTTCATCACGATGGGTCCCATCGACGGCATGATTCACATCAGCCAGACGATGGACGACTTCGTCAGCTTTGCCAAGGACAAGGTTCTTTCTGGCAAGGACTCGAAGCGCGCCCTCAAGGTCGGCGATGAATGCCGCGCCCGCGTCATCGCGGTTTCGTTCAAAGATCCCGTGAACCCGAAGATCGGTCTCACGATGCGTCAGGCCGGTCTCGGAAAGCTCGAATGGATTGAAGCCGAAAACAAGCAGCCGGTCAAGACGGAAGAAAAGAAGGAAGAGAAGGCGGATAAGAAAGAAGACAAGAAGGCGAAGAAATGAGCAAGAAAAAAGCATGCAAGCGCGACAAGCTCTTTGTTGACGGCGACGAATGCCCGATCTGCAAGGGCAACCAGTTCGTGTTGAACTGGAAGGGCCGCATCACCATCATGGACGCACAGCACAGCGACATCGCCAAGAAAATCGGCGTGAACCTCGCTGGCGAATACGCAATCAAGGTGACGTAAATGGAACTCAGAATTACGCAGCAAAAGGAAAACGCGCTGCTCCACCGCAAGGAAATCATGGCGTCGGTCACGTTCGACAAGGCAACGCCGTCGAACGTCGAAGTCTCGAAAGCGCTTGCGACCAAGCTCTCGGTCTCGGAAGACTCGCTCATCGTGAAGCACATCACGGGCGGCTTCGGCAAACTCACGGCAGTCGTGACCGCCTACGTGTACGAAAGCAAGGAACAGAAAGCCAAGATTGAGCCCAAAGTCAAGGCCAAGAAGGCGGCAGATGGCGCAGCGGCGCCGGCGGCGAAGTAAATGGCAGAAGTCAAGAAACCGGACGCAAAGAAAGCAGCCGCCCCCGTCAAGAAAGGACCGCTCTTCGGCGTTTGGAACCTCTTCGAAAAGAAAGGCGACACCATCCACCGCAAGAACAAGCACTGCCCGAAATGCGGCCCCGGATTTTTCCTTGCGGCCCACAAGGACAGAGTCGTGTGCGGCAAGTGCGGCTACGTCGAATATTTGACGAAGAAGGCATAATTTTCATCTCTTCACATTTTTAGTGCCCGCGAAACCATGGAGGCAACGCTATGAACCCGGTACAACTCGCAAAGAAAGTCGATGATTTTTCCGCCGATGTCTATCAGGCGGGCAAGTTTGGAAAGATGACTCTTTCACAGTACAAAGGCAAGTGGGTCGTCCTGTTCTTCTACCCGAAGGACTTCACCTTCATCTGTCCGACGGAAATCAAGGGTTTCGCGGACAGAGAGAGCGAATTCAAGAAAGCGAACGCCGTTGTCATCGGCGCGAGCGTTGACTCGCTGTACTCGCACAAGAACTGGTTCGAGCGCGACCTGCAAACAGTCAAGTTCCCCATCATCGCGGACCAAACGCACGCGGTCGCGAAGCTGTTCAACGTGCTCAAAGAAAGCGAAGGCATCGCGTTTCGGGGAACGTTCATCATCGACCCGAACGGCGTGCTGCGCTCGTTGATGGTCAACGACACCTCTGCCGGTCGGAGCGTCGGCGAAACCCTGCGCGTCTTGCAGGCGTTGCAGTCCGGAGAACTCTGCCCGGTTGAGTGGAAACCGGGAATGAAGACCTTAGGCAAGGCGTAAATCCTCCGGAACTACCGGAGATAGGTTTATAATCACTCGCGCGCTCATCAACCTGATGGTTCACACCGAGTTGCTTACCCGAAAAAAGCCAACGCCGCAGGAATTGGCGAACGACATTGACCTCTTTCTTGCGGAGAGCCTCAAAGATGTTAAAGAAGGGCGTGTTCGTCGAGTTCGTTAACGAATCCGGCTCAAATACTGTTCGCGAAAGGTCAAGACGTGGCGGATGTTTTTTTTTTTCTTGATTTTTCTTGTGTGCAAAGAAGACAAGGAGCACTTTGCACGTTGCCCGGTTCATCACAAAATAGAGCCGTTTTACTCCGAACCTTTTCTCGCGAAACCAGTCAAAACGCAATGGCTTGCCAACATCAAGACGTGCGGTGAGTTGGTTGCGTATCTGGTCAATCCACTGTTGTTCCATGGGTTCGAGCGTGAGAGTCGCGCGCGAGAATGATTCTGTCTCAAGGACCTCGTTCATTCTGAACAAAATGCAGTGGAAAAAAGAAATGCGTTCTCTCAGGAAGACCGAAAAATCAGCGGACTCAACCGGAAATCGACTCCTTCCGCGGTGAACCTGTCTTCTGGCGGAGCGTAACGTTTATATAGCGACGGCTCTGCACGAAGGGCATCACAGAGAGGTGAATACCTATGAAATTGAACTCATTATTGTTTGTTCTGGCGGCCACGCTCCTGCTCATCGCAGGCTGCGCAGCTCCGAGAGCGCCCCCGGCAGCGGCCGGCCCCTCGTCGAGCTCGCCGAGCACGCCCGCCGAATCTGCGCCCGGCGCAGCGGCGGCAGGCGCAGTCAGCGTCACGTTCACGGACGTGCCTGACAGTGTCATCATTGGCAAGCCGATTGCAGCGAAGTGGCACATTGACGGTTCCGGAAGCGCCGCGACTCAGCTGGTCTACAGCACCAAGTCGCACGCCACCGATGTCAGCATCACGGCGATGACGTACCAGAGCTCCGCGCCCAAGACTGCAGCGACGGTCCTGTTGCCCGGCGACTCCTTGGCATCGTTCGCGTTCGACGAACCCATCAAGCTCTACCTCCGCGCGGTCGCGACGGTTGACGGCAAGATGTACTGGAGCGACGAGAAGGTTGTCAGCGTTGTCGTGTCCTCGAAGGCTTCGACCACCACGTCCACGACGACCGGAACGTCCGGCTCGACGTCCAGCGGCGCGATGTACTAAGCATCTCTTTTTCTTCTTTTTTTTCCTTTTTTTCTCGGGATAAAGCTTAAATACGCACGTTCGGTACTTCCTCTTCGCGCGGCAGTGCCGCGTTACAAAGGAGGTGTTTATCTATGGCAATCGGAGCGGGAATCTTTACCGCAGTGCCCGCGATGGTCTGGACCGTTGTCCACATCGTGACGGCGTTGGTCGGCTTGTACTACCTGACCAAGTCCAAGGGTGGCGACAAAATGCTCACGTGGGCGTTCGTGCTCTACATCGTTTCAGGCGTGCTCTATTCGCTCGTGCACCTGAACTACGTGGACAGCTACACCACGCACATTCTTGAAACCGTATTCATGCTGATCGCGTTCGTCTTAATCGGTCAGCACGCGGTTTCGTGCAAGTAAAACAACACTTATTTTTTTAATTTTATTTTTCCAACCACTATGAAACGCGTCCTGTTCCTGCATTTTGGCAGTTCTTCTGGTAGCGTGCACTCCTCAACCGAGCGTACCTCCGCCGCACGGCGTCGGCGAAGCGAACGAGACGGTTTGCACCGTCCAGCAGAAAGCGGCTCAAGCGTGCACGCTGGAATACGCTCCCGTGTGCGGCTGGAACGACCCCGCGAAGATTCAGTGCTTCAAGTATCCGTGCGCGCAGACGTACGGCAACCAGTGTCAGGCGTGCGCCGCAGAAAACGTTCTTTCGTGGACTCCGGGCGAGTGCCCGAAATAGTCGTAAACAGGCTCTCAGGAAGTATGGTCGCAGGTGTTCGTTCTGACGTGCACAACCAACTTCAAAACGGCCGGTGCCTTATGGTTACGAGAACTTACGCTGCTTTAACCGGCACCAATAATTCTCCCAGTGATTCGTGGAAGTACTCGCGGGAAGGCGTGAAGTCGTGCTCAAAGACGTGCTTGATGGCAGAGTGTTCGGGGGCAATCTCCTTGTGCGCGCGGACTTCGCCGTCCGAGTGCAGGCGCACATGGTATTGGTATTTGCCGTCGGGGAGCAGCTTGCGTTGGTTCAGGACTTCGTCGGGATCCACCCACGCGAGCACGTTGTGCTCGAACCCGAGCGAAAGCAGTTTCTGCACGAGGTCTTCGGTTGTTTTGCCGGGCGCAAGGTGGCCAATCAAAAAGTCCTGCCGGAACTGGTGCTCCCACAAGCCGAGCTTCAAGACGGCGTTGCGGGCGCGGGGAAGCGCGATGCGCGTCAGCGCCCGATCGACGACAAACAAGTCAAGGGGAATGCAAATCAGCAACGCAAGGCCCGCGATTTTCTCGACGGGAAACAGAATTTCTGCGGTGGCAGGAATCAGGTGGAGCGCGACGAACACAGCAGCGAGAACAATCCAGCGGAACAAGTATTTGATGGTCGGGGGCTTGCGCGCGGTCTTCACGCTGGAAGGGGTAGCGTTGGGGGATATAAAAAGATTGCTCAGAAACGACTAGACGGTTACAGCGGATTTTTTCTTCTTGATTGCTACGGAGACAGCCATTTCGAGCCCTGCCGTATACTGTCCGGCAGTAATGCCGAGGTCGAACGTGTTCTCGTCTTGGCTTTTTACTGCCGCAACGACTTCCTCGACGCTCATGGGGCTGCCGCGGGTACTGTCAATGTAGAACGCGAGTTGGCTGATGCCAAGAGGAGTGGGGCGGTCGGTAAGACACAGCCCGAAGGGATACGAGCTTCCCTTGCCGACTTCGCCGGCGTATTCAATGAACGCGGTGCAGAGTTGCAGTAGATTTTTTGGTTGTTCCTTGATCATTTGCACGAGCGTCTCATGCACAGGCGTTTTGAGCGTTGCCTCGAGCACTTCAGTCAGCTCAGCAATGTCCCGTTCATACGCACGTCTTTTTTCTTCGCGCCCTTCTCGTGCCCGTTCGTGCAGTGTGTCAAACGTTTTGCGGATCTCAGCTTCTTCTTGACGGACGGTCGTGCTATACTCAGCAAGTTTTGCGTAGAATTGCTCAGAAAATGGCTTGCTTTTTTCAGCGCCTTCCATCAGGCAGGAGTAGAGTTCCTAAGTATAAAAAGATTACTCAGAAATTACTTCTTGAAGCAGGGCAGTTCTTCGCGGAAGAGTTTGAAGTAGTCTTTTGCCAGGTCATCCAGCGTTCGTCCTGTTGCAAGCGCTTCCTGCTGGAATGTCCGAGGACCGCACTGGTACGACGCGTCAAGCACGACGCCGTCGTCATCATGTCTGCGGTAGAACTTTTTCGCCGGCGTTTTTTGGCTGCACATTTCGTCCGGAACGTCCTCGCGTCCTCCGTCAGCGAAACACGTGTCGTACACGCCTGCTTCGCGCCAGTCGTGCATGACGAGGCTGCCAATCTGCCCGTATCGAGGATGGTCCTTGTCTGTGATGAGAATGACGTAATGCTGGGCGGACGATGCAAAGTTGCCGATAGATACCATGATTATCTTGAGAGTCAGCGAACTTAAAAGAATTTGTGTGCTTGACTATTTATCCGCGCCCTGCAAAATCAGGATGTCTTCGGTCGTGAGCTTTTCGCCGCGCATCAGCTTCGCGCGGACTTCATCGGCTCGGTCGGTCATCTTCTTTTTCTGGTCGGCAAACTTCTGCTGCTTGACTTCCTCGCGCGCGATGCCAAGCTTTTCGTTGGCGGCGGTCAGTTGCGTGAGCTTCTTTTCGAGCTCTTCGGAAACGGGCTGCATTTCGGCTTTCTTCGCCTGAATCTGCGTGTTGAACTCGTCTTCCTTCGCGCGAAGCGAGTCAATCTTGTGCGAAACTTCAACCATGCCGGAGTGTTTTTCCTGCGAGACTTTCGCGCTCGTCTGCACTTTGTCGTGCGCCTGCTGCGCGATGGACTTCATGCGGTCGATTTCTCGTGAAACGACGCGAATCTTGTCGGAAAGAAGCATGATGCCCTTGCTGGCGTCATACTTTTTCTTCAAGTCGCGGATGACTTTCATCAGCTTGGTTTCCTTGTCGAAGCCCATGACTTCGGTTTCGACCTTGTAGTTGAGCCGTTCGAGTTCGCGCTTCAGAAAGCGAGGATCGTCTTTGACGCCGGTCTTGGCGATGAGCGCGTCGCGGTCGGCGGTGAGCTTCTTGCTCTCGGCGAGCGCCTTCTTGATGTCGTCGTTGAGCTTGTCGCGCTCTTCCTTGGACAGCTTGACTTCGGTCGTCAAACTGTCGCGTTCGGTGCGGACGCCCTTGACGTTGCGAATCAGTTCAGAAATGTCACGCGAGACGGCATTGCGCTGGTCAAAGAGCTTTTCCTTTTGGTCGTTCAACTCGTTCAGATGGCTTCGGAGCTTCCGAATCTCCTGGTTGAGTTCATCGGCTTGTTTGGTCAGTTGACTTTTTTCTTCAGGGCTTAGCATGCACACTCACAAGTGTCCCCTTTTGGTCCCAAAATCGGGAAAAAAACAAAAGGAGGTTTAACCGAAGAGAGCGCTGAGACCGGCGGCTGCGGCTTCTTCGCTCTTCTTCTCGTCTTCTGCGGACTTCTTCTCTTCCTTCTTGCCTTCAGCCTTGTGCTCGCCTGCGGCGGGAGCGGCTGCTGCGGCGACGGGAGCGACGGCTGCCTTCTTGACGGCTTCGTCGATGTTGACTCCTTCGAGCGCTGCAACGAGGGCCTTGACGCGCGCTTCGTTAACCTTGGCGCCTGCGGCTTGCAGGACCTTGGTAACGCTGTGCTCGTCGACCTTTCCGCCCACCTTGTGGATGAGCATGGCTGCGTAGATGTATTCCATGGTCGGTACCTCCGATAAGTGTTATTTGTTCCTGAGCGTTCCTTTCTTCTTCAGTTCATCGAGCATGTGCTCGGCGTTTTTGTGCGATTCAGGACTGTTAGGGATGATTTCCTTGACTTCTTTGCTGACTTCCTTGCTCGCGGCTTCGTGCTTTTCGTGCGTCGCTTTCGATTCGCCTGCCTGGCGCTCGTGCGAGACTTCGACTTTCGCTTCCACGGCGACGGCGATTGCTCCTCTCGCTGCTTGTTCGACGATGTCCGCCGCAACAGCGTCAGCGAGGAACTTTGATTCCAGCGCGACTGCCTTGGCTTCGCGGAACGCGATTGCGATGAGCAGTTCGCGGTTGTCGTGCGTGACGTACGCGGCTTCGGCTGCGAGGTTGAACGCTTCGCTTGCCGCATTCATGAGGTCGCGCATAAACTTCGTTTCGTCAATATCGAGGACGTTGCGGTCGTAGAGCACGCCTTTTTCGAAGACGTTGATGAGGTTGAGTCCGATTTCCATCGGTTCGATGCCCAAACGAGTGAGCATCGCTGCGAGCGGCGCCTTGAACTTCTCGCCCTGCTTGATGACGAGCGAGTCCTGCCTGACGGCGACTTTGCCGCCTTCAACGCCGGCCTTGATGCCGACAGCAGCGAGTTCCGAAATGACCGGACCGGGAGCGAACGGCGTCGGTCCCGCGGGGATGACGATGTCGCGCGGCGATTCCTGTCCTGCCTTTGCGGGAGCGGGAGACTTGGACTTTTTGAGGAACTTGTAGAGCGTGAACGGGTTTTCGTGCGTTAAGAGCAATGCGGGCATGCCCTTGAGGAGCGGGATGATGGTCTCGATGTGCGCGACTTTGCTCTTGGTGTTCTCGATGGCAATCTTCATCAAGCGACGCTTCGTCATGTACAGTTCGGCCTTGCCTCGAAGTCCCTTCTTCAAGACCGCGAGCTGGGCTGCGGGCAGTCCTTCCATGTTCACGACGCCGATGATGGGATACTTCTGGAGGAGCCCTTCCAGTTCCTTGACGAGGTCCTTTTTGTATCCGGCGACGTGTGCTTTCGGTTTGTCTGCCATGGTTTAGGAATCAGGAGTTTCTTTCTTTTTGCGGGACTTCTTCGGCTTCTCTGCGTCGGCAGGAGCTGCGTCTGCTTTCGCTTCGGGCGCTTCTTCCTTCTGCACCTTGACGCGCTTCGGCGCGTGCTCTGCCGCACTGGCCGCCTGCTGCTTGCGCAGTTCCTTTGCCGCGCCGGAGCGTGCCGCTTGCTCGTCCCAGCGCTTCTTCAGTTCGTCGGCGGTGACGCCGACCGGAATGGGCTTGCTCATCGTGTACTTCAGCAGGACGTTTTTGATGTTGTTGCGTTCCTGCGGCAGCGACTTGAGGAGCGTTTCGTAAATCGTGAATGCGTTTTCGAGGAGTTCGTTCTCGGGCTGGTTTTCCTTGCCGACATGCGCCTTGATGCTCATCTGCGAGCGCGCAGTGAGACGGAGCGTGTTGCGCAATTTGTCAACGAGCGGCTTCAGGTTGGCGTTCGGCGGAACGACCGCGCCGGCTTTCGGGTTGGGCATCTTGCCCTTCGGACCCAAGACGCGACCGAACGTCTTCGCGACGTCCGGCATGATGTTCGCTTGCGCGATAAAGAAGTCGTATTCTCTTGCGAGTTTCTTGAGCAGCTTTTTGTCCTGCTGGTATTTGGAGAATTCGTCCGTTGAAATGGCGAGGTCGCATTCCTTGCGCGCGTTCACCAAGAGTTCAGGACCGCACAGGCAGGCGACGGTGGTTTTCTTGCCGCGGCCGTGGTGCAGTTGGAGATAGAGGTCAATCTGCTGGTCGGTTTGCTTGAGGTCAAGGTTCTTCAGGTTGACAACGATGTCCAGACCTTGAACAAACTTTTTCTTTTCAGAAGTGGACTTGAGCAGATCCAGTGCAGTTTTGAATTGTGCTTTTTCCATACTTGGTGCCCTCCTACGCACGCCTCAGCGAGTGTAGTCGACGGGAGAACTTTCACGGACAAGGAGGGGGTATTTAAAGGTTATTGAAATTTGGCGTAGGGGTCCTTGAGCCAGCCGTCAAAGCGTTTCAAGAAGCGCAGCTGTCGGGCAACCGATTGAGGCGAGTTTCGGTAGATGTACGTGATGGGAACGCGCGGTTCGAAATGCTGGATGTCTCGCGCGTGATAACTTCCGACGATGAGGTAATCACAGCTCGTCTTGACCGCGCGTTCAAGCATAATTTGACTGCGCCGCAACAGCCATGAGCGGTCGTGTTTCTGCCGCTGTTTGAAGCTCAAGTCAGCGAATGCAATATGCAGTCTTTGGCTGTCGACAGGAATTTCCCGCACACCTTTTTGGGTGAAAACGCGTCCCACTCGCGTCCAGAACTCGTACTCGGGGCGCGGGTCGTCTCCATGGCGCATCGCGATGTCTTCAAGAGAGCTCGTGAGTTCGACCCCCACGAGGTCGCCTGCTTTCAATGTTTTCGCAAGGAACGTGCTTAATTTTTCGAAGGTGGGATGAGGATAGATGTGGGCGACGCCGATGACGTGCATGATTACTTCCCCAACCGTCTATCCCTGTCCTGATACGACGCGATTGCTTCCAAGAAGTCTGTTTTCTCGAATTCGGGCCACTTTTTGGGGCAGAAGAAGAGCTCTGCGTAATGGCCTTGCCAGAGCATGAAGCCGGAGATGCGCTGTTCTCCTGAAGTTCGGATAATCAGGTCGGGTTCGCTTTCGGTGTAGAGTTGTTTTTGGAAGATGCTTTCGTCGATGTTCTCGACGTCGAGCTTGCCGTCCTTGACGAGCTGGGCGACCTTCTTCGTGGCGTCAATAATCTCGGCGCGGCCGCCGTACGCCATCGCGAAGTTGACCGTGTGCGGCGCGTTCAGCCGTGTCGCGACCATCAACGCGCGCATCGCGTCTTGGACCGGCTGCGGGAACAGCGAAATGCGTCCGAGGAAGTTGATGCGCACACCTTCTTTCGCCATCTTGGCAAGGTTGGCGGGTTCGTGGAGCTCCCTGAATTCCTTCAAAAACAAGTTCATGAGGTACTCAAATTCTTCTTTGGGGCGGTTGAAGTTCTCGATAGAAAACGCGTAGAACGTGACTTCCTTGATGCCGGCTTCATGGCTCCAGGTGAGGACGTCCTTGAGTTTCTTGGCGCCCCACTCGTGACCCTGCCACGGCTTGAGCATCAATTGCTTCGCAAACCGACGGTTGCCGTCCATGATGATGCCGACGTGGCGCGGCACGGGACTGGTCGTGGCTTTCATCACAGTCCATCCCCGGAAAGAGGTTTAAAAATTTTATTAAACAGCGATACGAAAGCGTCCTGCGGAACCGAAAGCCCTGCTTCGAGAAGCGTGTTTGCCAAGCGCTTTCCGACTTCTTCTTCACGAGAGCCTTCGCCGACAAAATCAAGCACTTGCTGGAGCGTGTGGTTGCACAGGAAACCCTCATGCAGTTCGAGCACGGCGTTCTTGCCCTTGTACGTCACGCGTTTCTGCGCCAGACTCACCGAGGTATCGCCGTGCGCATGACCGTTCTGCGTCGTCGAGAACCCGTGGTTGGCGAGCGTCCACGACGCAAGCGCGAGCACGGCGTCGGGAAATGCCTGCGCGGTAATGTCCGGAAGAACGGAAGGCGTTCCCAATGTCGGCGTCACGATTTTGCCGAGGTAGGCTTTGACCTGCTGGCGGGAGCCTTTCGGCTGCCAGGTGTTTTCCACGAGATAGCCGTAGCGGTTCCCTTTAATCGTTTTGACGCGGACAAACGCCACAGAACCTCACTTGAGTTCCTTAGCAGCGATGCCACTCAGCTTTTCGGCTGCCTTGGCGAGTCGCTTGGCTGCCGCGGAAACGGCCTTGCGCGGCTCTTCGCCGTCGGTTTCGACGACAAACTGAGGATGGCCGAGCAGCGGGTGGTCAATGGTATAACCAGAAGCCTTGACCTTGTCGTCGTTCCACAGTTCCTTCGTCATGGCTGCGGCGACGGTGTGCGTGTCTCCGTCGAGCTCAAAGATGATTTTGTTCTTCTTCTCTTCAAGAATTTTCACGTTCAATGCCATTGTATACCACCTGGGTTCGTGTTCGTTCGGGGTTGTTTAAAAGTGTTATGGTTTAGGCACTCGTTCCGTTCAGAATCGAGAGCGCCGCGATTGCCGCGGTTTCCGTCCGGAGCGTCGTGCGCGCGAGGGACGTCGTGGCGCATCCTGCTGCGGCCGCCTGCGTGAGTTCCTCGTCGGTAAAGCCGCCTTCCGGACCAATCAATACCAGCACGTTCTTGCCGTGCGGGGAAGCCGTTGTGAGAGGCGTTCCGACCGCGTCCGCGATGATGCGGGTGTCGAACGCGTTCGCGCTCCTGAGCACGTCTGCGAGCGTTTGCGGCGCTTTTATCGACGGGAGCGTCGTTCTGCCGGACTGCTCGCACGCTGTGATGGCGAGCTTTTGGAGACGTTCCACTTTCGTGTCGCGCGGTTCCACGACGGTGCGCTGCGTCAGGAGAGGGATGATTGCGTGCGCGCCCAGTTCGGTTGCCTTTTCCACGAGCCAATCGGCGCGGCTTCCTTTCGGAAACGCCACGGCGAGCGTGATTTGGACGCCAGAAACGCCCTTGGACTCACTTTTGGCCAAAATGACTGCGGTGCCGTTCTCGTGGTACTTGGCCGTGTACTCGTGTTTGCCGTCAAAGAGCTCCAGAACGTTCCCTTCACGAATGCGCAGGGCTTTCGCGTGCCGTGCCTGTTCTCGGCTCAGCGGGACCGTGCCCTCGCTGGGCAGTATCTCAATATAGAATCGTGCGACGTGTCCTGCACTCATAACCCTTGCCCCTGACTAGTGCCTAATAAACCTTGCCTTTTTGACTCCTCGCGCTCACTTTTCCTACACACATGCCTTGTTTTAGGCGGTCTTGCTGCGCCTATCATTCGTGATCTGTTCGTGAACCCTTCACGAACTCCCTCTCCTGTCCTATTCAGTGGCTTCAGGAGGGCCTTCTGGGGGCGTCCTATCTCTCAAGGGCAGCTCACAATCGCTCCTGAACCCTGCCTTAGGGACCCAGACTTGTTTGAACTACTGTCCGAACACTCACTTTTCACACATGGCGAAGGGGTTTTCACGTACTCCTGCGTTCCTTCGTAATTGTTCGTGAACGCGAGGAAGCCCTTCAGGAAGCCTGAATGGTCGTTCGTGAAGCGCGAATAAGCCTTCGGGAAGGCTCATTTCTGCCTGTTTTGGGCGTTGGGCACTAGTATGAGGGCGTATTTTGGAGCAGATGGTAGGCACCAGATTTGAAGGGTTTTGGGCCTCAATTCGGCAGCCTTCGTTGGTACTCGCAAGCCGGGTTTTGCATCCGTTTTTCAGCCGCTTTTTTTGGGTTCTGCGCAGCCGGATCCGTTGAAATACTTGCGCTCCAAACCGCAAATTTTTCATTACGGAGTTGGTCTGAATGTTGAAAGAGTTCCGGCTCGGAGGAGTTCTGATAGTCCCAGAATAATCCTGGGATGGTCCTGGGATGGTCCCAGGTTGGGAATGAGAAATGGCTATAAATGGATTAAAATAGAGATATGGGCGTTTCTCATTCCCAGGATAGTCCCAAGATAGTCCCAGGACAGTCCTGGGAACGTCCCAGGGAATCGAAACGTTTATAAAAGGGGACTCGTCCAACGACCGCACGATGTTCGGCTTTACCCGCAAACTTTCCGAAGACGTCCAGCAGCTGGAACAGAACGTCAAACGCTCCTTTGAAGGCGTCAGAAACGACACCCAGAACGTCTACGACTGGCTGAACTACCTCTACACGCAGAATACTGAACTGAAGCGGGTTGTCGACGAGCAGACGCTCCTGCTGAAGCGGATGCCGACCACCAAGGAACAGGTCCGAGAACTCATCGATTCCCACTACTCGTTCGAACCGATTTTGGAGCGTATTCGCGCAATCGAACACCGCGTGGATTCGGCCGCGAAAGTCGGTGACAAAGTCGGCGTCATCGAAAGCCAGCAACGCGACATTTTCGACCAGCTCCGCCAGCTTCATTCCCAGGTCTCCGTGCTTGGGAATGACCGTCGACAAACCGTCATTCCCAGGGACCATCCCAGGACCGTCCCAAGCGGGATGGGTAACGGCTCAGCTTTGGCAGAAAAAATGGTTCGAATTGCCGTGAGAAACAGCAAGGACGTCATCCGCCAGAGCATCCTCAAACTCATCCGATTGCACGGCCAAATGTCCGGCGTCGCATTGCGCGAAAGCATCGTGACCGAGCAGGGCTTGTGCTCCAAGAGCAGCTTTTACCGCATCCTGGAAGAAATCGAGGACGAACACGAGATTACCGTCGTGGACGAAGGCAAGGAAAAGCGGTATTTGTGGGGCTCCGGCCGCACGAAAAAGGCGCGAACTGATGACTGAAAAATATGTGTTCCAGTATCGAAATCACTTTAATGCGCGCAAATTCCTGAACAATTGATTGGGAGTATCATGGAAAAAGAGGCAAAGCAACAGGTTCTTTTCCGTCGCGAAAACGACGGCTTGCGCTCCCGCATCGACGAATTCATGGATCAAGTCCGCGAAGAACTCGACGATCACCGCGGCGCGTTGAACGAAAACACCAACGAAATCGAGGGCAATTACGAACTCCTGAACCAGCTCAACGCCCGTCTGGACCGTCTGCAGGAACGCCTTGACGAGCTCACGATGTTGGTGCGGCACGGCAGGCCTGAAGCGCCCGTTGTTGAGTACAAAATCCAGCCGCTCACCGGTCAGGAAAAAGAAATTTTCTTCGCACTTTACACGCTCACGGAGACGACGCCGTTCGTTACCTACCACCAACTTGCGCGCAAGCTCACGACGACCGTTGACGCGGTGTCGCGCGCAATCACCGCACTGATCGGCAAGGGTGTTCCCGTCGAGAAAAAGTACGCCAGCGGCAACGCGTTTCTCGGCTTGGACAAACAGTTCCGCCAAGTCCAGGCGAAAGATAATGTCGTGAAATTGGATACGAAACTGACGTATTGGTCCGCAAACCAGCAGCAGCAGCAGTGATTTCTCGTCGTAAACAGATGCTCCGATGCCGTGCCCAGGGGCGTTGGAAGAAGGTTGTGCAAGTCAGAACGAACACCTACGACAATACTTCCTGAGATCCTGTTTTACGACGGTGGCTGCTGCGGCGATTCAGCGGCAGGTGTAGGCTCATCCGATTTCAGTCCCGCACGAATTTTGTCTTTCTTGATTTCGTTTTGGAGCGTGTCAACGATGCGCAAGCTGGCTTCGAGGTGGTTGCGGATCGCTGCTTCGGCCTTGCGGAACGCCCCTTCCAAGTTGGCGCCGTTGAGCTCGTACCCGACGACGACTTTGCCGTCGGAAACAAAGCTCGTTTTCTTGAGAATTTGGAGGTCCAGCCAGCGGTGCAGGTACTCGTACATCGTCTGGCGCTTGATGCCGGCGACGTTGCCCATCATCTCGACGGGAATGACTGCTCGTTCCGGAGCGCGGTCGCGGTTCGCGACTTTCTTGCGCTCGTACAGTTCGAGGAGAAGCTTGTGCATCGCGGCGCTGCCGTCTTTTTTTCTCGGCAGCAAACCGAAGCGAGAGAGCAGCGTGCGGGCGAGTTCCTCGACGCTGGCGTCGGGCAATGCTTCCGCGTGTTCCAGTTGGATTTTCAGCGCAATCACCGTCTTTACAAAAATCCGAGAGGTGTCGTTTGATAAAAACCTTTCGGTGAAATCCCGTCAGGGTTTCGGGATTACAAATGAATGAACTTTTTCGCGTGTTCCGACGAAAATTTCTGCGCTGACGCAAAAAACAGGGTGGTCCGCTAATTCTTTCATAGTCAAAACGCGTTTAGAAGCCATTACGCAAGACTTTTTTTGAAAAAGGTATCAACCCATCACTCGCCTTAGTGCGGAACAAGAAAAATTTGCGGAGATGCCGCCCGCAAACGCGTTGTCGGCATTTCTCCGACGAGAATCAGCAACCTCTCGGCGCACACATGCGCGCGAAAGTCGTGTTGTCGGGCAAAATCCCAACGCTGTCGTGGTTTGCGCGGACTTTCCCGCGTTATCCCGACCGACGAGGTCACGGGCAGTCTCGCGCAGCAGCCGGGTGCCGCGCCAAAAGATGCAATCTCTTGCACAAATGAGGCAATTCTTTCATTATGCCTGACACTTTTGCGCAAGGGAGTGTACGACGACACGTTCTGCAAAACCTGCAAAAAAATGGGGGTGAACGTTACGCAAATTTTTTGCGTTTTGGGCGTTACCGCGCGCCGTTTCAGGACCTCCCGAAAACGCGTTTTGGACCGATTCTTGATGCGATCGTCGCGCGAAAAAGCGTTTGTACCGTCGGAAAATTCGCATGCGGAGGAACCCCTCAAATCGCGCGTAGCTGTGCAGCCGGCACGAATAACGAAAAATGCGAAAGACTGCGTTTTGTCACGAGAAGCGGTTTTAATTTTGAAGTGCAAGAACGAATTTGAACGCCTTTTGTATCTAATGATTTGTGACAAAATGGTTTAAGAATATTTGTTGCTGATAAACTACACGATGTAGTAATTCTATTCTATTTTCTAGGTTCTGCCTTACATTATATAATAGGATTAATGGAATTATCATACTTCATTCTAGTTGTTAGAGAAATATATTGGTATATGCAAAAATAGATGGGAGAAGGCTAAAAGTGAGAGTTCAGCGAATAAGGCGCGCAAAAGACGACGAACTGACTCTGCCAACAGGGGCGGGGTGAAGGGTTTCACAGGGGGAGAAGGCGTGACATGAGGTGCCGGCCGTCGCTTGCCGTGCCCAGGGGCGTTGGTTCGTGGTGGTGCAAGGCAGGACGACCACCTACGACAATACTGCCTGCGTGCCGGAAACGATTGCTTGCTTTGCAGGTTAGGCACCACTTGGATGGTTGCAAAAAGGACTAGGTCAGAAGGGGGAGGATAGGGAAAAGTGAGCGCAGTACGCCAAAAGGCAGGAATTACGAGATATAGCTCAAGTTTTTCTTGTCGCGGTCGTCTTGGGCGTCGGCTTGCTTTTCGATCAGGCCCTTGATTTTTTCTTCGAACTGTTCTGCCTGCTTCAGCAGGGGGCGGTAGTCGACGTCGA
>JBGPOY010000005.1:0-88680 GCA_041488275.1 Candidatus Nanoarchaeia archaeon
GTTTTGAATCGCATGGTAAAAAGGGTAAAAAGAAAATATTTGAGGGCAACCCAAAAGACTTTCAGGCTTTCGTGGATGCTGAAAAAGCAAAAGAGGAAGCATAAATAGTTCTGTGTTATCCCTAACCCCGGCATCCTATCAGCCGGGGTTTTTTGTACACATTCTGCAAACCTACAACCATTGTGTTGTTATGTAAATAGACATATCAAATAATCTGTACACAAATGTGTACATACATTTGGTTGATATCAAAAATAAAACTATCTTTGCTATCTAAAATACAAAATCATGAGTTTATATGCTGTAAAACTTCTTCCCGGTCATGAAGCCGATACATCCCAGATGGTGGATGGATACATTGGATATGCCAATCTGAAACAGGTAATCTGTTATACCCGTGGTCAGGCCATTAAGAAGGCCAGATTGTTTGGTGGTAAGATTGAAAAGTATGGTAAAGAATATGCAATGGATGAACGTGCTATGGCTTTCTTCAAGCTATCACAGTTCCTTCCCGATACAGTTCAACTGCTGGGCATTAAGAAGCATAAGCCTATTGATACGACTGACTTGAGGGAGAACATTAATTTAATATTTAAAAGTCCGGTGCATATTACGAATGAGATAAGGACAGAGCTGACCGTGCTGGAATATCTTGTCTTGCATTATGACACAGTGAAATTTATATAGGGCAAATATAATAGTATATTCGAAATAAAATATTTTTTTATATGGAAATATAATATATTTTATTCATTAATGAATGAGAATGAATAGAGATAATGTAAAACAATAATGAGAAAACAACGTTTAAAGTATTCATTAAGAGTAAAAAATAATGTTTTTCATTTTCATTTTTCCAAGTCTCCAGACGCAATAGGGGGGTGTGTGACACCCGGAATAAAAATACAACAATCTTTATCACGTTTCTAAAATACGAAACAATAAATACCTCCTTTGCGCGTGGAAATAACGAAATATCGCAAAAGGGGGGAGTGGAATGGATGAGAAAGGACTCGTTGGATTCTTTGAGCAGTTCTTAAGCAAATCTTCATTATTTATCAACAAAAGCGCGCTCCAGGCGCAGTACGTTCCCGAAAAGATTGTACACCGCGACACCCAAATTTCTCAAGTGGGCAACGTACTCGCGCCCGCGCTGAAAGGCGAGCGTCCGAACAACCTCTTCATTTACGGAAAAACAGGCACCGGCAAGAGTCTGGTCGTACGCCACACCGCGGAAAAGATGATTGAGTTCGCGAAGCAGCGCAGTCTTCCCATCAAAATTGTGTATCTGAACTGCAAACTCAAGAAAGTGGCCGACACCGAATACCGTTTGGTTGCGCAGCTGTGCAAAGAGTTCGGCAAAGAAGTTCCACCGACCGGACTTCCTACTGATGAGGTCTACCGCATTTTCTATTCTGCGTTGGACAAGCAAAAACAGGTGGTCATTTTGCTGCTGGACGAAATTGACGAACTCGTCAAGAAAGCCGGCGACGAGTTACTCTACAACCTCACGCGCATCAACAGCGAACTGACAAACGCACAAATCTGCATTGTCGGCATCAGCAACGATCTCGCGTTCACTGACGCACTGGACCCGCGCGTGAAAAGTTCATTAAGCGAAGAAGAATTGGTGTTTCCGCCGTACGACGCGCTGCAGCTGCAGGACATCCTGCGTGACCGTGCGGCAAAGGCGTTCCGTGAAGGCGTGCTCGAGAGCGGCGTTATCGAAAAGTGCTCGGCCAGAGCGGCAAGCGAGGACGGCGATGCCCGTCGAGCCATTGCATTGCTGCACGTTGCGGGTGAACTCGCCGAACGCAGCGATGCGTCGAATATCGCGCTCAAGCATCTCGATTTGGCAGATGAAACGATTGAAAAAGACCGCGTCATGGAACTCGTCAGAACGCAGCCGAAACAGCACCAAGCGACCTTGTACGCCATTCTGAACGTGTGCGCGCAAAAATCCGGCGGCGTCTTTACGGGAGAGATTTATGACCAGTACCAAAAGGTCTGCGAGCGCACCAAACTGCGCCCCCTGACGCAGCGCCGCGTGAGCGACATCATCGCCGAATTCGATATGTTGGGGCTCATCAGCGCAAAAGTCATCAGCAAAGGGCGTTATGGGCGCACGCGCGAAATCAGCCTTTCTCTGCCCAACCGCGACCGGATGAAGCTTGCATTGGAGGACGGATTGAGCCTCGCATGACCGAGCTGCAAGCGCCCGAGCCCGCGCTCGACAAACGAAAAAAGATTGTCGAATTCTGCGTGCACAATCGCATTCTGCTCAACCGCGCTATTGTCGAGCGCCTGAAAGACTCCGCGCTGGTAGAACGCGCGTATGAGTTGATCGCCGAGGAAGCAACTCCTGGAGCGCTGCTTGACGTGCTGCGTCCCGTTACCGTCACGATGCCTTCTGAGTCGCCGCCGGCGCAGTCAGCGCCGCCCGTGCCAGCGCAGGACTATCCGGTGAGCATCACCTGGGACTACGACGACAAGCCCGCAAAGCGGTCCATTCAGGACTTCATCGGCTATTTCAACGCGCGGTACACGCGCATTTCCAAGATGCTCCGGCAGCGGCAGGAGCTCCAGAACGCGACGAGCATTTCGCGCGTCATCGCGCTCAAGGAGCGCCAGCAGTCCAGCATCATCGGCATCGTCGTGTCGAAGGAAACGACCAAGAACGACAACCTCATCATCGAATTGGAAGACCCGACCGGCATTATCAAAATGATTGTCGGCAAGCAAAAACAGGAATTGTTCAACACGGCGAATGATATCGTCAACGACGAAGTCATCGGCGTCACGGGAATGTCCTCCGGCAACGGCGCCATTTTTGCGACCAGCATTCACGTGCCGGACATTCCCATTCAGGAGGTCAAGAAGTCGCCGGACGAAGTGTATGCGGTGTTCCTGTCCTGCGTGCACGTCGGCAGCACCAGGTTTCTCAGTGACGCGTTCGACTCGTTCCTCAAATGGATTCGGGGAGAGGAAGGAACGGAGCAGCAGCGCGCCATCGCGGCAAAGGTAGGCTACGTTTTTATTATCGGAGACAACGTTGACGGCGTAGGAATTTACCCGGGCCAGGAAAAAGAGCTCTCCATCCGCGACATTTACGATCAGTACGCGGAAGCAGCACGTTTGTTCAAGCAGATTCCTCAGCACATTAAGCTCATCATTTCCCCCGGCAACCACGACGCGCTGCGCATGTCTGAGCCTCAACCGCACTTGTTCAAGGACTACGCAAAACCGCTGTGGGACATGCCGAACGTGGTGATGACCGGCAATCCGAGCGTCGTCAACATCCACGCCAAAAACGGATTTCCCGGATTCGAAATTCTGACGTATCACGGCTTCTCATTCGATGACTACAGCGAGATGGTGCCGAGCATCAAGAACTCGGGGCGCAACTGCTCCGAGCGGGCGCCGCTGATTATGAAGTTCTTCCTGCAGCGCAGGCATCTCGCTCCCGCGCACACGAGTACGTTGTACATTCCCGATCCTCGGGCAGACCCGCTCATCATCGAGCGCGTGCCGGACATTTTCGCAGCAGGGCACATTCACAAGTCCAACGTGGACAGCTACCGCGGCGTGCAAATCATCTGCTGCAGCACGTTCCAAGGGAGAACGGATTTCCAGGAACGCGTCGGGCACGTGCCCGACCCCGGCAAAATTCCCGTCGTCAACCTGCAGACCCGCAACGTTCACCTGTTCAAGTTCGGTGATGCCTGATGGCGATTATTGCAAGCCCCGCGATGCTCGCGTATTTCGATGAACTCAACCGGCGGACGCAGGAAGCGTACGTCGTCGCGCAGCAGGCGCGCACCAAGAACATCGACGGCGCGCCTGAAGTGGAAGTTCGCCTCGCGAAAAACATGGCCGAACGGGTCGTCGGATTAATCAGCGTGCTTGCGCCCCAGATTGTCAACTCAGGCGTTGTCGAGCGCATCATTGAGCTCGAGAAAAAATATGGCGCGTTGGACTGGCGCGTCGCATTTCTCATTGCGGAAGAAGTCGCGCAGCAAAAGTTCTGCAAGTTCAAGGACCAGCATGAGGCAATCGATATCGGCATCCGCACCGGATTCGCTTACGTCACCGTGGGTGTCGTTTCGTCTCCGCTCGACGGCATCGTGACCATCGAATTCAAGGACCGCATGGACAAGCGCGGCAAATACCTCAGCATCAGCTTTGCCGGACCCATCCGAAACGCGGGCGGAACGGCGGCAGCCGTCAGCGTGCTCATCGCAGATTACGTGCGCAAGAAAATGGGGTTTGACGTGTTTGACGCGACGGAAGAAGAAATCAAGCGCGCCAACACCGAACTGCGGGACTATCACGGCCGCGTGACCAACTTACAGTACTTTCCGTCAGAGGAAGAAGTCGGTTTTCTGCTCAAGAATCTGCCTGTTGAAGTCGCCGGCGAACCCTCTGAAGAGATGGAAGTCAGCAACCACAAGGACTTGCCCCGCATTCCAACCAACCAAATCCGCAGCGGCTACTGCCTCGTGCTGAGCTCGTGCATTCCGTTGAAAGCTCCGAAGCTGTGGAAACAGCTCGGCAAATGGGGTAAGGAGCTAGATATGAGCCAGTGGAATTTTCTCGAGGAATTCCTCGCCATCCAGAAAAAAGCAAAAGCCAAAGGCGGGGGCGAGGTTAAGAAAGAATCTCATGCCAAAATCACTCCCGACTACACCTACATCACGGACTTGGTCGCCGGGCGCCCGATTCTCGGGCATCCATTGCGTGCGGGGGGCTTCCGGCTGCGATACGGTCGCTCGCGCGCGTCAGGACTCTCAGGACAGGCCATCCATCCCGCGACCATGCACGTGCTTGACGACTACATTGCGACCGGCACCCAGCTCAAAGTGGAACGTCCGGGCAAGGGCGCGGCATTCACGCCGTGCGACACCATCGAAGGACCCATCGTCAAACTTGAAGACGGAACCGTGGTCCGTCTGGAGACGGAGCAGCAGGCGCAGCAGTTCAAAAAACGAGTCAAGGAAATCCTGTTTTTGGGAGACGCGCTCATCGATTACGGCGACTTCGCAAACCGCAACCACGTGCTTGCTCCGGCAGGATACTGTCCCGAGTGGTGGGTCAAGGAACTTGAGAAGTATACGGTTACGACGTTCGGCAGTATCGATGCCGCAAAACTGAGCGCCGCGACGGGAGTTGCGCAAGCGCACATCGAACGCTGGCTTGCCGACCCGTTGCATGCGGTTCCGAGCGTGCACGACGCGCTCACGCTCAGCGCGGCAACCAACGTCCCCCTGCATCCCTATTACACCTATCACTGGATTGACATTGAGCGTCCCTTGTTCCTCGCGCTCATCGATATGCTCGGCAAGGCCACGCTTCATCACGACGAGCAGGGCGTCTACAAAATTGTTCTCCCGCTCGACCATCCCGGCAAGCGCGCGTTGGAATTGCTGGGCGTGCCACACCTCGCGGTGAACAAGGAATTCACGGTTATTGAACCGCCTCACGCCGCGTCGTTTGCCGCATCGCTCGGAATCACGGATCACGTCAATGCCGCAGAACTGAAACGCATTGCTGAAGAGAATCCGGGCGAAACCGTGCTTGCGACGGTACAGCGGGTCAGTCGCATTCCGCTGCGCGACGTCAGCGGCACGTACATCGGTTCGCGCATGGGGCGTCCTGAAAAAGCAAAGCAGCGCAAGCTGACCGGAAGCCCGCACGGGCTGTTTCCGATTGGAGAGGAGGGCGGACGCCTGCGTTCGTATCAGGCAGCGGTCAAAGCAGGAGTCGTCACGGCGCAATTCCCCATTTTCACGTGCGACCACTGCAAGAGCGACACCGCGTTCGCCGTGTGTGAGCAGTGCGACCGCCCGACACGGCGGAGTTACTTTTGCAAATTCTGCGCAAAACGCATCGAAACGCCCGCGTGCCCGCTGCACGGCAAGGCGCTCGCATACCAGCAGCGCCCCATCGATGTCAAGCGCATCTTCAACGCATCGTTGAAACTGCTGGGCATGAAGACACACCCTGACCTCATCAAGGGCGTCCGCGGAACGAGCAACGAAACGCACTTCGCGGAGCACCCGGCGAAGAGCATCCTGCGCGCAAAGCACGACCTCTACGTCAACAAGGACGGAACGGTACGATACGACTGTAGCGAACTCACACTGACGCACTTCCGCCCTTCAGAGATTCGAACGCCGGTGGCAAAACTCATTGAGCTGGGATACACCCACGACATCAAGGGCGTGCCGCTCACGCGCGACGACCAAGTGCTCGAAATCAAACCCCAAGACGTGGTGCTGCCGTGCTGCCCCGTTTCACCGAAGGAAGACGAGCCCGCGGATGTCATCATGTTCCGCGTCGGACAGTTCATTGATGAATTGCTCATCAAAGTCTACAAGCTGCCGCCGTTCTACCGGTTCACCAAACCGGACGACTTGATCGGACACGGCATTGTCGGGCTGGCGCCGCACACCAGCGCGGGAATGCTCGGGCGCATCATCGGATTTTCCAAGACGCAGGGGTTCCTCGCGCACCCGTATTATCACCAGGCGTGCCGCCGTGACTGCGACGGTGACGAGATCGGATTTATCCTGCTGCTCGACTCGTTCATGAATTTTTCCCGCAACTTCCTGCCCAACTCACGCGGAAGCACGATGGACGCGCCGCTCGTGCTCTCGAGCACGCTGATTCCCACGGAAGTGGACGACCAAGCGTTCGACGTGGGCATCCCTTGGACGTATCCGCTGGAACTGTATGAGGGAGCACTGCAGTACAAAATGCCGGGCGACGTTAAAATACAGCAAATCAAGCACACGCTGAACACGCCCGCACAATACGAAGGAATGGGATTTACGCACGACATGGACAGTGTCAACTCAGGAGTCCTTTGCAGCGCTTACAAAACACTGCCCAGCATGGAGGAAAAACTTCGCGGCCAGATGATTCTCGCAGAGAAAATTCGTGCGGTCGATACGGCGGACGTCGCCAAGCTCGTGATTGACAAGCACTTCATCCGAGACATCAAAGGCAACCTGCGTAAGTTCTCAATGCAGGAGTTCCGCTGCGTGAACTGCAACGAAAAATTCCGGCGCCCGCCGCTCATCGGCAAGTGCACGCACTGTCAGGGCAAGTTATTGTTTACCATCACGGAAGGCAGCGTGGTCAAGTATCTCGGTCCCACTATCAGTCTTGTCGAGAAATACGACCTCGGGCCGTACATGAAACAGACGGTTGAAATCCTCCAGCGCCGCATTGAAGGCGTTTTCGGCAAGGACAAGGAGAAACAGATGGGGCTCGGGCAATGGTTCGCGGCGGTCTAGTCATGTACAATGATTGCCTGCGCGTGCGGCACGCCCTGCACCGTCTTGACTGATGCTTCATCAATCACGCCTTCCTGCAGACCGAGCTTGACACTTTTCTTGCCGACAAGGTTCACGTGGTCGGCGTTGCGGATAAGGTCGCCCGCTTCATCATCGGAGCGTTCCGTGCCTTTGTAAAAATCTCCCGTAAGATCGAGCTGAAGAGCGCCCTCCTCAAATTTCTTGCCAATCAGGTCGGAATCGCAGACGGCCGCGACGATGCGGTGGTCTTTCTTGTGAATCGCGACGAGAACCATTAGATTTTGCTCTTGACCGGGCGGCGCTCTCCGCAGACGCTGCAGACAAGCACGTTGAACCCGCCTTCCTTGCGGATGTCGGTGTCGGGTTTGCCGCATTTCTGGCAGAACACGAATTCTTCGGCATACTGCCTGATTTTGTCGTTGATGCGGGAGGCGGGAATCTTCGCGCCGAGCATGAACAACGGACCCTTCATTATGCCGGGCGTGGCAAGTTCCTTGAGCAAATACTTGACGAGCTGTTCAATCGGGCGTCGCAGCAGCGCGGCGATCTGAACGAGGTTGGTGATGACCGTCTTCGTGCCTTCCAAGCGTCCGACGACCTTGGGCAGTTCGAAACGTTCCTTCACCAGTACGCTTTCCGGCATTTTGGTGCGCGCCCGTGCGAGCAGTGCGTCGTAGTCCATACCGTCGATGGATTCGGGCAGGGTATATAAATCTTGATGCCGGCATAAAGTATATAAAGAATCCAGCCCGCAGACGGAGTATGGTCCTTGAGGAGCTCACTAACCCGTTCCGCGCGGAACAGCGTCCGTGGTTCTTGCTTCTCTACGGCTTTATCGTGGTCACGGTCGCGGTATTCCTCAGCACGTGGATCTTTGCGGAGTATTCCAGCCTCGTGATGGTCTTTCTCACGGTTCTGGCGATTGTGCCGTTGTTTATGAACACGATGCGCATGGAAGAGGAAAAAGATATCGTGCTTGATGATGAACGCTCTATTTTGCGCGAGCACCGCAAAACGTTCGCATTTTTCCTGTTTTTGTTTGTGGGCATGGTCAGTGCGTTCGCGTTGTGGTATTTGGTGCTGCCGTCTTCGATGACCACGGCGTTGTTCACCATCCAGAGCCAGACGATTTCGGGATTGAACGACCATGTCACGGGCAGCGTCACGCGCGGCGCGCTGTTCAGCAGGATTTTTCTCAACAATGTCAAAGTCCTGGTGTTCTGTTTGCTGTTTTCGTTTGTTTACGGCATGGGCGCGCTGTTTATCTTGACGTGGAACGCAAGCGTTATCGGCGTCGCGACGGGCAATTTCATCCGCACGCAGCTTGCAACGGTCACCGCCTCGTCAGGCATGTCTACGGTCGGCGCATATCTCTATGTCGGCTCGCTGAGCTTTGTCCGCTACTTCATTCACGGCATTCCGGAAGTGCTCGCGTACTTCATCGCGGGGCTCGCCGGAGGGATCATTTCGGTCGCATTGATGAAGCACGACTTTGGCAGCAAGCATTTTGAGAAAATCATTCTGGACACGTCTAACCTGACGCTGATTGCGCTCGGCTTGTTGTTTGTCGCGGCGGTTATTGAAGTCTATATCACGCCGGCGTTGTTCTAAGACGTGCATTACTCAAGAACTTTCAACTTTCCCGGACTGATTTCAAAGATTTCTCCGCGGACAAGCAATCGCTCCAAATCGTCTTGTGTGCATTTTGCTTTGGTGAGCAGTTCTTCCGTGTCGGCGCCGGTGCCTTTATCCAAGGAGCGTATGGAGTCAAGAATGCTTGTTCCGTGCGAGCGCACCACATCTTCTTCAACAATGCCGGAAGGCCGTACAGGCATCGCCGGAAGAAGTGTACGACCGGCAAGCTCGCGCTTGCGCACCTGAATCCACATCGGGTCGATGGAGCGGACGCATTCGGGAACAAGAAAGCGCTGGTCGCCAAACCTGCGAGGGCGGGCGATGACCATGACGGGACTGCCAAGCGTCACCTGCGCGAGTCCGGGCACGTTTTCGAACGCCCGAACAACCATGCGTTCTGAGCCGTCGTCAAGAACCAGACCCGGCGGCTGCGCGTCACCGACTTCAACGATGATGCCCATCACGTTCGCCCGTGAAAGCAGCGTGCCATCTCTCAGCCGAACGGCGCCGGGATTCGCGTCAGTCTGTTCAATCCAGTCGCCGGTGAGTAGTTCAGCGATTCCCGCTTTGATTGCAACGAGTGGTTTCTGCGCCATGCCCCCGACGATTCTGCACGCGCGCGGTTTATAAGAATTTAGCTGTTCGACTGCACGATACGTTTAAATACTGCCAGCGGCAAAAACAAGGCATGGTCCCGCAAGAGGTAATTGCGTATGTCCAGCGGCTGCGCGCCAATGGTTATGCGGCGCAGGCCATCCGGCAGAATCTTCTCGCATCGGGATACACGTCGCAGGAGGCAGAGCAGGCGCTTGCCGCAGCGTTCCGTCCGGTTTCTTCAGCATCGTCGCGCAACTGGGTTCCGCTTGCGGCAGGAGGCGGCGCAGGAGCCGTCGTTCTCGTGGTGCTCTTGTTGATTTTCCTTCCTTCAAGCCCCGCATTTACCGTCACGACGCGCCCGAACACCGTCGAAGCCCGTGCCGGAACCACGCTCACGTTCGCGGACACGTTTGAGTTCAAGTCCAAGTTGAAGTCCAGCGAAATTGCGCTCACGCATGAGTTGGTCGCGCCCGCAACGGGAAACCTGCTGTTCTCGCATGACGAAAACGTTCCTGCGGGCGCGAGCGCAACCTCAAAAGTGGATTTACCGGACGACTTGCAGCCCGGACGTTATTTGTTGAAAACCATTGCAAAAGGCGACGGGCATACCGCCGAAACAAGTTTCTCGTTCAAAGTGCTTCCCGCATTGCCAAAAACGTCCGCACCGAACACTCCTGCTCCGGTGATTCCAATAACGCCGACTCCGGGAGTTCCGGCAAGCAATGAATCAACCGCGCCTACGCAGGCAAGCTGCAATGACTTTGACCCTTGCACTGAGGATACGGTTGTCGATGGCAAATGCGCGTTCAATCAGCTGCCCGTGTGCTGCGGCGACTACATCTGCAAGTCAGACCTCGGTGAAACAACCGCGACCTGCCCGCGCGACTGCGCGGCGCAGCCGGACGCCAAATCAACGTCGGACATCGTTGCGGAAGCGGAGCAGACCGCGACAAAAGACGGCCCGCGTGCCCAGTTGCTGTGCGGCACGCTTGCGCAGCAAAGCGACGCCGATCAGTGCTATGATTCCGTTGCGCGTATTTCCGCAACGTCCGCGGGCTGCCTGAAAATCACGGACGGCAAAACCAAGGACAGCTGCCTGCTCTACTTCGCTATCAACAAGGACGAATTCTCGGTCTGCTACTCGATTGGCGACCCGAACCTGCAGTCGTCGTGCTTCTCGTTCAGAAACCTCCACGAAATTCAGTCAAGTCAGCCTTCTGCATAATTCGCAAGAAAAATAGTTTATAGTCGCTGGATAAATCCTGCCTTGGGTTCGAAGAGGTCGCCGCCGCGCTTGAGCTTCTGGATGACTTCTTCGACTTCCTCTGCGCGGATGCCTTTGTCCTCGGCTTCCTTGATGACGTCACGGATGTCGACGGGCTTCATGCGCTTCTCAAGCTCGGTGAGCAGTTCTTTGATGATGATGATTTTGTTGCGCGCGCTCGCGGTGGTGTCCGACGAGATGCGGTCGATGTCAATCGTGCCGGTCTCCTGGTCCATCGCGACCTGTTGGAGGCAATAGTGCAAAAGTTCAATCGCTTTCTTCGCGTTCTTTTTCGTGACCTTGTCCGAGAGGTGCAGCCGCGCGTGGGCTTCCGCGAGTCGAACAAGTCCTTCGAGCTGTCGCGCAGAAATCGGGACCGCCTTGATGACGCCTTCCTTGCTGCCGGACGAACGCATTTGGATGTAATAGTCCTTGATTTCCTCAATAGCGCCGTCCGTAAGAACAGGAGAGATGTGTTGGCGGGCGTACGCAATGTATTTGCGCAAGAGCCCGGTCGGAATGTCGGCGTCCGTAACGAGCTCTTTGTGCAGCGTGAGGATGAATTTCGCCATTTTTTCATCCTTGACCGCGTCAGGGCTGTCTTTGATGGGGAAAATGAGGTCGAATCGGTTGATGAGCGCCGGTGGCATGTTAATTTGTTTGGCAATCGTGTCGAATGGGTCGAACCTGCCGAACTTCGGGTTGGCTGCCGCGAGAACGGTCGTCTCGGCACGGAGCGTCGCTTGGATGTTTGCTTTCGAAATCGTGATGGTCTGTCCTTCAAGGGCTTCATGCATGGCTGCCGTGTCGTTTTCATTCATCTTGTCCATTTCGTCAATACAGCAGATGCCCTTGTTGGCGAGCACGAGCGCACCGGCCTCAAGGCTCCAGCCGCCAATGAATTCATCCTTGATGACGCTGGCAGTCAGTCCCGCACCGGACACGCCCTTGCCGGAGATGAACCGCCCTTTCGGCGAGATTTTGCTGACACGCTTGAGCATTTGCGACTTTCCCGAACCCGGGTCGCCGATGAGCAGCATGTGGATGTCGCCGCGCGTGACGATGCCGTCGTCGCGGCGCTTGCGGACACCGCCCATCAATTGCAGGATGAGCGCTTCCTTAATTTTGTCGTGACCGTAAATGCTGGGCGCAATGCTCGCGATGAACTTGCGTTCGAGCGCGGGGTCCGCGGCGAGATTTTTTATTTCCTGCACTTCTTCAGGAGAAATTTTGACGTCAGAATAGTCTTCTTCGCGCGGCTCGAGATAATTGACTTCGAAAATGAGGTCGAACTTGACGCTTTGGCCTCCTGACTTGAGGGTGATAGGCACTTCCTTGAGCACGCCCACGACTTGCACTTTTGCTCCGGGGTTGGTGCGCTTTTCGGCGAGCGTGCTGACGAGGTCGTTCTTCAAGAACACGTTGAGGCGTTTCGGCTGTTCGCCGCCTTCGAGCTGTTCGGATGCTTCTTCGAGAACGAGACCTTGCGCGTCGATGAGCGCTTTGTCGAGCAGTCTGAATTTGCCTTTCCTTCCGCACGAGCAGCGAGTGGGCTCTTTGAATTTATTGTCTGATTGTAAGACGTTGAGCACATTGCCACAACTAGGACATTCGAACCGAGCGGTAGTGATATGCGGTCGGACTTCTGTCTTGTTACGGACCGTACCTTCGACCGCGAGCAGTTTGCCGAGGTTGGTGCTGCGAATCTCGCGAATCATGATTTCGCTGCTGGGAGGGAGGTTGCGGAAACGGACGGTGAAACCCTTGTTGTTACCGCCGGGAAGGTCGAACTGCTCGACCGCGAGCTGGCTTGCCTTGAACGCTTCGTCAGGCATTTCCAGCAGCAAATCAGCAAGGGCGGGCTCGAACTTGGCAAGCGCCTGAAAGTCGACCACGATGAACTTGTCGCCCTTACGGGCGCGTTCGTTGAGGTCGCCGTAATAGTTCAACTCCAAGAACTCAGCGAACTTCCGGATTTGCTCCGGTGCGTCCATGACTTGCGCTTCAACCATAGATGGTATTGACACTCCCTTCTTTTTTATGCCTGTCCTGAATTGTCCAGTGATTTTGTGGGGTGTGGCGGAAAGCTCACGCTATTACTCGCGGAATCTAAAAAACCACCCCTGAAATGAATGAGCGTTACTTGCTCTTGATCTTCTTGAGGTTCTCGATGAGGATGTCCAGCACTTTGTGGACTTCCTCTTCGCTCTTCGTGCCGGTACACACGACCTTGCCGTTGCTGAACAGCAGGAACGTGGCTCTCTTTTCGGGGAGCTTGTACACGAGTCCCGGGAACTGTTCGGGTTCGTATTCGGTGTTCTCAAGCTTCATCGCGAGCACGTTCAGGTTGAGGTCCATCCCCACGCTGCCCGATGCCACGATGTTCTGGATTTTGACTTCCGGAAACGTCTTAATCTTGACGTTGATCTTTTCAAGCGACTTGATAATCTTGCGGATGCTTTCCTGCACCATGGCCATCGTGCGCGCGCCCGTACAGACAATCTTGCCGGACGAGAAAATCAGCGCGCTGGTCTTGGGTTCCTTGATGCGGATGACGAGTCCCGGGAACTGTTCGGGATTGTATTCGGTATTGCTGAGCGTTGCCGCCATCTTTTCCAGCGGGATGTCCTGCCCGAGGCTTGCGGAGACTACAATGTTGACAACTTTAATCTCCTTGCCGCCCGCGGGCGCTTTCTTGGCTTCTTTCTTTGCCATAAATTCCCCCCAAATCTACAGTCGAGCTCTCTCGCGCTGTATTTAAGCTATTTAAACCGGTTCTATTTAAATACTTTTGTGTTAAAACATAGAGAAAAGCGTAGGGGACACTCCTTCATTTCCGGTGGCGGAATGGGGTTTACGAGCCCCTGAAAGCCCATAACTGAGGTGTGCAAAAGTCATTCTGCGAACACCCCTTCGTTTCCTGTGGAGCGTATGGAAGGTTTCAGTACACTTTGAACAGCTTTCTGAGTCCGAACGAGAAGATGAGCGACAGGACGAGATAACTCCAGAACCAGGTCATGCCCCAGCTTCCGATATGGATGACCTGCGTCTTCTGGTGGTTGGTCGTAATCGTCTTAATCGCCCCGTCATTGACGGAAAGGATGGGCGCGGCGTATTTGCGCGCCTGCGTGACGTCCACTTCCTTGATGTAGGTCTGGTTATTGAAGTCAAACGTGACGTCATAGGTGCCTTCCTGTGGCGCTTTGAACGTGAAAATCGCGCTGCCGTCCGTCACGGTGCGGTTTGCGTCGCTGATGATGTCCATGCCGTCAGGCGTGTTTGCGGTGATGACGCCGTTTGCGCCGGACGCGAACTGGACGGTCATCGAAAATTCCTGCCCCGGCATGATAGGTTCGAACGCGAGATGTCCGTTCAGCCAGCCGAAAATCAGGATGACGGGAATGAACGTGAAAATCATCGGGCGGAAGCTGTGGCTCATGTATTTCATGTTGGCTTCCATGGCTTTCTTGTTCACTTCCATCATCTTGCTCGGGTCGCTGCGCAGTTCGCGCATTTCCTTTTGCAAGACTTTGAGTTCTTCCTTCAGCGCTTTCATGACGCTTTGGTTGGTCGTGAACTTGTAAATCACGACGATGAGCAGTGAGAGAATGAAACACAGTATCGCGATGCCCCAGAACGGAGGAAGGTTCAGCAGCCAGCCGAACGCGGCGTTCATGGCCGGGTCAAGAAACGAGAGCAGCGCCACTTACTCGCCGCCCATGAACTTGCGCATCATCGGGTTCATGTCCATCATGTGCTGGCGGGCGATGTCTTCGTACAATCGGTACACGATCATGACCGTGAGCAGAAGTCCCGTGCCGTGCGTCAGTGCGCCGGAAACGTCCGCCAATCCTGCAAGAACGCCGACGGAGATGGCGCCCATGACGGTGAGCGGCATGATGTAGCGGTCGAGCATGCGTTCCAGCACGCGTTCGTCTCGTCGGAAGCCCGGAATCTGCAATCCCGACGCCATAATCTGTCGCGCCTGCGAGCGCGCGTCCATACCTGAGGTTTGCACCCAGAAGAGCGAGAACACGACCGCGCCGATAATGAGGAAGAGGAGATACGTAATTGCGTGCCCGACGTCAACGAGCCGCACGCTGCCGCGCAAAATCTGGCTGACGATGTTCGAGGGAGACAGCCACAAGACCAGTCCTGACGCTGCTTGCCCATTAACAAATGTTCCGAGCCAGGGATGTCCCCAGTTTTGGAGGAGGTTGCCCCACAATTGCAGGTTTGCGAGCAATGCGGAAACGAGGATGACGGGCATGTTGCTCGTGTAGACGAATGACAGCGGCCAGCGGATGCCCTGTCCTCGAACGCGTCCGAACGAAAGCGGAATCTCGACTTTCATCGCCTGCAGATAGACCGCAATGATGAAGACGACGACCGTTGACACGACGCCGGCGAGCATCAACCCTGCAGTCTGCGGGTCGCCTGCGGCGAGGCTCTGAATCAGCGCGGGAATCGCGCCCGTCGGGATGCCCGGACTTGTCGGAGACGGCAAGGGCGACAGCGCGCGGATGAAGATGCTTTGCGACACGCCTGCCGCGATGAAGAGGGAAATGCCGGAACCGAAACCCCATTTGCTGACGAGCTGGTCCATGAACATGACGAGCAGTCCGCCGAGGAACAGTTGCACAATCAGGAGTAGCTGGAGCTGGAAAAACAAGGACGTTCCCGCGAGTTCGGGAGCGGGCGCGAGTCCTCCCATGAAGACATAAATCGCGGCTTCGAACAGGATGAACCCGACCGAAGCGAGCTGCTGGACGCCTTGGAATCGCTTTCTGCCTTCGTGCGTGGTAAGGTCAAACTTCAGGATGCCCGCGCCGTTCAGGAGTTGGATGACGATGCTCGCCGTGACGAGCGGACCGATGCCCAGACTCAGCAGACTGCCGAAGCTCGCGCCAAGAATGATAGAGATGAATTCAAAGCGCTGGAGCGCGTTCGAGCCCAGCCCGAACAGAGGAACAAGTCCGAGGACGAAATACAGGACGAGCGTGATGGTGGTCCACTTGAGCTTTTCCTTGAAAGAAAGCCGCTTCTGGGTTGGTGTTGCAACTTCAGGAATGCGTTCAACGATGGCGTCAAGGAGACTCATTGGGTTACTCGGGTGCGGCCGTGACAGCGACTTCTCCGCCCGCTGCCTTCACCTTCTCGACCGCTTTTTTCGAAGCACACTGAACCGTGATTTTTAATTTCTTCGAAACTTTGCCTGCGCTGAGCAGTTTGGTATAGCCGAGCTTGCCGAGGTCGACGTGCGCGACGCCGCTCGTCATCTCTGCTTGCTTGCCGGCAACCCAGCCGGGCAGGCGCTGTTCAACATCAACGAGATTGATAATGACGAATGCGGGAGGCGAGTTGTGCGGGATGAAGCCGTGCTTGCCGAACACTCTGTCTGCATAACTGGGCTTTTTCGCGTCGGCTTTCTTGCCCGACCCCGCGTTACCCGCTCCGCCCTTGTTTCCCGAACCGCGGTGCAGTCTGCCCCAGCCGTGCGTGCGCGAGCCGCGCATGCGCGTGAGCTTCGTGCGCTTGTGGAATGCCATATTACAACATCCTCATAATCAATTCAGTGATATCCTTGCCGCGATAGCCGAGGCTGCCGCCGTTCTTGAACGGCATCTTGACGCCTTTGCACTCGAAGCCCTTCTTCGGGCTCTTCAAGCCGAACGCGTTCTTGGCAATCGGGCGCGCCTTCGCTTCCAATTCCTTAACAATGCTTTCGGACACTTCGCCCCACGTGACGTAGCCGTTGACTTTCTTAATCATGGCGCGGCTCCAGTTCGTGTCCGCGATGACGATGCACGCGTGTCGAACGTCGAGGTGCAAGTGGTGCAGCGTGAATTCCATGGCGTTGCTCATTTTGGGAGCGCCGCGGACGCGCACGACTGCCAGCCAGCCGGCGGGCGCGTGCTTCTTTTCCGGAGCTTTCATCGCGGCGGCGTGAGCCGCAGGGGCGGCAGCCTTGACCGGTTTTGCCGCAGGCGCCATCGCTTCCGGTTTCTTCATACTCATTACAGTTGCCATGGTTTACATCGTGTTGATTTTGGAAATGCGTCCTTCGTGCAGTCCGAGTTTTTCGCCGGTTTCGTGCACGAGCTTCGTGGTGGACAGCTTCTTGAGCGCGCTGAAGCAGGCCATCGCGAGGTTGTTGGTGTTGCGCGTCTGTCCGAACGTCTTGCTCCACACGTCCTTGAATCCCGCAAGCGCGAGAATCTTCTGGCAGTTCGGCTCGACGACAAGTCCCTTGCCTTTCGGCGCGGGAATCAATCGGATGACTGCGGAACCGCACTTGCCTTCGACGGTAAACGGAACGCTGTGCGGGGTGCGGCAGTTGCACTGCCAGCTTCCGCAGCCGCGCTTGATTTTGATGATGTTGAGTTTGGCGTCGCGCACGCTTTTCTCGCGCGCGGGAACGGTGTCCTTGCCCTTGCCGTAGCCGATGCCGACGTAGCCGTCCTTGTTGCCGACGACTGCCATGACTCCGAAGCTGGGCTTGTTGCCTTCCGGTGACTTTTTCTGGGTCTGACGGAAGACGCGCTTCTGTCCGCCGCCGAACTTACCCTTGGACTGTCCGATGTACAACAGGTCGTTCTCCAGTCCGGGGAGCAGGATTTCGACGATGTGTGCTTCAAGGATCGGGACTCCATTGTCGAGGAGCTCGTTGATGTCGCGGATTTCTCCGCTCTTGACCTTGCGTCCGGCTTCGGTCTTGGGCGTCCACGCAGCGAGGTCGAAACTGCCCGGAACAGGCTTTGCCGCTTCTTCTTCGGCGGGGACCGCTTCCATGACGTCTTTCTCGACGTCCAGCTTCTCGACTTCGGCTTCTGCCTCGACCGGTTTCACAATAGCCTCGATGGGCGCTGCGGTCTTTGCTTCAGCCGCGGCGGGCGCGGGAGTTTTAGGGTCTGCTTTTGCTTTAGGCATCGTGATCAGCTCATCAGTTTCTTCTTGATTTCGTCAACGTGCGCGGGAAGGAGTTCCGGCGCGAGTCCGTGCTTGAGGTAGCGCGAGAACATCTTGGTGTACTTCGCGTTGTCCTTCTTTACGAGCGTCGCCCAGTGCGCGATGTGTTCGCCGCGGAGGCGCTTCGCGTCGGGAGCGATTTTCTGGTCCATCGGCACGTCAAGACCGCCGTCGATCGCGCCTTTCAGCGCGGCGTAGAGGCGGTTGCCCTTGACGCTCGTATACATACCGAGGTCGGCGATGGCGCGCGTGATTTTGTGCTGCTTCGCTTTGTGCGCGAGCAGAATGCCGGAGAGGTACGCCGCGCTGAGGTTGTCCGTGCCGGCCTTCCAGCCGTGCTTGGCGAGCTCGCGCGAGTGCACGCTGAGGCGCACTTCGTCTCCCTTCGGCGTGTAGCTGACGATTTGGAGGAGGATGTGCTTCAGCGACTTGCGTACGACGATGCGCGCCGTGCGCGAGCGCAGCAGCGTCAGTCGCTTGCGATAGTCAGTGCGTCCTTCTCGCTTGCGGCGGAAGGTGACGACGTAGTTTGCTCCGGTTGCCATGTTACTTCTTCACGAAGAGGTTCTGCTCTTCACAGTAGACCTTGATGTGGCGCGTGCTTCGGAAGAAGCCGCCCTTGGCCTTGTTGTATAAGTTGTAAAAAGTGGGAGTCGTAATGGTTTCGTGGTCGCGGAGCCGCTTGATGAGGTCGCGCTGGGCGCGGATTTTCGCAACCCAGGTTTCTTTAGACGGCGTGCGGGCGCCTGCACGGCCCTTGCGGCTGCCGATGCCTCTGCGTCTTCCTCGAGAGCGCTGCACTTGGCGCGCTCTCGCGCGAACTTTGCTGCCGCCGTACAGGATTTCCTTGACAATGACTCCCTGCTTGATGAGCCTGCGCACGTCAAACTTCGTGATTGCCGTTTTCACATCATCGAGGCGTGTCGGGTCGACCTTCACGCGTTGCGGGGAGCATTTCAGGATTTTTGCCGCGAGTCGTTTTTGGAGCATCATGTTACTTGGAGGTGAGGACCTTTTCGGCGTCCTTCTTTTCCTGTTCTTTCTTTTCTTCCTGCGAAGCGTGCGGTTCCTTTTTCGGTTCGGGTTTCTTTTCCGCCTTGACTTCCGGCTTCGGCGTGATGACATTCTTTGCCTGCTTGCGCTGGGCAAGGTCGTCCTTGACGGACTGCACGAATTTCGCGGTGTCCTTGATGTTCAGTACGCGCAGGCTTTTTGCCTTCGCCGCCGTCGCGAGCTCGACGCGTCTTCGGATGCCGACGGTCGCTCCGATGATGGCGCCGTGCGTCTTCGGATTGAGCGCGTTGAGTTCGTTGAGCGTGTGAACGAGCATGGGAACCAAGCCTGACTTGTGCATTCCTCGCACGAGGGCCGGACCGCGATAGCCGGAGTTCGGCATTTCGCCGTGGCCGTGCATGTGCCTGCGCAACTTGCTGTCCATGCCCTTCGGGCGGCGCCAGACGGGCTTCAGGCGCGCCTTCTTGTGCCAGTCCTGGCGCTTGAAGTGCGGCTTCTTGGCCTTCATCTGTTTCCGGAGTTCGAGGAGTTTCTGCGTGTTTGCCATGGGAGTTATTCGACTTTGACCCCGCACTTTTCGACCATGTGGATGCCGTCCTGGAAGACGCGGCGGTCGACGTGCGTGATGCGCGTGAGCTGTTCGATGTCGCCCGCGGTCTGTCCCGCGAGTTCGAGGTCGGGGCTTTCGACGGTGATGTCCTGTCCCGCAATCTTGACGGTGACGCCGTCCTTGAGTTTCATAGTGCGCGGCACTTTCTCGCCGAACAGGTTCTTGACAATGAATTCCTTGCCGCTCAAACTGACGTTCATCGGGAAGTGGCTTGAGCAGACCTTGAGCTTGTACACCCACGGCTGCTGGACGCCCTTGACCATGTTGCGCACGTGCGCGGCGAGCGTGTTGATGCTTGTCTTCTCGCGCTTCGTTCCTTTCGGCGCGCTGATGACGATTGCGTTGCCCTCGAGCTTAATCGAAACTTTGAGGTTGGCGTTGGAGCGCTTGAGCTCGCCCTTCGGACCTTTGACGGTGATGTGCGGGCCGTGCACAGTCGCGGTGACGCCGCTTGCGAGTTCCACGCTGTCGGTCATGTCGAGCTTCATTAGTAGCAGTACGCCACGAGGCGGCCTCCGTGCTGGTGCTTCTTCGCGTCGTCGTGCGTCATCAGCCCTTTCGGAGTGCTGACAATCAGGACGCCGACGTTCTTTGCCGGCAGGTATCGCTTCTCGAACTTTTCGTAGTCGAGCTTGCCGACGGCGTAGCGCGGCTTGATGACGCCGCACTTGTTGATTTTACCGAGGAGATGGACTTTGAGTGCTCCGCCGCGCGCGTCCGAGACAAGTTCGGCCTGTCCGATATAGCCGTGCGTGTTCAGGAGCTCGAAGACTTTCTTCATCGTCGTGCTCACGGGCATGACGAGGCAGTCTTTGCGTCCGATCTTTTCAAAGTTCAGGATCTTGGACAGCGCAGTTGCGAGGGTGTCGTTTAGCATGGTTTCATCCGTATTTCTTGAATCCGATATCTTGCGCGATTTGTCTGAAGCACTGGCGGCACAGGTCGAGCCCGTACTTGGCGTTGTGACCGCGGTGCTGACCGCATCTGCGGCAGCGGATGGTCGTCTGGCCCGTGGTGCGCGTCTTCGGCTTGTTGTGCTTGATGTATTTCTGCATCTTGGTGGGCTTCGCCTTCAGCTGCTTGAATGCCTTTTGCCAGTCGCTCGTGGTCATCAGCTTTCACCTGTCAGTTTAACGCCGAAATGATGTTTCATGAACGTGATTGCCTCGGTCTTCGTGACGCGGTGGGCTTTGCCGATGTCCGCGCGGTGGAGGCTGCGCCGCTTGACGCGGTAGCCGGGCTTTTCGAGCGTGATGCACGCCTGCATGCCGAGCACGCCGATGGCGGGGTCGTACTGCGCGCCTTCGATGTCGATGTGTTCCGGAATGCCGAACGAGACGGTGCCGTTCGTGTCGAAGTTGCCGTCCTTGAGCGTGAAGTCCTTTGCCTTGAGCAGGCGCTTGAGCATTTGCTGCGCAGAATGTCTGCGGAGCGTGAGCATGCAGCCGACCGGAAGTCCCGGGCGCAAGCCCCAGGCGGGGATGCGCTTCTGCGTGATAGTCTTGACCGGGTCGATGCCGGTGAGCGACTTGAGCACGAGGACTGCCTTGTCGAGCTTTGCCTGCTCTTTGCCCGCTCCAATGTTGAGCGTGAGCTTCTCAATCCGCGGCTGTTGCATCGGGTTCATGGTTTAGGGAATAACGTACGTGTTTTCTTTCTGCGTGTCGGACGCGACGGTATCAATGGTGAACTTGACGGCGTTGCCGTCGATGGTGCTGACGCGTGCGGTCTTGCCGACATAGCGTCCCGCGGTGATGAGGATGTTCGCGCCGGGTTCGAGCTTCAGGTGCTTGATGATTTTCTGGCTCGGCACTTCGACGATGAGCGTGTCTCCAACCTTGCACGCCTTGTCGGTCTGGACGTTGCGTCCGTCGATGAGGTTGATTTGGAGTTTGCCGCCGGGCAGCATGGTTTTGCCCGTGACGCGCAACGGTTTGTGGTGCAGGTCTTTGTCTGCTGCGTTGAACATCAGGCGTCCCTTGAGGTCGATGCCGACGCGGTGGTGCTGCTTGAGGTCCGGAATCTCGACGGTGTCGAACAAGCCGACCGGAAAGCGGTGGTCCTTGACGCGGCGTCCGTCGACCAGGATGTGCTTGGCGAGCAGGATTTTCTTGACTTCGCGGCTCGTTTTCGCGAGACCGAGCTGTTCCATGACCAATCCGAGCGGAAGCGCGCGCTCCAACGGGTGCGCTCCCGGGTTGGGCTTACTGATGAACGTGCGTGCCTTACGGTTGATGAGCCACGATCTCGGAGCTGCGTACCGCTTGAGGTATTCGCTGTTACTCATTGCTTCTCCGCGCCGAACCGGCGCTTGTCTTGGTGAACTTCGGTGATGAGGAGGTTGCTCGGGTGAACCGGGTACTGCGTCTTTCCGCCGTCTTTCTTGGTGAGCTCGATGCCCGCGATATACACACGGCAGCTCTTGACGTCGACGATTTCGACCTTGCCCGACTTCTTGCGGAACTGTCCGCGCATGACGGTGACTTTGTCGCCGACACGGACCGTGAGGCTGCGCTGCTTGTGCTTCTTGCTGAGCTCTTCGCTGAGGTGCGACGCGAGCAGCGTTTGCTTGACGTGCAGCGGGGCTTCGCGTGCGTACGCGCGCTGCTTGCGCGGTTTCACGCTTCCCTTCCAGTGTTTGCTCCAGTTGTTGGTGACCATGTTACAAAATGATGCTTGCGAGCTTGCTGAGCATCGGCCAGCGCTCGGCGATTTCTTTCGCGATGGGGCCCTTAATCATCGTGCCCTTGGGGTTGCCGTCTTTGTCTTTCAAGACCGCACAGGCGTTGTCCTCGAACTTGATGCGCGTGCCGTCCAGTCGGCGGAATTCGCGGCGTTGGCGGACGAGGACCGCGTACACGACGGTCTTGCGCATTTCGGGCTTGCCGCTGACGACGCTGCCCATGAAAATGTCGCAGATGGCTGCAGTCGGGTAGCGTCCCTTGACGGTCTTGTGTCTCAGCACGCTGGTGATCTTGATGACTTTGGCGCCCGAGTTGTCGCAGACGTCGACCCAGCTTCCGTGGCACAATGCGCGCGTCGCGCGCGCCTTGATGGGCTTCATGCCGCCTCCGGCGTCTTGACTTCTTTCTTCACGGGCATTTTTGCCTCTTGGAACAATTCCTCGCGCGCCATGAACGAGCGGTTCTGGCCGAGGATTTCAGTGATCACGAACGTCTTGGTCTTGCTGAGCGGGCGGCATTCCTTGATGGTCACGATGTCGCCTTTCTTGGCTTCGAGGCACGAAGGGTTATGCGCCTTGACGCGCGAGCGCGTCGTCGCGGTGCGCTCGTACTTCTGGATGTAGCGCGTACGCGGCCATTCGACGGTGGCGGTCTTCTGCATCTTGCTTTCGATGACCGTGCCCGTGAACGTGCGGCCGTGAGTCTTCACACTACCGTGGAGCGCGCAGTGCGCGTCCGTACACGTTTTACCTTTCGTTGCTTCTGCCATGATGCACCTTGAGTTTGATTCTTTCCTCGGGCGCGACCTCGATGTCGCGACCGTCGATGTCGACGTCCTTCCCGTTCACCGTGAACCGGAAGACGGCTCCGCTTTTCGGGACGCGTTTGCGTCCGTTCGGGGTGTCGACCGTCAGGAAGTGCTTGGTCTCGTCGACCACCACTCCGCTGATGCTGTTGAGCGCAGGGTTGTCTGCGCGCACGATGCTCACCGGAAGCCCGATGAGTTCGCCGCACACCTGCGGTGTTGCCGTCATTTGACGACAATCATCTCCGGGGCGAACCCGAGTTCGACCAGGATGTCCTTGGCGCGATTGCGATGGTCGCCTTGGAGCTCAATATTTCCTTCCTTGACTGTTCCGCCGCAGGCGAGTCTCGCCTTGAGCGTGGACGCCAAGTCCTTGATATCGATCTCCTTGCGATCGATACCCGCCACAACCGTGTAATTTTTCTTGAACTTTTTTTGTTCAAGGCGCACTTCGATGGTTTGCGATTCTTTGGCGATGCTTTCGCACACGCACAAATCTTTGGGCAAACCGCACGTTTCGCAAATGTCAGTCATTGCTTGACCCGTGCCTCCTGCGTCTTGGTTGTGGATTGCGACTGGTGAGCCGGCTTTGCCGCCGGTGCTGCGGGCTTCTGCGGAGCTGCCTTCGCTGCGTGGGCCGTTTGCTTCGGGCTGCGCGCGCGTTCACCGCGGAGGGTGAGGATTTGCGCGAGCGTGCGTTTACTCTGACGGATTTCTCCGGGGTTCTTCGGCGGGGTTCCCGTCGAGACCTGACCGTAGAGCTTCATCAAGGTCTTCCTCAACTCTGCCTCTTTCGAGACGAGTTCGGATTCACTGAGCAGGCGCAGTTCCTTCGCTTTCATTGGTTGATTCCGCGGGCGCCGCGGCGTCCGTCTTCTTCTTGGATGAGCGTTTCTTGGGAGTCTTCTTTTCTTCGGCGGGCGCGGTCGTGATTTCTGTCGGCGCGGCCTGGACTTCGACATCGTCGGGGAGTTTCAAGCCGGGCGGCATGATGCGCACCTGGATTCCGACGGTGCCCGTTTTGAGTTGAGCGCACGCGTATGCCTTGCGCACGCCGGTGATTGCGATTTGTCCGCTCTTCTTCATGTAGCCGGTGAAGAAGCGCCAGGTCTTTGCGCGGGCGCTGGGGATTTTTCCCGCCATTCTGATTTCGATGCCGAGAGCTCCGGACGCCATGCTGTCCTGCATCGCTTTGTGGGCGACGGCCTTGAACTTCTGGATGCCGAAGCGCTCGATGGTGCTTGCAATTCGTTCGGCGACAATCTGCGCGTCAATGTTCGGGTTCTCGATTTCGCTGATTTCAATCTGCGGGTTTTCGAGCTCGAACTTTTTCTTGAGTGCGCTGGTGAGCTTCTTGATGTTTTCGCCTTTGCGTCCGACGACGAGTCCGGGGCGGCTGGCGAAGATGATGATTTTCTCTCCGAGCGGCGTGCGGACCATCTTGGTGCTGCTGTGCCCGACGTTCTTGAGCGTGGCGGACACGAACTCCAAAATCTGGCGTTCCTTCACGCGTTCCGCGACGAACTTGCGTTCAATCATTGTTTCGCCTCGGGAGCGGTTGATTTTGACGGGTGAACGGGAGCTGCTTTTGCGGCGGGATTTTGTCCGGGTTTTCTTGCGGTCTTGACCGGCTGTTTCTTGACAGCGAGCACGATTTCGATGTGCGTGCGTTTCGCGAATCCGCCCGTTCTTCCTTGTCCGCGTGCGGTGGGGCCTTGCTGCGCCGCGGCGTGGTGCACGACCAGGTCCGCCGCCGCAAGACCCTTGAACTGAGCGTTTGCTTCGGCGCTTGCGATGACGGCGAGGACGTGCTTGCACGCCTTCAGGGGGTAACGGCCGACGGCCATGTTGGGTTTGTGGGCGGTTTCCTTGTAATAGACGAACATCGGGACGGCGCGCTTGAGCGCCATGACGTCGAGCAACGCTTGCTTCGCCTTGACGACGGTCATTCCGTTGACAAAGCGGCACACTTGCGTCGTGATTTTGGTCGAGACCGGAATGCTGTGGCTGACTGCCTTGGCCATGTCTTTCGTGACGTTGGTCGAGTAGCCGTAGCCGGTCATTTTATCTCACGCTCAATGCCGAGCTCGAACGCGTTGCTCCGATACCGGGCGCGCTGTGCTGGACTTTCTTGGTGCTGATCGAGAACTCGCCCAGCCGGTGGCCGAGCATGTCTTTCTCGATGGTGATGGGGACAAAGTCTTTTCCGTTGTGGATTTTGATGATTTTGCCGACGAACGAGGGCAGGATGACCATGTCGCGGCAGTGCGTCTCGAGCATGGGCTGTCCGCGCTGGAGGTTCTTGAGGAATATCTTCTGCGCCGCGGTGAACCCGCGCTTGATGGCACGTCGAGAGCGGCTCGGGAGGAGCTTTGCGAAGTCCTCGATGCTGAGCTTGGCTACTTCGTCCCAGCTCTTGCCGTAAAACACGAATTCTTTTGCCATGGTTTAGCTCTTCCTTCCCGTTCTGCGTGCTGAAATCTTGCCGACCTTGCGTCCCGGAGGCGCGTGGCGCGACTGGACCTTGTTCTTGCCCTTTCTGGACGTTCGCTTGTTGCCGAAGGGGTGGTCGACCGCGTTCTGCGCAGCACCTGACGGGTTGGGCCAGCGCTTGTTGCGATTGCGGCGGTGGTGGTGCATTTTTCCCGCTTTCAGGAACGGCTTCTCGGTGCGTCCGGCGCCTGCGATGACGCCGATGATGGCGCGGCATTCCGGGTGGAAAAGGCGTTCCTTCTTGCTGGGGAGCTGCACGACCACGTGCGCGTCTGATTTGGTGATGATGCGGGCGCACACTCCGGAGGTGCGGCAGAATTTTCCGCCGTCGCCGGGGCGGCTTTCGAGGTTGAACACACCCGTTCCTTCGGGGATGTCTTTGAGTGCGAGGGTATTGCCGTTCTTGAGTTCTGCGCCGGGTCCGGCGGTGACGATTTGTCCGACGCTCATGCCCTCGGCGGCTTGGACGAGGACTTTCTGTCCGTTGAAGTTCACTTCCGCCAGAGGCGCGAGATGTCCGGGGCACTTGATGAAATCGGTGATCGTTCCGGTCTGGAGCTGCGGCATGAGCTTGACGAGGCGGGCTTCTCCTGCGTAGGCGAAGCTCTTGGCCCGGTAGTTCGGGCCTCCTTTTCCGCGCGCCTGCTGGATGAGGTTCTTACCCATGTTACATCAGCCCCAAGTTGGTCGCGATGTCAATCGCGGGGCTTTCTTTTGCGAACGTGACGTATGCGCGCTTCTGTCCGTTGGCGCCGATCGTGGTGCGGACGCGCACGACTTTTGCGGTGAACATTTTTTCGACGGCTTCTTTGATGTCGAACTTGGTCGAGGATTTATTGACGGCAAACATGAGCGTGTTCGAGGCTTCCATCAAGCGGATGCTTTTTTCCGTTGCAATCGGGTTATTGATGACGTTCATGCGAACAGCTTCTCCTTGTCCATCTTGTCGATGGCGGTGCTGGTGAACAGCGTGAGCCGTCCGGGCACGGTGCCGGGGGCGAGCAGTTCTGCGTTAAGCTTGTGAACGGAAACGACGTCGACGCCCGCGAGGTTGCGCGCGCTGAACGCGAGCTTGCACGGACCGGAAACGACGATGAGCGGACCGACTTTCTTTTGGTAGCGGCGTCCGCGCATTTTGCCCGTGCCGGCGCGAACGTGCTTGACGCTGGCACGCGCGAGTTCTGCGGTGAGGTTGAGCTTGTCGAGCGCCTGCTCGAATTGCTTGGTGGACTCGATTGCCTCAAAGCTGGCGTCAAGGATGAACGGGTAGTGCTGCGGGAGTCGGTGGCCGTGCTGCTGCACGAGGAGTTTGTCGACGGTTGCTGCGAGCGCGCTGCGGATTGCCTTGCGGCGTTCCTGAACATTGATGCGCTTGCTCCAAACTTTGGCTGCGCGAGGCGGCCAGGCGCGGCGTCCGCCGACGGTGCCGGGAGCGAACGCGCCGACCCACATCATGCGGGTGCCGTTTCTGCTCAAGGTCTTGCGGGGAACGCGCGAGATGCCGTGACCGTACGAGCCCTTGTAGTCGCGTCGTCTGCGCGAGAGTTTCGCGGCCGCTTTCTTGCCCGCGCGGGGGTCGTTGCCGTACGGCTGGCGGGCGTTTGCCTGCACCACTTCGACGGCGCGCTGGATGAGGTCTCTGCGAATGGGTTCTGCGAACGCCGCGGGCATCTTCTTCTTGCCGACGGTTTCGTTGTTTTGGTTGAGGATAGAGAGTTCCATGGTCATTGCTTGCTCGCCGTGCTGACATAGGTGATGGCGGGCGCCTGCTTAGGCACTCGATGGTTGGGGCGTACCGGCTGCGTGAGCGTGATGAGGCGCTTCACGGGACCGCCGACGCTGCCCTTGACCATAATATAGTGAGAACGAATAATGCCGTAGTGCTTGAACCCGCCCTTCATGAGGATTTCTGCGGGGTTGGTGCCGATCTTGAGCAGCCACTTGTTGATTTCCGTGCGCAGGTGGAAGCCGTGCTGACCGGCGTGCGCAACCAGCCAGGAGCGGTTGCCGCGCCACGGACCCAGGCTGCCCGGTCCGCGGATGGTTTTTTGCGATTTGTGGCTTCTGATGTTGACGCCGAAGCGCGCGACCGGGCCGACGGTGCCGCGTCCGGTGGTGACGCTGTGCACGTCCGTCTGGTTTCCTTCGGCGAACACGTCGCCGACGTTGACGTCTTTGCCGAGGACGCTCTTCGCGTACGCGAGCTTTTCCTCGAGCTTGCCGCCAATCGCGAGTTCGACCGGGTCGGGCGTCTTCTTCAATCCGATGAGGTGCGGCTGCGTGACCGCGAGCAATCGGATGTCGACGATGCCGTCGAGCTTGACGCCGTCGAGCGTTTTCGTGTAATTCTTGGGAACCGGGAACAATCGGTGAACATTTTTGTCGAGAGAATGAGCGAGAATGACGTTGGCCAACTTGGAACCGCCGTAACCGGCAGCGTAAATGTTGACCGCGGCAATCTTGAGCGGCGGACATTCAATGACCGTCACCGGGAAAGGGATTTCCTCTCCCTTGGTCATCGAGTTGGCGCGGTTGTCGGCGATGACGACGTGCGTCATACCTGCCTTGTAGCCGGCAAACCCGAGCGGCTTGGCGTCTTTCGACGCTGCCCACGTGCGCACGCGAGCAGTATGACTAGCCGCGCGCTTGCGCGGCCAGAACTGCATTGATCCTCGACGAGGGTTTCGTACGCGTGGCATACAATCTCAGTGCGGTAAAACGAGCCTCGAATCCCAGAAGTCAGGTATTGCTCATACTCCGACTGTACTGAAAAGCGGTCTTTTCAGGCTCGTCAGTGTCCGCGTCTACCGTCGGTAAACGCGCCCACTCTCGAAGGTCACTAGGGGTTGTTTATAAATGTTGCTGTTCATTTCCACTGGAAGAAATTGGTTGTTCTGTTAAACTACTTAACATTCTTTTTCCTTGAATGTTAGTCTAATTAACAAATATGTGACTCGTAATTGTTAGTCTATTTAACATTCATTCGAGAAAATGTTAATCTATTTAACTTCGAAGTCCTCTTCCGTCCATTTCTGGGGCGGCTTGGCTTCCTCATTATCGCGGTTCAGCATCCACGCGCGGCGTGTGGAGTAGCTGACCGGGTTTTTGATGCGCGCACACAAACCGTCCGGCTTGCACACGCCCAATTCTTCGTACGTCTGTTTGCAGTTCGGCGGCAGCATCCGTTTCTTTGCCTGCTTGTGATAACGGACATGCCCTTCGATGATGGTGTCGCGCAGCGGTTCGGGGTTGCGTTTGTTCCACTCGTACAGCCACGCGAGAATCTTGTCGTAATCCCAGCCGACGCTTGTCAGGAAATTCACGAGCGCGAACAGCGCGCGCTTCTTGCCGTCCTTCAGTCCCTGACTGATGAGCTTGATGCAGGGAGGGAATAAATTTTCCGAGAGCGCCTGCGTTGGAATGTCAAACTCTTTCTGCGGTTTGTACTCTCCTTTTTCCTGCTTGGCGCGGTTCGTCTCGGCGACAAAATCGTATGCACTGATAAATAATTTATGCGCTTCGTTCTTTATTGCCTTGTCGCGCTCCATGAAAACTCTCGTCGGAACGACAAGCTCAGGAGCTGCCATCGGCTTCTCGAACGCAAGAATGCGGTTTGATTCGATGGGAATGCTGACGAGCCCGGACTTTTCGTTGAAAGAATAGGGCATGCGGTAGAGATGGCGCGGCGCGATGAGGACGGTGTCGATTTTCAGCACGTTGAACGGGTCGAACTCGCCGTTCTTGACGAGTTCATCCTGCGTTTTGCCGACGCGCCGTTTGATTTCAGCGATGTCGTGGAATTTCAGGAGTGCGGCGGTCAGCTGCGGCTTGATGAAATGACCAAGATACGCGGCAATCTTGCGCGGCCCTTCCGGAAACCAGTCCTTGATGGGCGTGCCATGCAGACTTTCGGGGAAACTCTCGAACGGAACACCGATGTGAAATCCGTGGTTGCCGGAGAACTTGACCGAGACGCTGCTGATGTTGTGATAGCTCAGCGCCTGCACGAGCAGATCTCCTGCAATTTTACTGTAGCTCAGTTCGGGACAGTCGATATCGAGAATCAGGTCCCAGCCCTTGCGCAATGCGTCAAGCTCTGCGCGGTGCGCTCCCGTCGTGATTTGTAAGGGGTTGGTCCACAATTCCTCGGAGCAGTGGAAGCTCGTGACGCCTTTTTTCGCGAATTCGAGAATGTCCGCGGGATACTGCAGCGTGTCCGGACGCTTGCCGTAGCCCGCGCCGCCGTAGCTGACCGCGATTTCCTTGTCCGTTGCCGCGTCGACAATCGCCTTCTGAATTTCGGGGCGCTTGTAGTATTTCAGCAGCGTGCTCAGATGAATTGTCATGTCCCCCGACGGGCGGGATGCGCCAAGACTTAAATAGTTGTTGCTCGCATGTCTTGTGCATGCTCGACAACACCGCGGACGAGCTCGCGCGCTGGATTGGACGCTTGACTGCGGAACAGCCGCACGTCATCGTCGAAGGAAAGAAGGACGAAGCAGCCTTGCGCGCGCTCGGCCTGACGCACATCACGACGCTCAACAAGCCGTTGTTTGAAGTCGTCGAGGACGTCGCGCGCGTTTCGAAATCCGTCGTGATTCTCACCGATTTGGACTCGCAGGGAAAAGAATTATTCGGCATTCTGAATGAGGGGTTGCAGCGCAACGGCGTGAAAGTCGACACGGCATTCAGACGATTTCTGTTGCGCAACACTCCTTTGCGTCACATCGAAGGCATCGCGACGTTCGTGGCGAATGCACAAAGTTAATAAGACGACTTTCTCGAGAAGAGAACCATGAGTTGGAATCAAGTCAAGACGGTGCTGTTGCTCGGCGTTCTCGCTGCGTTGATGCTCGGCGTGGGCGGATTGCTTGGCGGAAGGACCGGGCTCACGGTCGCGCTCGTGCTCGCGGTTGGAATCAATGCGGTCACCTATTTCTTCTCCGACAAAATCGTGCTGATGATGTACGGCGCGCGAGAAGCGCCGAAGAAGGACTATCCTGCCCTGCACAAAATGGTCGAGGAGCTCGCGAAAGCCGCGCACATTCCGAAACCTCGCGTGTTCATCGTGCCGACGCAGACTCCGAACGCGTTCGCGACAGGGCGTAACCCGAACAATGCCGTCGTCGCCGCGACCGAAGGCATTCTTACTTTACTTTCTGAGCGCGAACTTCGTGCGGTTATCTCGCACGAAATCAGTCACGTGACGAACCGTGACATCCTGATTACGACCATCGCCGCGACGATTGCGGCGGTCATCAACTATGCCGCGTCGATGGCACGGTACGCGACGTTGTATAACGGCAACCGCGACCGGCAGGGCAACGGAAGCGTCATTGCGCTGCTGGTCATGACGATTCTCACGCCTATTGTCGCGATAGTGATTCAGCTCGCCATCAGCCGCGCGCGGGAATTCCAGGCAGATGAGAGCGGTGCGCACCTAGGCAAGGACCCGCACGCGCTCGCCAGCGCGCTCGAGAAAATCAGTTCCGGCGTCGCGCGCAACCCTCTCCGACGGGGCAACCCCGCGACGAGTTCGCTGTTCATCATCAATCCGTTTGCGGGCAACTTCTTCGTGAATCTTTTGAGTACGCACCCGCCGACGGCAGAACGCGTGAAACGGCTGAAAGAAATGAAGGTTTAGATGGCTGAAAAGACAGAACTATGAGGTTGTTTTTGATGTAAAGGTGGGAGTCATCGTGCTTTCAATTCCGAGGTAAGGCGTTTTTCCCAAGACTTCTTTTCTAAAACGTTCAAGCGTCATGGCTTCTTCTCCCACACGCAGCACACTCTCTTTGGGTAATTGCAGAAGACGTTCTAAAGACCCTAGATTCGTGAAACGTACAAACAAATCATTGGGTTTTCCAGGAAGTTGTCCTTCTTGGTACACAAAATAATGGACGCTTCCGAGATACGCGCCCTGATGCCAAATTCCGTCGCTCATGCAGAATCAATTGCTCGTGAAGCGTATAAATCTTTCGCGTTTGGACAATATACAGAACAGTCAGTCTTTCTGATACTCTTTATTGCTTACGTCCGTAATCCCCTGCGCTTTCTTGTCGCCGACGCCTGCGACTTTCTGTAATTCTTCAAGAGACGCGTTCATCACGTTCTTGACGGTGCCGAAGTGTTTGAGCAGTTCTTTCGAGAGGTTGGGTCCGATGTTGGGCAGGCAGGAGATGATGTATTCCTGTTGTTCCTTGAGCGTCACGGGCTTGCGGTCCGCGTGCGGAGAAAAGTCGCGCTTGTCTTCGCTTTGTTCGCGGCGCGCAATCATGTGCAGCAAAGCGGCGCTGTCTTTTCCGTCACGGGAGCGGAGAATCGGCACGCCGTAACTGACGGCGATGGTGGCGAGCATCCCGCGAATCGCGTTGGGGTGGATGTTGCGCATCGTGTAAATATCTTCGGCGCCTTCGACGAGCAGCAAGGGTCGCTCGAAGTTCTTTTTGAGTTCCTTCAGTTGTTCGAGCAATCGTCCGTCGATGATGCTTTGCACGAAGTCGCCGGTTGTCTTGAACTCGACGCCGACGCGCGCGGATAACACGTAATCAGCGGAGTTGAGCATTTCGAGCTTGACGTCGGCGCCCATATCGACAAGTTCCTTGACGACGCCGGACGCTTTCTCGCGGTAATCTGCAAAAAGCTTGATTTTTTCTTGCACAAACGTCGCGATGGTTTTCTGCGACTGCATCTTGAGCTTGTCGCCGATGCCGGTGCGGATGTCGTGCAGGACCTTGTGCATTCGCTTTTCTTTATTGTGCGCGGTCCACGAGAACGCCTCGTCGCGCGTGCCTTTCGCCATCAGCATGATGACTTTGCCCTTGCCCTGGCGTCCGGTGCGTCCTCGGCGCTGGATGGTGCGGATTGCCGAAGGGACGGGTTCATAGAAGATGACGCTGTCGACGAGCGGAATGTCCAGCCCTTCCTCGGCGACGGACGTTGCGATGAGCACGTTGAACATACCGTCACGGAACTGGTCAAGCATCGCAATCTGCTGTTTTTGTGTCAGTCCCGTTGTTTTCTTTTTCTGCTGTCCGACAAAAATCTCGCAGAGCGCGTGCACTTTCTCGAGCTCGGCTTTGATGCGCACGGCGGTGTCGCGGAACTGCGTGAACACGATGAGTTTTGCCATCTTGTTTTCTGTGAGTTCGTGCGCGACAATATGTGCGAGCGCCCCGATTTTCGGGTGTTCCATGCCCTGTTCGACGAGTTTTTGCGCGAGAATCCACGCGCTTTTGAAGTTCAGGTCCTGCACGAGATTCTTGACGGCTTTTGATTGTCCCGCGCGGGCTTCTTCCATGAGCTTGGTGAAGTACGCGTTCAGCGACGCGACGCACTGCGTCTCGAGTAATTCAATGGCGTGCTGGACTTTGACCGCCTCCGCCGCGAGGGAAATGGATTTCATCACTTCAAAATCGCGCTCGCCGTTTATCATCTTGGCGCGCAGTTCTCCCTGCAGCATCAGCAGGTCTTTTTTGCTGAGGAAATTGACACTCTTGGAAAGCCCGTGCTTTTTGAGTTCGCTCAACTTACTTCGCATGCATTCCTGCAAGTGATGCTGGACGCGCTGGAACGGCTCGGGCAAATCCAGTTTCACCCACGTGATTTCAACGTCCTGGATGTACGGTTTGACGTCCGGATCCTCATCGGTGCGTACTTCGACGGCTTCGATGTTGAGATTCTTGCACACGTCCTCGATTTTGAGCAGTTCGCTGCCCGGCGACGCGGTGAGCGCAAGAATTCTCGGGAACTTCGCGCGTTTGGCGTATTGTTTCGCGATGAAGACGTAGCTGTACTCGCCGCTGGCGCGGTGCGCTTCGTCAAAAATCATCAGCGAGACGTCTTCAAGTGAGAGCTTGTTGCTGATGACGTCATTTTCCAGCCCCTGCGGCGTCGAGAACACGATTTGAACGTTCTGCCACTGCTCGACGCGCTTTTCAGGAGATGTGTCGCCCGTGAACAGCGCAAGCTTGTCGTCATCAATCTGGAACGTTTTTTTGAAGGATTGCAGGTGCTGTTCCGCGAGCGGTTTCGTGGGCGCGAGAAAGACAATTTTCGACGAGGGATAGAGCTTGAGGCGGTGCGAGGCGAGCATCATCGCGATGGCGGTCTTGCCCATACCTGTCGGAAGCACGACGAGCGTGTTTTTCTCGACGCAGGTGCTCAGGATGGTTTCCTGGTAAAGACGAGGAGTAAAGTCCCGGAGCATAACACAATCGTGAGTAGTTTTGCTTAAAAAGGTATAGCGGAGATGTCTAGTGGTGGGTGCTAGAACGGCTCCAACCCATAATCATGTCCCGCGCACAGCGTTTTGAAGTTGTATTGCGTGAGTTTGTTGAGGGAGTCCTGCATTTTTTCGGGAATGCTCGTCGGCAAGTCCGTGCGTCCGATGCCGACGGGGAAGAGCGTGTCGCCGGAAAAGAGAATGCGTTCTTTCGCGAGCCAGAGGCAGATGCTGCCGCGCGTGTGACCGGGAACGGGAATGATTTCGAGTTCCGGCAGCGTGACGTCCTCAATCGGCACGAGCTTCGCGGTCTTGAACCGTTCCGCCAGTCGAGGATCGAGCACGGCGCCGTTCGGGTTCTTGTGCAAGTCCTCAATCTCCGCGCGCGACGCAAGCAATGTCGCGTTCGGGAACACATCATAGTTCCCAATGTGGTCGTAGTGGAAGTGCGTGAAAATCACGAAGTCAACCGAGGAAAAATCCACCACTTTCGCGAGAAACGTCAGCAGTTTTGGCTGGAACTGTCTGCTGCCGGTGTCGATGATGATTTTCTTTCCTAAGTCAAGATAGAAAACGTTGGAATCGCCGGCGAGTTTCCAGACGCGCGGGCTAATATTCTGCACTGCGTATGAGTTTTTGGTCGTGGACATAGAAGCTTGCCGCAATACCAAGCACGAAGAGCACGATAAGAATCTTTCTGTCCGCGTTCTGCACGCCGAGGAGAAATCCGATCAGTGAAGCAAGGATGATGAACAGGATGCCTCCCTTTAATTTCGTTTTGAACCGCCACAAGAGCCGTCCGAGAATTGCACCGGTGAGCATCGCCGCGACATAGGCAAGCCACGGGTTTTGCAGCGACGCGCCGAGCAGGAATCCGATGACGATGCAGAACAGCGCCCACCATTCGACCCAACGCTGCGAGAACTTGATGTTGATTTTCATTTATTTCTCCAAGGTGAGGTAAAACACGAGCCACGTGACCAGCCCGATTGCCAGCGCCCAAACCCACGAGTACACATTGAGGTAATGGATGAGCAGGACGTAACCGATGGCGGCTCCCGCGACGAGCGCGTACAGCAACCGAGACGAAAACACGATGCGGCTGCCGTCCAACGGTGGCAAGGGGAGCAAATTCCACGCGGCGAATGCGAGGTTGAAGACAAAGAACTGATCGACGAGCAGCGAAGGAATCCCGATGGCGAGTTGGACGGATTTCACAAATCCCGCGACGATGATGTTCGCGAGCGGTCCCATCAATGCGATCATGGCGTATTCCTTGACGTTCGGGCCGTAATTGTATTTCCCGAGCCGGTGAATGGTGTGAATCGTGATGTACGTGCCTGTGACGGCGAGGAAGACGAAACTCCCTCCCGACAAGAGCGTGATGAGGGCGGCCACGCCGGCGCCATACCACCACACTTTGTGTTCAACGAGGTAGCCCTTGTGCAATCCGTACAAACGCTGCCCGAAATGGTGCGCATATAACGCAATCAGCGCGATGATGAACGCGGCGAGCAGGTTTCCCAGCCCGACCCAGAAGTCAAATGCGACCGTGCCCCACGTGTTCCACGAATACGCGAGGCCGAGCACGAGCGCGGCAATCCAGAACTCTCTTTTTTCGGTCACGGAAAAGCCCGCGTACTTTCGGACTTTGTCCGCGAAGTCGCGGAAGGACATGGCTTGCTGTTCTCGTTCTCGCTTTATATATCTTTTTACGAATAAAACGGGCACTTTTTTAAAGAACGTCAGCTGAAGGGTTGCCGTGGCGATGACGCAAAAAGAGACGGTGCTTACGGAGCAAGTAGTGCTCCAAGATGCCAAGCAGTTTCTTCAGAAGTTGAACGGAATGTTCGACCAAGAGTCTGCGTTCATCAATGGCGCGCTTAGCGAGTTTTCTCCAGAGCGATTTTATCTTGCTGGAGGCATTAATTCTTTCCGTTGGTTACGTGATGAAGTGAAAGCAGAAGACAAACAGCTCAAGCAGCTTATCTCGGATGAAGCGCGCATTGCTGAGTTGGCTCAGCAGTTGACGCAGCTCTTACAGCTTTCAGGGAAACAGATTGATGTTTCAAATACGCTCTTTGTTAAAAATGCCGCTACAAAGATGATGACCACCATCATCGAGCTGTTGAAGTTGAACGGCACCAAGAACTATGCTATCGAGGCCGAGCTCGATTTCTGGGCAGAAAATGAACGTCTTGATAAGAGATTTCCTGACCAGCCACAGGGGTATGGACGGCTTTTGCTTGCATTGAGTTTCGGAGCGTTTTCTCTTGCAAAGCTTTCCGCAAAAAAGGCATTACGCGCAGTAGGCGCAAGAGGAGTTCCTAAGCATGTGCCTTCTGAAGAAATCATGCGCGCCGCAAAAAAGATGCTTGTAGCGAATCAAGCAATCATTGCACAGCAAAAAACCCTTGTGAAACGCCTTTTCGAAACATTAGGAGCTCAAGAGCGCATTACTGGGATTTTGCAGCAAGCGATACCTGTTTAAAATACCGTCCCACTAATATTTCCAACTCTTCTTCGTGTCCTGCGCCGATGACCGCAAGAATTTTCTTGTCAGGATTGAGCCGCATCATGAGCGCAATGTTGCGCGCCATCACGTGGTTGCGTTCCGTCACGAGCACGCGGTAGACGTTCGGGTAGCGTTTCCTGACTTGCGCGATGAGTTTCGCAATCACCTGCGGTGACGGCACCGTGCGCAGGTCAAAACCGATATCCTTGCGATGAAACACGCCTGAAACAATGTCCGCGACGAAACGGAAGCGTTCCGTCCACGTCAGCGTTTTCGAGAATCGTTTGAGCGTGATGGTGATGTCCTGGTCCACGAGCGCAATCATAATCTTCTTTTGCCGCGCAAGCCGGACTGCCGTGAGCATTTCCTGCCCAGGTGAGATACCAACGTGCTGTCCCATCTTTTTTTCCGCCCACGCGCCGAGCTGCGCAAAAATCCATCCTTTCAAGCCGACGTGCCGGATGTCGCGCCACGACGACTTCTGCTTTTTCGGATGCAATAAGTGGTCCAATCGTCCGCGGTCGAGCTCGAGCGCAATGATATCAGGAGAATGTTGCTCGATGGCGCGGGCGACTTCGTCCACGCTCTCTTTCGCGATGTGCGACGTGCCTATCAGGATAAGCCGTTCCATACCGATGGTGCTGACGCAAAATCTTTAAATACTTACGCCTGTAGAAAACGACTACGGTTAAGGAGGAATGACGATGCTGAAGATGAAGAAAATCACCGAGACCTACGACATGAAGGTCTTTACGGATTCTGGCGACTATTTTGGCGACATCGAGGAATCGATGCTGACCCAAACGAAGGTCTACGGCTGGCGCGTACGAGCCACCAAGAACTCGTTCCTGAGCAAGGTGCTCGGCAGCGCCAAGGGCGTCGTCGTCCCGCACCAGCTCGTCAAGGCCATCGGCGACATCATGGTCATCTCGAAGACTGCGGTGCCGCAGTACTCTCCCGAAGAAGGAGAGGAAGAGTAATTCTGTAGGTGGTAGGACGGGGAAAGTGCCTTCCTGTTCCAGAAGCAGATTGAATCAACGAGCACTGGACAGTATAAGGCAGCGTTTAACTATCCGCACAGTTAGCAGTCTTTGTGAAGTTTGCTCCTCAAATTAGGCTTCTGCTAACACAAGGTCTCTCGATAAACAAGATTAGGCAGAGAACGGGAGCTGCCAAATCGACGATTTATTTCCACTATAAACGGATGTATGGCAGGAAAACGTTGCCCATCCAGTTTAATTTTAACAACCGCGAAGAGCTCGGCGAGTTTCTGGGGATATTCGCAGGAGACGGGAACTGCTACCGTCGAAAAAATTACGGGTACATCATCCGCACCTATACAGGCGCATACGAGAAAGAATATATCCGGTATCTCCAACTTGCACTTTCTCGTTGGTTTGGAAAGAAACCGTCGACGTACTCCACAAAATACAAGGGCAACGAGTCCTGCGTTATTTTCTACTACATGTCGAGTGAGATTCATTTACTCCTCAAAACGCATCTCTTCTGGGAGGGAAAGAAGGGATACAGTGTTCGATTGAAAGCGCTGAACCTCGGCGATTCCGAATTCAATAGGGGCTTTTTGAGAGGACTTATCGATACCGATGGCAGTTACTATGCACCGAAGCGCCGTGTAAGCTTCTCATCAGTTTCTCCCTATCTTGCAGATCAGGCGCACCTTATCATGATGAGTTTCGGTCTTAGTCCTCGGCGGTATCTACACAAAACCCAAGGGCGAGCGCCGCTACACACTCTTGCGCTTCACGGTAAGGAAGCCAAAAGCTTTTTAGAGCAGGTGCGTCCGAACAACCCTAACAAGGCGCCGTTAGTTTATCGGTAGAATGCGGCCTTCCCAAGGCTGACGGAGGGGTTCAATTCCCCTACGGCGCATATTTTCTATACCGCCGCTTCAACCGTTGAGAACAGCGATTCTAATCCGAACTTGAGCATTTTGCGTTCCGTGATTTTGTCGTGCGTGTGGGGGAAAATGACCCAGCGCTTGTCCGTTGAACTGTCGGGGTTTGCGAAAATCAGGCACAGTTTCGGGAATTTGGTGAGCGCCTGCCAATTGTCGAGCACCATTTCCAGGTTCTTGTGCGTGTTCAAAACGACCAGTACTGCATTCAGTTCGGGCTGCATGCGCGAAAATAATGTTTCAAGAGAAGTCAGATGAGGAACGATGAGGATGTGCTGCGCGCCGTCCTTGCGAATGACCGTGAGCGTCCAGCCGTCGCCGCGCTGGATGCTGACGATGTTTTTGAGCAGCAAGTCCTTGTTTTTGAGGTAGTGTTCGGTCCAGTCCGTGAGCGCGTCATCTGCTGCGATGGTTTCACCGTTCTTGCTGCCTTTCTTGAATAATATAAGCTTTTCTCTTTCCCCAACCAGTATACGAAAACGTAACATTTATATATTGAGTCACTCATAAAGAATGCACACATTTCGAGAGTTCAAAGGGAACAGGTGAGACTATGGTTGCAGACGGCGAAGTCGTGATGAAGAAAATGGTGAACGCGCTCGCGCAAAGCAGCGCGCAGCAGTTGAAGCAGAATGATTCTGTCGAGAATTTCAAGAAGATTGTCCCGAGCCTGATTGAAAAGGGCTTGGACAACATCAACCTCAACATGTTCTCCGAGGAGATGCGTGTCGGATTGCTCAATGCCATGGGCGACGAGTACTCGCGCAAGGGCAAGCTGCCCGAAGCCATCAAGGCGTTCATTCTCGGCGGCAACAAGAGCAAGCTCGTCGGCATCGGCGACGACTACGAACGCGTCGGTCTGTTCTCCAACGCGATTGACGCGTACCGCCTCGCGGACTCCACGGAAAAGCTTCTCAAAATCGGCAACAAGTGCCTCGATGACGGCCGCACGTCGGACGCCATCAAGGCCTACCGCTTGATTGGCAACGTCGACAAGCTCGTCAAGGTCGGCGAAGACTGTCTTGCCAAGGGCAAGTGGGACTACGCCATCGAAGTCTTCAGCGCCATCGGCAACAAGGTCAAGCTCGCCCAGGTCGGCGATCGCTGCCTGCAGGAAAACCAGATCGGCTACGCCGCCAAGGCATACGAAATGTCCGGCGACGTCGAGAAGCTCAACCTGCTCGGCGACACCTGCATCCGGCAGGGACTTTTGAGTACGGCGCTCCAGAGCTACACGCTCGCGGGCAACTCCGTGATGATTCAGTTCATCAAAGAGAACTTCAGGCAGTAAAACTATGGTCGGCGTCGAGAAGTGTCTCAAGCACAGCAAGGAACTAGTCGGCGGGTGCATGTGGTGCGGCAAGCGCCTCTGCGAATTCTGCGTCGCGCGCAAGGAAGGGCTCAAGCTCTACTGTGAAATCTGCGCGCAGCAGCTCGGTCCGCCGCGGCGAACGATTCCGAAAGTCGAGCCGAAACAACCCGTCGTCGAGGAACGCACCGTGACGCCCATCTCGCGCAAACTGCCGAAGATGGACAAGGACGGTTATTTCGATTTTACCAGCGTACGCCAGTGAGGGACTGACATGGACATTAACGAAGTCGTAAAACTCAATCAAATGATGAAAGAGCTGCAGAAGCACGGCATCGCCCAGAACGCGCCCGACGCGTTTCAGCAGGCGCAGGAATTCGTCGGCGACGAGCCCAAAAAGGTCGTGACTATCAATGAAGGAGGAGTGCACGTGGAATCCGTACCCGTTCAAGGAAGCGCGCTCATCGAGAGCCGTGTCAATCTGTTGCTGGACATGCACAACAAGAAAATCGAGAGCAACTTCATGATGATGAAGGACACTATTTCGGCGCTCGCGATGGAAATAGAGAAGCTGAAGTTCGAGCTCAAGAAGTTCGCGGATTCCAAGGCAAAGGTCGTCCAGGTCGTCCAAGAGACGCAGAAGTCCCTGAAGCCCGAAGAAAAGGCGCCTCACCCGCGCCAGGGCAACTACCAGCCGGGCGACGTCGCCATCGACAAAATGTTCTATTTCGGTCACAAGTGATTCTTGGTCTCAAAAAGAGAGTTCTTGTGATTTTTTTGTTTTTCCTTCATTTATACGACGGAGGCACAACCTTTAAAAGCCCGCAATAAGGTCTTCCGATATCCCTTTGCGGGGGTGCCGGAGTGGCCAAACGGGTTCGCCTCAAGAGCGAATGGCTTAGCGCCTACGCAGGTTCGAATCCTGCCCCCCGCATCACAAATAAAAAAAGAGTGAATTCATCATGCAAAATACTCAGAGACAGCAGCAGCCCAAACAGCACCAGCGCCCTCAACAGCAACATCAGCAGCAGCCGGGCCAGCAGCGTTCTATTTTCCCGCCAGGCGTGGAAATCATTCCCGTCGGAGGCACGGGCGAAGTCGGCAGGAACATGACCGCCGTCCGCGTGGACGATGACGTCTTCATCTTCGACATCGGGCTGCACATGCCCAATTACATCAAGTTCACGGACGAAGACGATTCCGCGCTGAGCAAACTGAACGTGGAATCCCTGCGCAAGGCGGGCGCGATTCCCGATGACAACACGATTCAGCACTGGCGCAAGCACGTTAAGGCGATTTTTCTCGGTCACGGACACCTTGACCACATCGGCGCGGTTCCGTTCCTCGCCAACCGGTACAACGCTCCCGTCATCGGCACGCCGTACACCATCCAAATCCTGCGAAACATGATTCGTGACGAGAAGATGCAGTTCAAGAACAAGCTTGTTCCGCTCTCGCCCAACGGCGTGATGAAAATCACCAAGAACGTCAAGGCGGAGTTCGTGCACATCACGCACAGCATCCCACAATCGGTTTTGGTCGCGCTGCACACCCGGTACGGCATCATTCTCTACGCAACGGACTTCAAGTTTGACAACAATCCGGTGCTCGGCAAACCTCCGCAGTACGACACGCTGAGAAAGCTCGGCGACGAAGGCGTGCTGGTCTCGATGGTGGACTCGCTGTACGTCACGAAGCCGGGAAAAATGCCCTCGGAGAACGTCGCGCGCGAGATGCTTCGCGACGCTATGCTGGGCGTGGACAACCGCGGCAAGGCATTGGTCGTCACGACGTTCAGCAGCCACATCGCTCGGCTGAAGAGCATCATTGATTTTGGCAAGCAGACCAAGCGAAAAATCGTGTTCCTCGGACGCAGTCTCGCGAAATACGCGCTTGCCGCGGAAGAAATTGACCTGATGCATTTCACGAAAGAAGGCGTTGACATCGTCAAGTACGGCGCGCAGGTCAAGAAGAAGCTCCGCGAAATCGTCAAGCGCGGCAGGGACAAGTTCCTGCTCGTCGTCACCGGACACCAGGGCGAACCGAAGAGCATGCTCGCTAAAATGGTCCACCACCAGTTCGATTTTCAGTTCGAGAGCGACGACCACGTCATTTTTTCGTCCAGCGTGATTCCGGTCGAGCCGAACATCACGTACCGCAAGAACATCGAGCGCGACCTCAACAAGGAAGGCGTTCGCATGTACACGGACATCCACTGCTCGGGGCACGCCGCGCGAGAGGACCTGCGCGAATTCCTGAAGCTCGTGCGCCCGCGGCACGTCATTCCGACGCACGCCGAACCGCCGAAAGTCAACTCGTTCATCCAGCTGTGGAACGAGATGGGGCTGCCCCCGAAACACGCCCACGTTCTGAAGCCCGGACAGCGTTTGCGGCTCGCGTGACGCAAGCTTTTTAACCCGTCCGTAGCGCCTCGAAGATATGGCGACGCTTTCCCTGTGCCTCATTGTCAAGAACGAGGAGCGCTGGCTTCCCGCTCTTCTTTCGTCGGCAAAGCCCTTTGTTGACGAACTCATCGTGGCGGATACGGGAAGCGTCGACCGCACGGTTGAGTTTGCCCAAAACGCGGGCGCGACCGTGTTGCACGTCCCGTGGGAACATGATTTTGCGCAAGCGAAGAACGCAGCCATCGCGAAAGCGACCAAAGACTGGATTCTCGTCTTAGACGCCGACGAACGCATCACCGAAGACGATTTCAAGCGTCTGAGAACGCTCATCGAGTCCACTTCTGCGGACGCGTTCAAGCTGGAACTGCGCAACTACGTTCCACGGCTCGACTTGGGCTGCGTCGCGTGCCCGCCGAGCGAGGCGTCGATGCAGGCGACGGCGTATCGCCCGATCAAACTGGTGCGCTTGTTCCGCAACAAGCGCGGATTCCATTTCGAGAACCGCGTGCACGAACTTGTCGAGCATACGGTCGAAGCCGCGGGCGGCAGGATTGCCGAGGCAGGCATTCCCGTGCACCACTACGGCATTCTGTTTCCGACGAATCTCCGTCACAAGATGCGGTACTACGCGTGGCTGATTTTCAAGCAATTGCAAGATGAACCGAACAACGTGCGCGTCCTGTACCTTGCGGGGCAATTTGAGCACGAGCGCGGCAACAGCACGAAGGCGTTGGAGTATTATGGGCGCGTCGCGAAGCTCGATCCCGCGTACCGGAATGTCTGGTTCGTGATTGCCAACATTCAGTTGGAGCAGAAGCAGTTCGACAAGGCGATGCAGGCGTATGAACAAAGCCTGATGAACAACCCGGACAGCCCAAACACGCCGCAGGCCATCAACAATCTTTCCGTTTTGTACGCGAACGCGGGTAGAAAGCAGGACGCGGCGGAGTTATTACAGGTTGCGTTGAAGAAATACCCGACGAACGCGGCCGTGAAGAAGAATGCCGAGCAGTTCGGCTTGCTTAAGGCATAAACGCGTAGTTCTTCGAGAGCAGGTTGCGCAGGGTCTGTTCACTCTTCTTATTTTCTTCAGTGTCTTCGACGACTGCTTCGATGGTCAGTGCGCTCAGGGAAAGTTTGGCTCGAAACGTGATTCCTTTACAGAGCTCATAGTCGACGCCTTGCTCGAGCGCGGGAAATCCTTTCTCGCGAAGGTAGGCATGGTCGCTCTTCATCGACGCAATCTGGTAGGCCGTGCAAAATTTCAGAAACACGTCGACTAAGTCTTCCTTTGAGAACGTCTGGTTGATCCGGACGGCTATCGCCATCAGTCGTTTTCGACTCTCGGAGCAAGGATGAAGCTCATCGAGAGCTTGTCGATGACTTTGTAGTCCAGCCGCAAGGGGTAGTTCTCGTCGAAGTGCAGTTCTACTCGATCGGCGAGTTTCGACGCCTGAATCATCTTTTTCAGGTATTCGATGGAGTACTTTGCCTTGACGCGCGTCTTGCGCTCCGTGCGAATGGTCGTTTCGTCGCCCTGCTTGACGTCGATGTGCGCCTTGCTAAGGTCGCCTTCGGCCATAACGGTGAAGTGGTCGGCTTCCGCGGCGAGGCTGACGCTTTCGGCGACGATGTCAACGTCCGAGATGGCGTCGTTCAGCACTTGGCTGGATGTCGTTACGGTAACCGGGAAGTTGAGGTTCGGCACGCGCTGCTCCTTGTCCTCGATTTCGAGGATGGGCAGATGGAACGTGCGGGTCGTGTTGCTCTTAAGCTGCACGACAAGCTTGTTGTCGGAAGAAACTTCGAGCGTCAGGACGTCGCTGGGGCTCGCGCGCTTGAGCACCTGCTTGAGGTTCTGGAGGTTGATGGCAAGGTCTTGTTCCTTCGGGACGTCATACTCGGTGAAGCAGCTGGAAAGCAGCTTGAAGATGACCATGGCGACGTTGGCGGGGTCCATCGCGATGAGCTCGATGGCGTCCTTGGTGATTTTGAATCTCGCTTCGTTAACGAGTTCCGAGAGAACGGCGATGCTGTCCTTTAGATATGTGGCGTCTGCGAGTACTAACTTGACCATACGGTAACCCCCCTGAACGAGGTTTTAACCTTGCACGTGTTTATAAGAATTAGTATGCTGGAGTAGAAGGTTCAGTCAATCGAGGAAAGCTTTGACTCAATCTTCGAAAGTTCTTCCTCAAGCAATTGGAGCTTGGTCTTGTGCACGACTGCGGGCTTTGCTCGTGCCGTACGCGCAGGTGCAGCAGATTTGGGTGCGGACATCACGGGTTGCGGCTTGAACTTCATGGCGGTTGCGGGCAGTTTTGATTTCAGTCCGCCGGCGATGACGCGCAATACATTGAGAATTTTTTTGAGTTCAAGCATTCGCAATTCCTTTTCGGAGCGGATGGCGCGAAGCTGTTCAAATTTCTTGAGACTGTCAATGATGGATTTCTGCGCGAGCAAGGTGTCGCGGCGCAATTCACGCGGTTCGTGAACGCCTGCATAGAATGAATGATGTTCTTTCATCCGGATTAAACCTCGGGCTCCATCAGGCGCTTGTCGATGTCGTCGACCTTGTTCTCAATTTCGGCCAATTCGTTTTGCCATGCTTCAAATTCGGCGTCTTCCTGCGATTTCAGCTGGCTGATGCGGTTGAGCACGTTCTTCGCCTGCTGGATTTTGTCCTTCGCGAGCGTGAGAATTTCGGTGACGTCCTTGTACTCGTCGAGCTTGACAAACACCGGCATGTTGGTTCGTTCATTCATGAGTTTCACCGTCCGAACAGTACTTCATCGACATACGTGAGCTTGCGCTGGATGTCTTCGAGCGAGGCGCGCCAGTCCTCCAATCCCTTGTCCTGGCTTGCCTTGACTTCGTGGAGCTTGCGGAACGAGTCTTCCGTCGCGGAAAGCTTGGAGCGGATGGAGTTGACGCCGTCGAGAATCGCTTGGTAGTCCTGCACGCTGACGAACAACGGTCCCTTGGATGAGCGCATGCGCGGCATCATCGGCTCGGGCGTTTCCATCAGGGGAGAGTGCTCTTCTTCCATCACTTCTTCGTGCATATCGGGAGCGGAAACAGGTTCAATGTCTTGAGGAGCTTCGGGGAATTCCATCATGTGCGGTTCGTCCATGTCCGGCATCGGCGGCGGAGGCAGGTCTACAGATTCCTCTCTCTTCTTGGAAAAGACGTCGAAAATACCCATGTCGCGGTTACCCCCTTTGCTCCTTTTATTTTTGTGCGTCTTTAAGAACTTTGTTGAGTATCAGGACGTAGTGAAAACGTCATTTTTGAGGCGATGCCTTCCGAAAACTGTCCGTCTTTTTCCGAAGAACGCATATGAATGTGACCGGACGACTGGTGGTGATGCGCGCCCGATACACGCTCCTGTTGTTTCTTCTCCTGTCCCTCATCGCGGTCATTCCCAACGCAGTCGCTGAGACTGTCCCGCTCACCTTGCATGTCGTAGATGCGGGCTGCGCGACAGGCATCACGCTTACCGCCCCCGCGATGGCACGCGTCGGCGAACACATTTCGTTTGCCATCAACCTGACGCGCCGCGCGAGGAACTTCTCGATTGCGTACGGCGCGGTGTGGGACAACGGCAGCGTCGCAAAGCCCGTGCTCACGACGACCAACACTGCGCCCAAGAGTTTCACGCCGAAGAATTTCACCGGCACGCGCACGCTTATCCTGAACGCTACGTTGCTGTCCGCGGACTGCGACGAAACTCCTGAAGATAATTACGCTGAGGCGAGAGTTTTGGTGACGGGAAGTCCTGAACTGAACGGGTCGGCGATGATTTTTTCAAAGACGGACGACGTACGGCCAACGCCCCGGGGAAGCAACGTCTCGAGGTCAGTGGCGCAGGCAGTTACGGGAAGCGCCGTCGCAGAAGATCCTCCTCCATCGAACAAGCACTTCGCGGTGTGGTTCTTTGTCATCGGCGCAGGGGTGTTCTCCGCCGTCCTCGTCTGGAAGCGGTAAGGTTTTTAAACCGCGTAGGGCGCAAGAAGCGTATGCTCAAGCTCTTCAACACGCTTTCGCGCAAGAAGGAGTCGTTCAAGCCCATCACGAAAGGGTTTGTCAAACTCTACACGTGCGGCCCAACCGTGTACAACTACGCGCACATCGGCAACCTGCGCACGTACCTCTTCGAAGACCTCCTCAAGCGCGTCCTGCTCTACAATACGCTCCACGTCCAGCACGTGATGAACATCACGGACGTCGGACACCTCACGAATGACTCCGACGCCGGTGAAGAAAAGATGGAAATCGCAAGCAAGCGCGAGGGCAAGAGCGCGTGGCAGCTCGCCGAATTCTACACCAAGGCGTTCCAGCACGACATCGCGCGGCTGCACATCCTGCCGCCCAACGTCTGGTGCCGCGCAACCGACCACATCAAGGAACAGGTCGCGCTCGTCAAACAGCTCGAAGAAAAAGGATTCACCTACATCATCCCAGGAGACGGCGTTTACTATGACACGAGCAAGTTCAAAAAGTACGGCAAGCTCGCCAAGCTCAACCTTGAAGGGCTGAAGGAAGGCGCGCGCGTCGAGCTGAACGAAGGCAAACGCAATCCGTCGGACTTCGCGCTCTGGAAGTTCTCTCCAACGGGACAAAAACGCCAAATGGAATGGGAAAGTCCTTGGGGCGTCGGCTTTCCGGGATGGCATATCGAGTGCAGCGCGATGAGCATGGCGCACCTCGGCAATCACTTTGACGTGCACTGCGGCGGCATCGACCACGTTCCCGTACACCACACGAACGAAATCGCGCAGACCGAAGCCGTGACCGGCAAAAAGTGGGTCAACTACTGGCTGCACGGTGAGTTCCTGTTGCTCGACAAGGGCAAGATGGCAAAAAGCGGCGAAAGCTTCATCACGCTCCAAAATCTCGTCGATAAGGGTTACGACCCGCTCGACTACCGGTACTTCTGCCTCGGCGCGCACTATCGCAGCAAGCTCAACTTTTCCAACGACGCGCTCGACGGCGCGAAAAACTCGTGGAACAACCTCAAGGACAAAGTGAAAGAGCTCCGCGCCAACCACGCATCCAAGAAAGGCGCGGCGGTCGAGAAACACCAGAAAGACTTTCTCGCCGCAATCAACGATGACATGAACATGCCGGTCGCGATGAGCGTCGTCTGGGCAGTCGTCAAGGACGACTCCATCGGCAGCCACGAACGTCTCCAGCTTCTCGAAGACTTCGACCGCGTGCTCGGCTTCGGCATCGCGGACATCGCCGCCGCGCAGGCGCTTCCTCTCACACTTGAACTCCAGCACTTGCTTGATGAGCGTGCCAAAGCTCGAAAGTCCAAGGACTTCAAGCGCTCCGACGAACTGCGCAAGGAACTGCTTTCCAAGGGAATTCACGTCGAGGACGCAGCCGACGGTCAGCGCTGGACGCGCACATGAGCGTTTTTGCGAAGCGCTACGAGCAGCTGGGCGGGAACTGCGTTCCCGTCACGCTGACGCCGAGCATCCGCGTCAACACGCTCCACATCAAAGACGCCGAATTGGTTGCGCGGCTGACGAAGAAAGGCGTGACGCTCAAGAAAATCCCGTTCACGGCGCACGGCTATCACGTCGAATCGTCCAAATTCTCGCTCGGCGCGTCCATTGAATATCTGCGCGGGCTCATCACGCCGCAGGAAGCGGCGTCGCAGCTCCCGGTGCAGGTTCTTGACCCGAAATCCGGAGAACGCGTGCTCGACATGGCTGCCGCGCCGGGCGTCAAGACGTCCCAGCTCGCGCAATGGATGCAGAACCAGGGCGACATCGTTTCCATCGAGAAAAACAACCGCCGCCTTCTCGGGCTGAAAAACAATCTCGAACGCATGGGCATCGGGAACTGTCTCGTGTTCAACACCGACGCAACGAAAGTCACCGAATGGAAGCTCTCCTTCGACAAAGTCCTGCTCGACGCTCCCTGCATGGGCAACTACGTCAAAGACAAGGATTGGCTGGGCAAGCATTCCCTGAAAGAATTGGACCGCAACACGCTCACGCAGCGCTCACTCTTGCGCGCGGCAGTCACGCTGACCAAAAAGGGCGGCGCTATCGTGTATTCCACGTGTTCGCTTGAGCCCGAGGAAAATGAGCAAATCATTGACTGGGCATTGCGCGAACTCCCGGTCCGCTGCATCGACATGAAGCTCGAAATCGGAAGCCCGGGCGTCACGAACGTGTTCGGCAAGCGCCTGCACGCGGACGTCGCGAAATGCCGCCGCTTCTGGCCGCACGAAACCAAGACCGAAGGATTCTTCATTGCAAAGCTGGTGCGGCAATGATCACGGAATTCATCGCCCGCTTTACTCCGGAATCGCTCATCGACGAAGAACGGGTTTACCAGATTGGCGACGAATGGTTCTTTGTTCCAGCAGGGCTGTTCGCAGTCGGCAAGAATGTCCCGCGCAAGCCCGTTTTCGCCGGAACGCTGCTCGGCAAGAAAAAGAACAACTATCTCGTTCCCGGCGTCGCGCTGCTCGACCTCCTTGCGGGGTCCAAGAACACCAAGAAAGTCATCGTGACCGACAAAGCCGCGTGGCTGTTCGTGTGCGCAAAGAACCTCCTGCACGGCAGCGTCGTTTCCTCGGAAAACGCGCCGCAGCCGAACGACTGGGTGCTCGTGATGAACAACAACGAATGCCTCGGATTCGGTCAGCTTATGACGCCGCTTTCCGACGAGAAAGGAGCAATCACGAACGTGTTTGATATCGGTGATTTTCTGAGAAGGGAGCGAGCTAGAACGTAACGCTGATTGCTTCGCCGTAATTGATTTTCTTCGCGTTGTGCGTTGCTTTCAAATCCTGCTCGATGAGTTTGAGTTGCACCGGAACCGTTAACTCTGCGACGTCTGCCTTGAGCGTGAGTCCCGCATCCTTCTTCGCTTTCCAGACCGCGCCGTTGACGTCCATCAGCAATTGCTTGTTGAACGGGATGGCCGCATCTTTCGTGGCCTGCGGGAAACTCTCTCGATGCACGTCCGCGCCGTGCAGCGCGTGGTAAATCTTGTGCGTGATAATCGGCACGACGGGAGCGAGGAGCTTCAGCACGATATCGAGGCAGTGGTGAAGCGCGAACAGCGCGCCGTTCTGCTCTTCCGCGGAGTACTTTCCCTGTTCGTTGTACGCTCGGGCTTTGCACAGTTCGAGGTAGTGTGAGGCGAACGCTTCCCAGATGAAGTTGCGCACGGCGAGAATAGGTGCGTGGAATTCGTACGCGACGTACTTCTCGTGCGCGAGCTTGACGAGCTCATTCGCTTCCTGGATGATCCATTGGTCGAGCGCCGTGAGCTTGTGCGCGCCGCTCGGTACGGGAAACATACTGACAAAGCGAGCAACGTTCCACAGTTTGGTGAGCGTCTTGCCCGCGCCTTCAATACGCTGATAACTGCACCGCAAGTCTGCCTGTGTGATGCTGCCTTCGGCGGCGGTCCAGAAGCGCAACGCTTCAGAACCGTAGCGTTTGATGACTTCCTGCGGGTCGATGATGTTGCCCACGCTCTTGGACATCTTGTTGCCTTTCTCGTCGACAATGTGATGGTGGACCCAGACGGAATCGAAGATGGCGTCGCCGGTGAGGTGGTAGCATTTGAGCAGCGTGTAGTACAGCCACGTGCGTACGATATCCTTCCCCTGCGGGCGGAGCGTGCACGGCTTGTGCGTTGCGAAAAATTCCTTGTCAGAATCCCAATGCAAAATCGCGAGCGGCGAAATGCTGCTGTCAAACCACGTGTCGAACACGCGCACTTCGCCCTCAAACTCTTTCGAGGAACACTTCGGGCAGGACTTCACGGGAGCGGGGTCTTTCCACGGCTGGACGTACTTGCCTCTCGGTCCGAGAATGGGTTCGCGGCATTGTTTGCAGTACCAGAGCGGTACTTCTGTCGCGTAATACCGTCGTCGGGAGATCGGCCAGTCAATCGTGACCGAATTAATCCAGTCAATCAGCAATTGCCGGCTTTCCGGAGCAAAGAATTTGACTTCCTGCGCGAGCCGGAGCATCTTGTCCTTGAAGTCCACCTGCTTGACGTAGAATTCCTTCATGCCGATGAATTCGATGGGGTCCTTGCTGCGGCTGCAGATGGGCGTGCGGTGCGTGACATGCTTCTGCGCGGCAACGATTCCTTTTGCTTTCAGTTCTTCGAGGACTTTTTCGCGCGCCTGCTTGACTTTCAGCCCTTTGAGACTGCCGGCGTGCTCGTTCATCCTGCCATCCAGCCCGATGAGAATCGTGGGAGTAAGATTTTGTTCGCGGAAAAAGCGAACGTCCGTTTGGTCGCCGAACGCGCACATCATCACGAGACCGGTGCCCTTGTCAATCTGCGCGTACGGATGCGCTTTGATGGGGACGGATTTGCCGGTGAGCGGAACAACCGCGTGCTTGCCCGCGAGGTGCGTGTAGCGCGCGTCGTCGGGGTTGTAGAGCACCATCGCGCAGCTCGCCATGAATTCAGGACGAGTCGTTCCGATGACGATTTTTTCTCCTGTTTCTTTGACCGTCCACATGATGTCCGAGAAGAGTGTGGGCAGGTCTTCATAGTCGATTTCGCTGTCCGCAATCGTTGTCTGGCAGCCGGGGCAGTAGTTGTTGATGCGTTCCGCCTCGTAAATCAGCCCTTTCTTCCACATATCAACGAACGTGGCTTGCGTGAGCGCGCGGTATTCGGGAGAGTCTGTGTGATAGACGTCGCCAATCTTGCTGCCGACCGTCCACGACGAAAAACTGATGCCAAGTTTGGCGAATGTATCAATGCTGGTGTTGGTCGCGTCTTCGAGGACTTTTTCGCAGAGCTTGAGAAATTCCTCGCGCGAGACCATGTTGAACTTCTTGCCGAACTTTTTCTCTGCGGCCATCTCGATGGGCAGACCGTTGCGGTCCAGACCGAGAGGAAAGAGAACGTCGTAGCCGGTCATGCGCCGGAACCGCGCGAACATGTCCATCATGCTGTACGAGCACGCATGACCCATATGGACTGGCGCGTTGACGTACGGAGGAGGCGTGTCGATGCTGAACACGCGCTTCTTGGTCGAAGGATTGAACGGGAACGGCGGCGTCTTGCGCCATTGCTCAACGATAGGGGCCTCGAACTCCTTGTTCCACGCCTTTTCCGCGAGCTGGGGCTCGTTCATGTGAGGTCCGTCTTGAGCCCCTTGATTTGGCGCTCCATGTCGTAATAGCTGAGCTTGCGCATGTTTGCGTTGCGCATCTTTTCCTTGATGCTGGCGAAGAATTTTGAGAGGCGTTCGATGAGCAGTTCCTCGTCGCCTTGGATGCGGACCAACACGATGCTCGCGAGCGGGTCATCATCGAGGCTGATGGACTTGTGAATGGACTTCATCTTCTTGCGGACGTCCTGGAACAGGTCATTCGCGAGCTCGGCGCAGTCGTCAATCTTTTCGGAGCGCACAATCGCCTTGTCCTTGCCGTCGTTCACGACGATGCGGAACTCCACGATGCCGGTTTTCGGGTCGAAGTTCATCACTTCCGCCTGTTTCAGCACCACGTCGACGGGTTTCATGCCTGATTGGGCTTGGGAACTCTATAAAAAGGTTTCTTGCCCGTCAGCAAGTTTAAAAACCCAAACCACTCCTTCTCGTAAAAAGGAGTGTTATGGCAAAAACCGTTTTTGTGCTCATTGTTCTGACATTGCTCGTGCTCTCGCTGCACGGCGCTGTTGCCGCGGACGCGTTCTCATTTGCGACGTACATCGGAGAGACGCACTGGCGCGTGGACGTGACCGAAAATGAAGGAGCCTGCGGCGGTTCAAGCGCAATCCTTTCAACGCACAACATCCTCATCAAACATAACCAAGTGAGTGCCATTGTGGGGGATTATGGGCATGGCACGCGTGAAGGGACATTTGTCGCGCCATTCATCCTGCGCATGCCTGCCATGAACGTTCCTGACGGTAGAGGAAACTCCCTGCTTGACAGTTTTGACGCGATATTCACTCCTGACTGCCAGAGCTTCTCGGCGGAATATACTTGGGATTATAGCGACGAGTACGGTTTCTGCAGCGGCAGCACCAAGCTTGAGGGCACACGAACAGACGGTGCCGGTTGCCCCAGTTCCGGAATGACCAACGCCGAAATGCCACAAGAGAACACTCCAAGCCTGGAACAGCAGGCTGCAGACGCCGCCCCGAAGGATTTCTGGAAGAACTGGGACGCTGCAGAGAAAGCAAAGAAGGAAGGAAAGTACGATGACTTCATCAAGTATTTTGACAATGCTCTGAATAATCCCAGCCTCACGGCCAAAACACGCGAGGAGATGAAGAAACAGGCGCTCAAGGACTTGCATCTCTCGTCATACCCTACAAAGACCACGAGTCCCATTCTGCGCGTTGAAACAGAAGACATCAACAAATGGAACGGCGGTTGGGTCTACAACGTGAACGTTCCCGTCGAAAAGAAAGGCATACTCGACATCCTGCTCTGGAATATCAACACGCCGAACCCGACGAGCATCGTTGACGCGCTGGTGAACCCATGAGAAAGGGCATGATGCTCATCGGATTGTTGCTCCTTACCGCATGTGCGCCGGCGATTCCGACGACCTGCAGCACGAAGGACTGTTTCATCACCGTTGCGAATGCGTGCAAGGACATGAACATGACACTCACAGAAACTGCAGGAACGTTCACATACGCTTCAACATCGAAATGCGTCTTCACCAAGACGCTCGTGACACCCAACCCGCAGGAAACGCAGGAAATGAAGACGTTGCTCACGGGCAAGAGCCTATCATGCAACTACGCGCAGGGCAAGTTTGACGCGCGCTGGGTGAACTCGCTCATTTTCGGCATGGAATACTGTACCGGAGACTTGAAGACCGTTCTCGGCGAGATGTTGGCGTTCGGATAGTGCACGCTGGAAATCCTAATAAACGTCCGTTCTTCGGTACGCGCTATGGGGGCGCCGTTCATCGTAAAGTACCAGCCGTCGAAGGCTGCGGACATTCCACAGCCGAGCGTGAGCCAGCTGCGGGACTTCATTCTGGCATTCAAAAAGCAAAAAAAGAAGGCGGCGCTGCTGTACGGTCCCGCGGGTTCGGGGAAAACGAGCGCCGTGCACGCGCTCGCCAAGGAACTCGGTCTCGAAATTCTTGAAGTGAACGCCTCGGACGTGCGCAACGCGGACGGCATCCAGAGCAGCGTCGGCATCGCGAGCCAGCAGATGAGCCTGTTTTCGAAAGGCAAGCTGATTTTGGTGGACGAAGTGGACGGACTGTCGGGGCAGAAAGACCGCGGCGGTCCTGCCGCAATTGCGAGCATCATTGCAGACTCAAAATTTCCGGTCGTGCTTACCGCTAACGACCCTTGGGACTCGAAGTTCTCGGGCATCCGCAGCAAGTCAGTTCTTATCGAGTTCGCGGCACTCGACCACGCCGTGGTTACGACTGTTTTGAAGAATATTTGCACGCTGGAAGGCATCACGTACGACGAACTCACGCTCAAAACGCTCGCCCGTCGGTCAGGCGGCGATTTGCGCTCGGCAATCACCGATCTCCAGACGCTCGTCAAGGACAATACGCTCACCAAGGAAAGCCTGGACACGCTCGGTGACCGCGACCGCGAGGAATCAATGTTCAACGCGCTCACAAAAGTGCTCAAAGGCTCCGATCCGGCGCTCGCGGTGGGCGCGTTCGACAACGTCAACGAAGATCTTGACGGGGCGTTCCTGTGGGTGGACGAGAACCTCCCGAAAGAATACACGAATCCGAAGGACTTGGCGCGCGCGTATGAAGCGCTGGCAAAAGCCGACGTGTACCGCGGCAGAATCAAGCGCCGCCAGCACTGGCACTTCCTCGTCTACGTCAACACGCTGCTCAGCGCCGGCGTTTCCGTCGCCAAGGACGCCAAGTACCCGGGCTTCATCAAGTATGGTCCGACCGGTAGAATCCTGAAAATCTGGCAGGCGAACATGAAATACCAAAAGCGCAAGGCCATCGCGCAGAAGGTCGCCCTCGCGACGCACTCCTCGACAAAGCGCACAATTCAGGAGCTTCCGTATCTGCAGGCGCTGTTCAAGAAAAACCATCCTTCCGCCGCGGTCATCGCCGACGAGTGCGACCTCGACCCCGAGGAAGTGGAGTGGCTGGCGAGATGATACCGTTCGTCACGCCCGGCGAGCTGCGCTTCCTTGTTGATTTTGAAGAGTGCACATTGTTGAAAGAACGCCCGCTTGAGGCAATCGTGGTCAAAGAAGGTGAAGTTCCTACCGATAAGAAAGCAGTACTTCGTTACGCTCCGAAACAGCAAGAGCTTTTGCACTTTGAAACGCTACCGAAAGGCGCGGACTGGGATGCGATCAAGGTTGTTGAGCTCACGCTGAATGAAGAAGCCTACACGAAGTTCAGAAAGCACGGCGGCATTTGCTATCCGCAAGACCCGTTCGACCTCTATTTGCTCGACAAGAACTTTGTCGGGAAACCTTTTTAAACGCCCTCTGACCCGTTCTCGGTATGACCATCACGATTGACGAAATGGCCGCGTTCTGCAAGCGGAAGGGGTTTGTCTTTCCCAGCAGCGAAATCTACGGCGGACTTGCCGGCTTTTTCGACTACGGTCCTCTGGGTTCGGAAATCAAGTACAACCTGAAGCGCGCGTGGTGGAAGTATCACGTCCACGACCGCGAGGACGTCGTCGGCATTGACGGCAGCATCATCAGCCACCCAAAAGTCTGGGAGGCGTCCGGACACCTCGCGAAGTTCGACGACATTCTCGTGGAATGCACCAAGTGCAAGGAACGCTACCGCGCAGACCACTTGGTCGAGGACGTTCTGCACGTCAGCACCGCCGGACTGAAACCCGAAGACCTCAGCAAGCTCATCAGCGACAACAAAATCCGGTGCCAGAAATGCAAGGGCGAGCTCGGCGAAGCCAAACCGTTCAACATGATGTTTCAGACCTTCATCGGTCCGTTCCAGACCAAGGAAGCCATCGCGTACTTGCGCCCTGAAACCGCGCAGAACATGTTCATCGACTTCAAGAGCGTCGTCGAGACTGCGCGCTTGAAACTGCCGTTCGGCATCGCGCAGATGGGGCGTTCATTCAGAAACGAAATCGCCGCAAGAAACTTCCTCTTCCGCATGCGCGAGTTCGAGCAGATGGAGATGGAATACTTCATCCATCCCGCAAAGACGAACGACTGTCCGTTCCTGAAAGACGTCATCAACCATAAGCTCCTCGTGTACTCCGCGGAAATGCAGACCAAGAAGCAGCCGCACAAGGAAATGAGCATCAAGGAATTGCTCGACCACAAAATCATCACGACGCAATGGCACGCCTACTGGCTCGCGATGGAGCACCGCTGGTTTATCTCGCTCGGAACCAATCCCGCGCACTTCCGCATCCGCCAGCACGTTTCCGACGAGAAATCACACTACGCGCTCGACACATGGGACTTGGAATACGAGTTCCCGTTCGGCTGGAAGGAATTGCAGGGCATCGCGAACCGCACGGACTTCGACCTGAAACAGCACATGAAGCATTCGGGCAAGGACCTCTCGCTCTTCGATGAAGAAACCAAGCAAAAAGTCATTCCGCACGTCGTCGCCGAGCCCGCGCAGGGCGTCGACCGCGCGTTCCTCGTGTTCCTCTACGACGCGTATCACGATGACAAGCAGCGCGGCAACATCGTGCTCAAACTGCACCCGAAGCTCGCGCCGTTTATCGTCGGCGTGTTCCCGTTGCTCAGCAACCGCGAGGAGCTCACGGCAAAAGCCCGTGAAGTTTTCGAAACACTGCGCAAGGAATTCCCCGCGATGTACGACCGCAGCGGCAGCATCGGGCGCAGGTACGCGCGCATGGACGAAATCGGGACTCCGTACTGCGTTACCATCGACTTCGACTCCTTGAAAGACGGCGCCGTGACCGTGAGAGACCGCGACAGCACCCAACAGGTGCGCGTCAAGATTGCAGAACTGAGAAGCACGCTCCATCGTTTGCTGATGGGCGAGCTGCCGTTCCACAAAGCCGGCCCGAAAGTCGAACCGCCGAAGGATACCAAAGAAGCATAAGGAATTAATAGTCAAGAAGCAACAGGTGATGGGTATGCACATCAAAGACATCAAGGCAAAAATGGGGAAAATCGATGTAGTCGCCGACGTCATCTCAAAGGAGGCGCCGCGCACGTTCGACAAGTTCGGCAAGGCAGGAAAAGTCTGCGACGCGCGCATCAAGGACGCAACCGGCGAAGTGAAGCTCACGCTGTGGAACGACCAGGCAGACCTCATCAACGTCGGCGACAAAATCCATCTCACGGACGGCTACGCCGATGAGTTCCGCGGCACGATGCAAGTCAGCACCGGCAAGTTCGGCGCGCTCGAAGTCGTCAGCAAGGGCGGCTCTCCCGCCGCAACGCCGGACAAGGAAGTCCAGGAGATGAGCGAAGAGCTCGGCGACGAATTTGACGAACTCGAGGGCGAGTAATGGTCGACATTTTCATCAATCTTCTCGAAGACGTTGAGCACGAACTCGGATTGGGCAAGGACGTTGTCCACAACCTGAAAAAAGTCGGCGACCAACTGCGTGAGCGCATGCACCAGTTCGCGGACGCGCTCGCCAAGCTCGAAAAGAAGGGCTGGACCTGGACAACCGGACCGCGCGACCTCTACTTGCACAAGGCGAGCAGCACCGACACGCAGGCGAAAAAGGAGCTCGCCGAGGCGGGCATTCCCGAATCTGCGGTGCACGTCGTCCACTAGCAAATCTTTTTAAAGGGCGTTCTGGTTTTTCGTCGTTACGGGCGCATAGCTCAGCGGGAGAGCACACGGCTGAAGACCGTGGGGTCGGGAGTTCAAATCTCTCTGCGCCCATTTATGGAAGCGTTTGATCAGGGGAAGTTCAACCAGTTCGTCATTGACGGGGACGTCATCGGGTTTTTCAGCGAACCGATAACGCTCAAGTCGAAGCGCAAGTCCTATTTCTACGCCAATTGGCGCAAAGTCGCGGCTGACGCGTTCCACACGGACCGCTTGGCTGAGTTCGTGCTCGCGTTTTCGCAGCGGCTTCCCGAATTCGACTGCTTGTACGGCGTTCCGGAAGGCGCGACCAAGATTGCGGTCATTTCTTCGCTCCAGCACGCGCGCAGCTCGCCCGCGTACGGTCCGGGCAGCCACGCGCTGCCGATGGGGCGCGCCGTGCCGAAAGAACACGGCAGTCCTGACGACCGATACTTTGTCGGAGTGCCGCGCGGCAGAACCGTCATTCTCGAGGACGTCACGACCACCGGCGGCTCGCTGCTTAACACGATTGACTCATTCGTGAGGTCGGGACTCATCCCCTCCGCCGCAATGGGGCTCACCGACCGCATGGAAAAACGAGACGACGGCTTGAGCGTCACTGAAGCGGTCAAGAATGCAGGACTTCCCTATTTTTCGTTGAGCAACGCGCTGGAACTTCTCCCGCTCGCTGCAGCAAAATATCAGCCGTCGCAAGAGGTTCTGAGAAAAGTCGAGGAAGAATTCGAGCAGTATGGCGTGGAAAAAATAAGGCTTCGCTAGATTATTTCTTCTTTCCCATCACGTTCGACGCAAACCTTTCGAGCGTGAGCCGCATCGAGGAACGGTAGAGCGCAAGCACCAATATCGTGAGCGCGACGCTCCACGCGGCAAGCCCCGCAAGGTCGATGAGGGCAGATTGGAGCGCGCCGCTGAACAGAATGCTGATTCTGAACGCGTCGCCGCCCAGCGCAACCGGGTTCCACGTCACAAACGAAAGCCACGGAGGTAAGACCGCAAGCGGAATGATGAAGTCCGAAAGGAGGAAGAGTCCCACGCCGACGAGCAAGGATACCAAGACCGCGATGAATTCCCGTGAAATCAAGCAACTCAGGAGCGTGCCGCACAGTACAAACGTTGTGGACGCGAGCAGCAGTCCTGCGAGCAGCAGCGGAATGCCGAACGTCATCTTGAACAGGATTGCGGCGACGATGCAGAACAGTACGCTCTGCGCGGCAAGCACCGCGATGCACGACAACACGGTGCCCGCAAGCAGCGTCGTGTCCTTGATGGGCAACAGGAACGTGCGGAACGCCGCGGGCGAGTGCCGTTCGGACAGCACCAGCACGGAAGGAAGGACAAGCCCTGAAAAGAGCAGCACAAGCAGCATCAGCAGGGGGAACGCGAAGCCGAGATAGGCGTGGTCGCCGGACACCGGCACGACCGTGCTGCGAATCGGCGCGCTCACCGCGCCGGCGTCGCTGACGGACACGCCGTTCACGGCGGCGCTGATGTCATTGAACGCTTTTTGCAGGTCCGCGACCGTTAAGAGCGCGCCGTCAAGCCGCGTTTTCATCGTCTGCAAGTCCGAGGTGGCGCTTGCGCGTGCGGAATTGATTTGGTCGAGCGCGGATTTTGAGGCGCTGAGTTTGGCAATGAGCGAGTTGAGCGACGTCGTCAGGGACGTCAATGCGGTCGAGAGGTGCGAGGGGTCAGACGCGCTGATAATCGCGTCGGCAGAATCGCTCGCGTTCAGCACATCCGCGTGAATACTTTGTTTGGTGGCGTTGGAAAGATTGGACGAGCTGACAGAACTGTCAATGTCATCGAGCTGGCTTTGGATGCTGTGCGCCGCCGCGTCAGTCGTGTTGGCGAACGCGTCGAGCTGCTGGTTGACGAGCGCGCTTTGCAGCGCGACGTCGGGAACGCCGAGCTGGTTGAGGTCAAGGCTGCCGTTCGGCACCGAGAACGAGCCCGCGACTTGGTTCGTGCCCTGGCCCGCCTGACTGATTTGTGTCGTGAGCGTGACGAACGCGTCCTTGCGCTGGCCGGTGATGCCTTTTACCGTCGCGAGCGCGTCGGCAATGGATTGCGTCAGGTTGCGGCTGTACTCGCTCGAGCGCGCGAGAATCGGGCTTTCAACGCTGTCGAGCACGGTGCTGATGAGTGTCTGCCGCGACGGGTCGACAAACAGCGTAATCGTGCCTCCAACCGCCAGTCCTGCGGGAAAGCTCGCGCACGCGTCGGACGTTCCGAAACGCACGCTGTCCGCGCACGACTGTTCTGAGGAAAATGAGGTGATGCGGAATCCTTTGTCGTGCAATGCGGCAAGCACGGAATCGGTGACGGGCGTTGAGCCGCCGCTGAACGTGCCGACACGGATGTGCGCGCTGCTGGCGCTGCTGAACGCGAGTCCCGCAATGAACAACAACGCGAGCGGCGCGAGGAGCAGCGTGAGCGCAGTCGCTCGCGTTCGGAACAGGATGCGGAGATTGTTCGCGATGAGCGTGAAGAGTGTGTTCATCCGAGCAGCCCCTCCAGCAGTTCCCGTACGGTAGGGCGGCCCATATCGACGTGAACAACTGTTTCTTTTTTCTGGCGCGCGTACTGCAGCGCGGCTTCGAGCGTCGCGATGGGTTGAGCGGTTTGGATGATGAGCCGTCCGCCGCTGCGCGCCGTTTTCTCGACGTGCAAGGGCGCGGTTTTGGAGAGGTGGCGCGCAAGTTCGTCATAATTCTTGGACGTGAACTCGATGCGGACTTCCTGGTTTCTGCTGTAAATCACGCGCAGCTCGTCGGGCGTTCCGACTTCCGCGATGCGCCCGTTGCGCAGGATGCCGATGCGGTCGCAGGCGTCCTCGAATTCCGCCAGGTAATGCGCCGCGATGAGCACGGTCGTGCCTTGTTTGCGAAGCGTTTTGATGACGTCCCAGACTTTCGTCGTTGAAATCGCGTCAAGGTCAGCCATGGGCTCGTCGAGCAGCAGGAGTTGTGGACTGTGCACCAGCGCGCACGCGATGTCCAGCCGTTTTTGCATGCCTCCCGCGAGCTCCGAAGTGCGCACGCGGCTGAACGACTCCAACCCGACCAGTTTGATGAGTTCTGCAGTACGAGCTATGGCTTGGCGCGCGTTCAATCCAGAAAGCGTCGCGAAATGCATGAGGTTTTCCTCAGTAGTGAGATCCGAGTAGAGGGAAGGTACTTGCGTTGCGTAACCGATGATTCGCTTGGTCGCGTCCGGCTGGCGCCGTACTGATTGCAGCCCTGCGGGAAGCGCGATGCTGATGTCACCGCTGTCCGGCGCGAGAAAGCCGACTATGAGGTGCAGGAGCGTGGTCTTGCCGCATCCGTTTTGTCCGGTGATGCCGAACACTTCCCCTTCCTTGAGCTCCAGATTGAGATTGTCCAGCACGCGGCGGTCGTCAAACATTTTGCTCACGCCCTGAACGCGCAGGATTGCCTTGCCCGACGGCGGCAGTGCCGCAATGCTTTCTCCGAGGTGCGCGGCAACCATCGCTTTGGGCCAGCCCGCGTTCACGAGCGTTTCCCGCAGTTCTTGGCGGGGCATCCCCTGCGCAAGCGTCTGCTGAACGAATTTGTGCAAGGGCGGACTGGAATCTACCATGGTCTCCGTTGGAGCCGAAGAGACTTTTAAATGAGTGTTACTATCCATAAGAAGTCCTTGCACAGACGGGCGTTCATAATTCTTAAATAGACCCGCAACAATACCGCAGAAGGGGATGCTGATTGAACTGTGAACTCTGCGGCAAGGTCGCGACGCTCAAGGCAGTGGTCGAGAGCGTCACGATGGACGTCTGCGCGTCCTGTGGGCGCTTTGGCACGGTGCTGAAGACGCCGATTGCTTCGGTCATTCCTGCAAAAGCGCGTTCCATTGCGGCTTCGTCTCAGCCCGTCATCGTGCAGGGCATCGTCACCGACGCAGGTGAGCGCATCAAACAGGCGCGTGAACGCGCGGGGCTTTCGCAAAAGGACTTTGCGCTGAAAATCAACGAGCACCAAAGCGTGCTGCATCACGCTGAAGCAGGTCACGCAGAGCTCAGCATTGAACTGGCGCGTAAATTGGAGCGGGCGTTGCACGTGGTGCTGATCGAAGACCATCAGGAAGTCAAAATTTCTGCCACAAAGAGCGCGTCAGAACCCGTCACGCTCGGTGACTTGATAAAAATCAAGGGCGCGCGTACAACGTAAACGCGCACGTTCCCGAACTCTGGTCGATAGCCTTCCATGTACGATTGACGATGTTCTCAAACAGCGCGAGATTGCGCTGGCACGCCGCGTCATCGGTAGCGCATGGCACGTCACATCGGCTGTAGAGTAAGGTTCTTCCGCCTTCCAGCGCTCTCAGCCCTTCCGTAAGATTCTGAGGGAAGAGAGGATAGTAGAGCGGCACGATTTTATCGTCAGTAAAGAGCGTGACGCGCGGGTCGCTGGACACCATGAGCGACGCACCGTTCGCTGCTTCGGGGTACAGGCGTTCCCACAGCGCAGGTGAGGGCGCGCCTTCGTACGTCGCGTCATACTGCCCCCAGCGCAGCGCCTGCGCCGCGAAGACCGCAATCAGCAGCAACGCGCACCACATGATGGCGTGTTTCCACTGCGGAACACGTCTGAGCTCAAGCAACGCGGTCCATCCCGCCGCTGCAAGGATGAAGATGAACGGGAGCGCGAGCGGCAAAAACCGCACTTCCTTGTGCGGCAGCAGCGAGAGATAGCCGAGCACAAGAACGCCCGACAGCAGCACCGCCAACTTTGCGCGGTTTCTTCGCAACGCAAGAACGATGCCCGGGAGCGCAAACGCGGCAAAGATGTTTTGCTCGAGCAAGGTTTGAATGTAATAGAGCGGTCCGTCCTGATAGAGCCACAGTCCTGATGTCTTGATGACATCGTTCGCGGCAGTGAACGGCGCAAACGGATTCTGGTAGAGTGCCCAGTTCAGTCCGAAAAAGAACAGCACGGGAACAAGAAACCCGCAGGCAAACTTGGAGCCGTCGACAAACGCGTCGTTCCAGCGCTTGCTGCCCAGCACAATCGCCGCTCCGATGCCGACGAGAATGATTCCTTCAGGGAATTTTGATAGAAATGCGAACCCTGCGGTAACGCCCGCGAGCACGAGCCGTTCCCGCTGCAGCGCGAACACCGCGAGCAAAGCAAAGAACACGGAAACTTGTTCGGTGAGCAATTGATGTTCGTAAAACGCCAACAAAGGCGACAGCGCGACAAAGGCAAGTGCCCAAACTGCAGTCTGCTCGCCAAATGTCTTGCGGGCGATGAGATACGTCAGCCCGACAACGCCCATTCCGATAAGAAACTGGAGTACGTGCCCGGCAACGACAGGATTGACGTGCAGCCAGACAGACGGCGTGAGCAGCAGCGGCCAAACAATCGGGCGCAGCGGCTCCCAGATGCCACCTGCTCCAAACGTCACGATTGCTTTTGCCATGCCGATGTAGACGGAAGCGTCCCACGCTATCGGAGTTACGAGCGCGTGAAATGCAATGCGGAGCGCCGCGGCGGCGCAGAACAGCAGGGCAGGAAGCCGCTTCATCCAGGACAGCCGGGCGTGGAGGTTTGGAACAGTCCACAGAGGTTGGTTTCAAGGTCTTCGCGGGAAGAAAATCCATCAATCTTCTGGTTCTCGACGATAAGCGTCGGGTATTTCGAGATGTTGTACTGCTGCTTGAGAATGCTGATCATCGGTTCCTGCTCGAAATTCGCGTCAATCGAGAAAATCAGGACTTTGTCGCCGTATTTGTGCTTCAGATAGTCGAGCACGAACGCCTGATTGGCGCAGTCGGGACATTCCGTGTCGGTCGAGAAGAAATACAGCACGCGGACAAGGTCTTCCTTGCAGACGTCGCGCGCCTGCTTGCTCAACAGCCAGTAACGCAGCTGTTCAATCGTGTAGTCGCGCTTGAGATCGATGAAACTTGCGTCATTGATGCGGCTGTCTTTCGCGTACGTCTCAAGACGCGTTGCGGTGGCATCGAGATTGCGCAGGTTGTTGTAGAAGATGCTGTAAATCGCGGGGCACGCGTCCTGCGAGTTGAGCGTGCTGACGTAGGAATACTGCAATTGGGAACTGGAAAATTCGGAGCGCTCCTGCTGCAACAGGTCCTGCACGTACGTGAGGCGTTTTCCTTCGACGACAAAGCCGAGCATCAGTCCGAGCAAAAAAATGCCGATGGTGATGGCGGCGGCGACGATGTAGCGGGTCTTGTTCATCTGCCGCATGTTACCACCGCTGGTGCTTGCCGCGCACCAAGTCGACCGCGACGCCCGCCCAGACGACGCCGAGCACCAAATAATAGACGACGAGGAACGCGCTTGCGGTCAGCCAGCCATGTTTCAGCGTGGATTCGCGCGTAGCGCGGTGCGCGAGGAAAAAGACGTACAGGCTCATCGCGAGCATGCTTGCCGTGAGGGCGATGCTCATGTAATCCAAGTCGAAAATGCTGACGTTCCACGTAAATGTGCGGATGAGCGTCATAAGGTCAAAGTGGATGAAGGAAAGTTGGTAGGCAAGCATCAGCCACGGCTTGAGTCCGTAGTAAACTCCGGTCGTGATGAGAATCAATGAAAGCACGCCCGCGATAAGTAACGTCGGCATCTGAATCATGCCGAAATCGCCAAACGAGGTGTTAAACGTGAGTTTGCGGTAGGCGACCGCGTTGAGGAGGGCGCCCTTGAACCATCGGTTGCGCTGCGCGTAAAATGACTTGAACGTCGCCGGTGTGAGCGTCTCGACGAAGGCATCCATCGCCTGAATGATGCGGTAGTGCTTGCTTTGCAGACGGAGCGTCATTTCCAAGTCTTCCGTGAGGTTGTGCTTGGTTGCGAAGCCCTTGACCTTGCGCAAAACGGCGGTGCGGTAAACGGGGAACGGTCCGGGAATGACGTGCAGCGCGTCCACGCGTCCCATGAGTTCCTTGTAAAACATGTTGACGTTGTACTCATACCATTGGAGTTTCTGGAGAAATGTCCGCGGTTGGCGCACGCGCATCGCGGGAACCGCGGCAGCGATATCGTCCGAGACAAAGTAGGACAGCAGTTTCTTGGGTGCGTCGGGGTAGACCGAACTGTCCGAGTCCATCGTGGCAAAGAACTCGCCTTTCGCGAGTTTCAGTCCCGCATTAAGCGCGGAGCCCTTGCCGCCGTTCTTTTGCGTCAGCACCGCGATGTCGCGGTCGGGGTGTTCGCGTGCGACTGCCTGAGCAAGCGTCTCGGTGCGGTCGGTGCTGCCGTCATTGACCACAATCAACTGGAGCTTGTCGTGCGGGTAGTCCGCGCGCAGCACGCTCTCCATTGTTTCCCGAATGCAGTCCTCTTCCTGATAGGCAGGAATGACGACGGTCAGAGAAGGCAAGTCTTTCCACCGCTTGCGCGGGAGCGAAGAGGATTCATCCAGAAGCACGAGAAACCAAAAGATGGCGAAGTACATCGAGATGACGGCCGCAATCCAGAGCAGGACTTGTGCAACAAGGTTCATGGTGTTTCAGGCTGGACAGTCCAAGCCTCGACAGAATCGCCGCCGGGCAGACTTTTAAAGATTTTGCTGTTGTGCAGGAGGAACAGGAGTCCGTCCTCTTCGGTCCAGACCAGCCCGTTCCGCATATCTGCAGTGATAATAATAGACGAAACGTTTGCCTGCGTGAGCAGCGCTGTGGTGGTATCGATATTGCGCGAGCGCCAGAGTAGCTCAAGCGTCGCCGGCGAAACTGAGGCAGCGGGCTGTCCGGTCCAATACGCAATCCACGCGGCGTTCTGCGGGTGCGACAGTACGAGTCCTGAAGGAAGCGTGTATCGCAGTGGCGCGAGTTCCGCAGCGAGTGTGTCGCGTGGAGACGCGTCCGTGATGGACTTGATTGCGGAAACGGCCGAGAACAGGAAGCCGCACAGGAACAGAATGGCGGTGAGCGTGCGCACGAGCGGGAAGACCCAGCGCCGTTTGCGCAGGTGTGCCAAGCCCAGCCCTGCTGCGATAGCGACGCCCGCGGTGCCGAATACGGTGACTGCGGGGAACACGAACGAAAGAAGCACCGGCACGACGGTGGCAACGGTCGCAAGATAGGTGCGCGACTTGTTTTTCCAGACAAGAACGGCTCCTGCCACTGCGCAGATGAGCGCGAACAGGCTGTAGGACTCGATGCCGCCGAATTCAACCAGCGTTCCGGCAAAGGTGTGCCCGAACGGTTCAACGAGGAGATGCGCGACGAACAGGGAAAGCGCGAGCGCGAAGAGCGCCCAGCTGACAACGCGGAGCAATTGTCCGCGCCTGTTCCACAGCGCAAGGCCTCCTCCGGTGAACGCGAGAGAAAGCGCGGCAAAAGGAGCGGCGCTGCCTGCCGCGAAAAGTGCGGGCGACAGCACTGCGACGAGCAGGATTTCTCTGCGTTCGGACCAGCGCGCGAGCAGCCGGTTTGCAAACCACACCGCGATGCCCAACGCGAGCGCGGGCAGGATGATGAGCAACGCGATGCTCAGTTCTCGTGAAACGCCCAAGGACTCCAGCGTGAGCGCAATCGCGTACGGTTCATTTCCCGCAAGCAGCGGCTGCGACGTTTTCCAGCGGAGCAGGGGCGCGATAAGCGCGAGTACCGCAGCAGCGACGCTCCAGCCGAGCTGTTCGCGTTTACTTACTGCCATTTGCGTTCCTCCAGCTTGCAGCGGGCTTCGTAAATGGTCGCGTCAGGCGTTGAAAACACACTCGGGAAGCATTCGCTGTCGTGCGCAAACGTGGGCTGGTCAAGACCGGTTGCGAGGTGCGATTGGTCGGTCCAAACGAGGTAGGTGACGCGGTATTTTGCAAGGGTGCGCACAATGTCTGATTCGAACGGCGCTTGATAGGCGATGGTGATGTCATTGACGCGTGCGGCGGCATGGGGTTTCAGCAGGAAGCCCGTGTCTGCGACGTTCGCGCGTTGCGCAAGCGCGGTGATGAGGTGTCCTTCATCAAGCGAGCCAAGCACCACGGCGTCGGGCGCCGTATGTGTTCTGAGCCAGTCAAGCGCGTCCGCTTCCGTCAGCGAAAGAGTGTGGCGTTCTGCAGAACGAAATTCGTTCAGTGCAGGGATTGCGGAAAGCAAGAGCACGAGCACCATTGCGCCCGCAACTCCGAGAGGCGCGAGCCGTGGGAGCTTGGTTTTGTCAATGAACCGAAGCAGTTGCGCAAGCGCGATGCCGAACAACACGACCAGCGCGATGCCGAGCAGTTCAAGTCCGAAGGAAGGCGTTATGAGCCGCGCCCAGACCAGCGCGCCAATCGCAAGTGCAAGCCCCATCACGAGGTACACGGGGCGCTGGCGTTCCGTGAACAGGTGCCGATACATCAAGTACATGCCCGCGACAAAAGGAATGATGCCGACGGCAGCGACTGCATCAAGGACGGTAATGCTGGAAAAATACGTCGCCAGCACCGTTGCCGGCGTGTTGAGCAAGAACACCGCAAACCCGTGCGTCGTAAACACTTCCTTGAACAGGACGAGGGTAATCCACAACGAAAACAGCGTTGCGAACAGGATGAGTTCGTGCTCGCCGCGCGGACGCTTGACTCCTGCCATTGCGGTCAGTACAAGATACACGAGCAAGCCGAGCGCAAAGACGATGACGCCGGGCGCGAGCGTCGTACCCAGTACGGTGAGGCAGAGAAACGCGATGCGCCATCCGCGTTCCTCGCTCCGGAGGAAGCAGAGCAGCAGGGCAAAGCCGATGACTGCGATGAACAAGGATGAAGAAATGGAAAACGCGTGCTGCCAGAGCGCGGGAACGAATCCGGCGGCGAGCGCAGCGGTGAGTGCTGCGCGTGCATCTTTTGATGCTTTCAACACCAGTGCAAAGACCAACATGACCAGCCCCGCCGTGAGAGCGCTCGTGAGGAGGTGTGCGGCGGTGGGAATGCTTGCCGGAATTGTCGCGAGGAGATAGTCAAACGCGGGCGCGACAGCGTTTTTGCTGCCGCCGTAGCTGAGAGCGTCGTCAAAGAGCGGCAGTCCCGTGGAGCGTATGTGCGCGGCGTCCCTGATGTGAAAATAGGAGTCGTCCACGTTGAAGCCCGGAACGCCGGAAACGAGCGTCATGCGGAGCGCGAATATCGCCACCGCCAGCCCGATTGCAAGCCACCATGCCGTACGTTGGTTCATACGGAAACCCCACTCGGGACCGTATAATAAGGTTGTGCATAACGCCACGAAAGCCATATAAACGCGAAAACCACGCTTTTCCCTATGGACCGCATTCCGACAAGATGCACTGCCGTGGACGCGCTGCTCGGCGGCGGTTTGGAGCCCGACTGCATCACGACCGTGTACGGTCCGGCAGGCGCGGGAAAGACGAACCTCGCGGTGATGAGCGCCGTGAGCGTCGCTTCTTCGGGAAAGAAAGTGATTTACGTTGACACGGAAGGTGGTTTTTCGGTCGAGCGTTTGAAGCAGCTCACGACCAGTCATGAGGAAGTGCTCGAGCAAATTCTGTTTCTCAAGCCGACGACGTTTCAGGAACAGGTGGAAGCGTTTGACAAGCTCAAAGAATTGGTGAATGCAAAGATAGGATTGATTGTCGTGGACAGCATTTCGATGCTGTACCGCTTGGAGTTGGGCAGCAGCGAGGACGTGTATGACGTCAACCGCGCGTTCGGCAAGCAGATTGCCGCGTTGACGGAAATCGCGCGCAAGAAAGGAATTCCCGTGCTGCTCACCAACCAAGTGTATTCTATGTTTGACGAGCGCGAGAAAATCCAGATGGTCGGCGGCGACTTCCTCAAGTACAGCAGCAAGTGCCTGCTGGAATTGCAGATCACGCCTGCCAACAACCGCCGCGCGATTTTGAAAAAGCACCGCAGCATGGCTCCTGAAAAAGAAGCTATCTTCCACATCGTCGAGAAAGGAACCGTTGAAGCGAAAGAAAGCAGGGGGTTTGTGCTGTTTAAGACGAAAGAGTAAATAAGAAAAGAAAAAAGAAGAGAATTATTCTTCGGTAAATTCTTCAATCGTGAACTTCGGTTCTTCTTCCTTGCCGAGCGAGCCGCGGTTGCGGAGGTACTCGCGCGCGAGGACGTAGAACAGCAGTCCGAGGGATTTCTTGCCCTTGTTGTTGCACGGCACGACCAAGTCAATTTCGTTCGCCTGGTTGTTGGTGTCGCACAATGCGATGACGGGAACACCGACGAGCATGGCGTCCTTGATGGCGTTGCGGTCCGGCCACGCGTCAGTCACGAGAATGCACTTGACTTCCATGAAGGTTTCGAGCACGGGGTTAGTCAGGATTCCCGGAGGGTAGCGTCCCGCAAAGGTCTTGACGCTGGTGTGCTTGCCGAACGCCTTGACTGCTTTCCAGCCGTTTTCGCGACGCGAGACAACGAGGACGTCTTCGGGCTTGAACTGTGCCATGAATTTCGACGCAAGGCGAAGCCGTTCGTCAATCTTTTGCAGGTTCAGAACTGAAAGTCCGTCAGGGCGCGTCTTGTAGATGAACGGCTCCATGTACTTCGTTCGGAACTTGGTTCCGATGTGGATGCCGGCTTTCAAATATTGATCCTGAGGTACCAGGAATTGCGAAGGTTCAGTCATATTCTCTCTCCGTTACGCAACAGTCGTCCGCGATTTTTCTTACCGCACGCGGCGCTTGTCCCCTCCAAGCGGGAAGGAACGGTTGGTTATACCGTCGATAGCCCGTGAAGGGGTTTATAAATGTTTCTTTCAAGCCTTCGTAAGTCTTGGGCGAATTGCTCCTCGTCTCGTTTCGAGAACCAAGTCATAGCTGCCTGCGTCCCAGGCAGGTTTGAGACCGTTCTCTCAACTCAACGATGTCGCAAGCACGCGGGTGTCAGAAGTCCTGCGCCGGGAACGTCCGCAGGATTTCGTACCGGTGCCCTTCAAATCCGGGAACGCTGCGGTACAATTTGAATTCCTGCACGGCAAAATGCTTTTCTTCGAGTTTGATTGACGCGAGCAGGTCCTTGAACGCCTCTTTCGAGACGATACGTTTCACGCGCGCGAACGTGATGTGAGGATTGTATTCAGGATAATCATTCTTGACTTCAGGCGTTATCTTGTCGATTTCTTTCGCGAGCGCGGCAAACGGGTTCACCGGTTCAATGCCTCCCCAGACGACGCGGACGCGCCCGCTGTCGGTAAACGTTCCTATCTTGGTAAGGTGCCCTTCGAACGGCTTGAATGCAACGCGTGAAAGCTTGCGCTCGAGGTCTTGGGCATACGTTTCCGTTTGTTCGCCGAGAAATTTCAAGGTCAAATGATGCTCTTGGGCGACCGCGACCGTTGCCGCATCGGTCTTCAAGAGATTGCCGACTTCAGAAAGATAGCGCTTCAGCCCTTCCGGGAAATCAATGGCAACAAACAGTCTCATGGTTGTAAGAAGAGAGTGAGGAGGATAAAAAGATTACGAAGAAAAGAAGAAAAACAAAACAGGAGTTTATTGCTGCTCTTCGCCGAAGTTTTCGGAGTCAGAGGATTCTTCCGATGATTCCTCGGCAGGAGCTTCACTCGAAGTTCCTTCCGCGGGGGCTTCCTCGGACGAGGCCGCGGCGCCGGTGCCTGCTTCGCCGATGACTTCGGCAAAACCGACCTTGCGCAGCACTTTGGTCACGCGAATGCGGACCTGCTGGCCTTCCTTCACGCCAGGAACGAACAGCACGAAACCGTTTCTCTTGGCGAGACCGTCTCCTTTTTCTCCGACTGCTTCAATGGTCACGTCGATTTCTTCGCCGACCTTGACCGGGGCAGTCATCGGGCGAGGACCATAGCCACCGCCATGTCCGCCGCTGCTGCCGCCACTACTGCCACCTTCTCGGTGGCCTCCGCCGTATCCACGATTTCCGTACATAGTTTGTTCACCTTTGTGTATATCAGGAGACCGCGTCTCCTGAGCGGTTTGGTGTCTGGAGACTATTTAAACTTATGCGACGTTTCGTCCTTGCGTCGCGGTCTGTTCCGTCGCTCGTGCTTTGCGCGCGCGAGGAGCTTTGGGCGGCTGCGGCGCGATGTTCATCGGTTCTTGGTTCGTGGTTTCCATAGGGGTTCACCTCATTGTTGCAAAAACTGAAACAAAAAAGAACGGTTTACGCGTCGATGACGCCTTTCGCTTCGTCGACCATGAAGACCGCTTCGGTCTCGGCGATGTTCGGGGCGTCAACCATCTTGGCAACGCGCGTCCCCTTCTTGCCTCTGCGGAGGTAGACGCGGTACGTGCTGTTGTGCGCGACGATGTGCCCGCCGACGGCTTCCGTCGGGTCGCCGAAGAACTGGTCGGGCTTTGACATCACTTGGTTCGTGACGTAAATGCCGACGTTGTGCTTGTCGGCGAGCTTCATCAGGGCGTGCATGTGCTTGTTGATGCGTTGCTGGCGGTCCGCGAGCGTGCCGCGTCCGACAAATTCGGCGCGGAAGTGCGCCGTGAGCGAGTCAACGATGACGAGCTTGATGTTCAGTCCCTGCTTCTTGATGAGGTCCTCGACCTTCTCCGCGAGAAGCATCTGGTGGTCGCTGTTCAAGGCGCGCGCAACTTTGATGTTGCGGAGCACTTCGTCGGGTTCGAGTCCGTTGCCTCTCGCAATTTGGACAATGCGTTCGGGTCGGAATGTGCCTTCGGTGTCGATGTAGACGACCATGCCGCCTGCGCCGCCTTTTTCGCGCGGAAGCTGTGCGCGCACGGCGAGCGTGTGCGCGATTTGCGACTTGCCCGCACCGTACTGCCCGTACGCTTCCGTGATTGCGCCGGTTTCGAAACCGCCGCCCATCAATGCATCAAGCTGCTTGCTGCCGGTCTGGATTTTGATGATGTTTTCGCGCTTGCGGAGCATTTCGTCTCCGCCGGTGAACTCCATTTCAAGGTTGGAGCGCGCGATTGCGATGACTTTCTTCGCGGTAGCTTCGGACATCTCGGTTGCGCCGATGATTTCTCCCGGCGTGGCGACGGCGATGCTCATCAGGTCGGTGAATCCCGCGACTTCGAGCTTCTCAATCGTTGCGGGCCCGATGCCAGGCAGGTCAGCGACGCTTGTGATCTTTTTCTTCGGTTCTTCCATTTCTAATTCCAGTTCCTGTTTCATGTTCTCCTCCTTTATATCATAGTGGGAAAATAAAGAGGGGCCCAATGAGAACGCGGCGTTCTCATGGGCATCCGAACCCTCAGGTTCGGACCGCCTAAGCGGCCTCCTCCATAATGACAGCGTCGTCCTCGGTGTGCTCGTGCAAGGCGACGTGTTCGTACGCCTTGGTCAGCACCATAATTGCCCGAGGCAGGTCCTGCGCGAACAGGGACTTGGTTCCTTTCCAGGTGCCGTCCTTGTCCTTGTAGCGCTTCTCGAACGAAACTGAGCTCACGGCAATCGGCGTGCCGTCCTTGCTCTGGCGTTCGTTCGTCCACACGGTTGCCGTGATGGTTCCTGCTCTGAACTTCGCTTCTGGTTTGTTGTCCATAGGTATCACCTGTCCAACTCCAGTCGCGTCGCGTTGAAATGCGTTCTGCGGCGTTTTCCGTACAGATTCCGCCGGGACTGGGAGTCTTTGCGACATGATTCTCTTACTCGCGCGGCGGTTTAAATAGACGAGGAAGGGGTATGTCCAGTGTCCTGTGGGTTTACAAGAACAGTTTCACGACGATAACGACGACCAGCCCCACAAACAAGAAGGTCTCAACAATCGTGCCGGTTTCTATCGGTCCTTGCATTCGCCACGTGCTGACGGGATAGACGAAGTTGACGCCCATGCGCGTGAGGCTGTCGGATACCAAGTGCGAGAGGTAGCCGAGCGTCAGGGCGAGCCCGACAAATGATTCGTGGAAGTACGCGAGGACGGCGTAGATAATGATGGCGGGGAACACGCTGTGGAAGAATCCGCGGTGCTTGAAGAACACGGGGAAAATACGCGTGACGGGGCACAAGCGATTGATGGTAGATTTCTCGTGGTCGACGTCCGGTAGCAGCGCGCCGAAAGCGACGAGCGCGACAAACAAGAGCTTGCTCGGCACCGAGATGAACGGAAGCAGGAGCAACGCGATGAGAATGCCAAACGCCAAGTGCGTGCGCGCGAGCATTTCCCGTCAAGAGAGGTGTTCGCTTTTAATGCTTCCGCGTCCCCGCACGTGCAGCCCAAGCAGTTTGGTTCGTCGTCGTGCGCGCAGAGAAGTCAGAAAGCAACATCCAACGTCCCTGGGTCGCGGGGTTTACGCCGTCGGCGGAAGGCGTGCCAGTTCTTCTTCCGGATTCGGCGCAGCGAAGACAAGCTGGGCGACGAATTCGAGGCGGTCAAAGAACATGTTGCGGTTGACTTTGCCCACGACCTTGATGATGTGCCCGAGCAAGTCCGATCGCACCTGCTCGAACGAGTCGAGGTTGTTGCGGTACGCGAGAATGTCTTCGGTGCTCTTGTTCAACAGGCGTTCCATTTGGTTGCGGAAGAACACGATGCGGATATTGTCCGTGCCATCGTCGAGAATGACGTTGAACACGCAGGAATAGTTCGGCGTAACCGGACCGTGCTGCGGACAAGTAGCGTTCTTGGCGCTCTTGTTGCACTGCGGGCAGACCTCGAAGAACTTCGGCGAGAAGCTTTCGGTGATGGTGCCGAGCACTTCGACGTTCTGGTCCTGTTCGGTCAGGTCTTTGACCGTCTTGCGCGGCGCTTTCTCGCGTTCCTTGACGTCGCCGACAGTTTCGCCGGGCGGGTTGACAACGACCCTGCTTTGGTCGGAGAGATGGAGTTCCTTGAAGCCGCGGTTGTTGTCGCGCGCCTGCGCATTTACGACGAGCACGATGTTGCCCATCTTGATGTCGCGGAGGAAGCTCGTTTGATCGCCCCAGCACACGACGCGGACAGTTCCTGTCTCGTCGCCGAGCGTGAAGCTGCCGACTTTGCCGGGAGTGCCGTCAGAACGCGAAAAGTCCTTTGCTTCGTACACCTGCGTGACTTTGCCGACGAGTTCGACGCTGCGCATGCCGGCGAAGACGTCCTTGATTTTTTGGCGTCCGCCGTGCTCGAGCAGCTTGACTCCCAGTTCGTTCGCGATGATGTGCCCCGCGCCGTCGCGGCTGACCAATCCGGCGAGCTGTTGGCACTTCTTGTCAACGCGGACGAGAATATCCTGTTCAGAAAGTCCTGTCTTCTCAGTGATTTTCTTGACGATGTCTGCGAGAGGAATTCGAATCATTGTGCCACCCAACCCTTTTGTTAGTTTGGGAGCGAGATGCTATTTAAAGTTTTGGATAGCAGAGTTTTATGGCGCAGAAACAGTCGGAAGCGTCAGCGTCATCGCGGTCACAGGGCTGTTGAAGCACAGCGGCATCTTGTACTGCTGCGTCGCGGTAATGGCATACGTGTCGGGCGCGCTTCCCTCGGCGCCGTTCCACGCGATGAATCCTTTGTCTTTCGTGTTCAAGCCCGTCAGAATGTCGTCAACGCACAGCGATTTCGCCGAGCCGGTCGGATATTTCCTGCACGTGTCGAACGCGACGACTCCCGTTTGCAATCGGGTGTACATTTCCTTGAGCGGATAGTTATAGCGCGCCGTGAACGACACACGTGCCTGATAGACATTGAGGAAACTTCCGCGGTTCAGTTGCACTTCAACGGTCTTAGGAAGAGGGATGGTGACGTGCTCCGGCAGCAGAGGCGCGCCCGTGACGGTCAGCGGATTATCGACGGAAATAACGTACGAAACCGGCGCGTTCATCTGTTTCGTGACGAGCGTTCCCATCGCTGTTGCGATGTCCGGCAGCAACGGAATGTCACGCACCGCAATCGATGCAGGAGCAGCAGCGGTGCCTTGCCGTTGGCAGCGCTCGGCGCTCGCGCCCTGTCCTGCGCTTCCCGCCAATTGATAGATTGCGTCCTCGATGGCGTAGCGCGCCTGCAGTTCGCGCGGAATAAAGACATCAGATTCGGTCGCAGTGTACGTCGTGGCAAGCGTTTCCGCGTGCGTGCCGAGCGGGTTCGACAGTTTGTCAATTTTGTCCGAGAGCACGATGTTCGACGCAATCAGGAGCGCGCCCAAGAATACCAAGACAATGAGCGGTTCAAAGATGAAGAACGCACGGCGGTTCATGCGAACGGCCCCGCGGCTGCGCCCTGTCCTTGCGATGCTGCGTTCTCGTCAGCGGCGGTTGTCTGCGTGTACGCGACCGTGAACACCTTGCCATTGGGCAGCGGCAGCGTCGCGCTCGACGACAACCCTGCGGAAATGAGCGAGTCGCCGAACGCCCACGAGCTTCCGTCGGGCAATGTGATAAGGATGCGGTTGAGTTTCTTGTTGTCCAAGGATTTAAGGAATTGTGTCGTTACTTGCTTGACGCGCTGTTGGTCGTTTGCTTCAACTCCTTGCGCAAGCACTTCGGCAAACGGCACCTTGTCGCCGCCCAAGTCGACGGATTGACGCAGATACGAGGACAGCACGACTTCGCGGTCGGGCGTCTGCACGGCGTCCATCGCCGCGAGACGGTTGCGTCCGAATTCAGGCTTGAGCAGGAGCGCAACCACGACAATCAGCAGGAGCAATACCCACGAGAAAATGATGAGCAGCAGGCGTCCCGCGATTTGTCCGCGTTTCACGAGGACGCCCTCCGCAGGACTTCAATCGTGCCGGTCGTGAGCGTGTCAATGCCCTTGTCGCGCACGATGATGGCGACGGGGAATACGAGTTGTTCCGTGCTTCCAGCGCCCGTGCCGCCGACTTGCGGCTGGAGCCATCGATAAAATTGTTCATAATAATACGTCGTGGTCGTGCCAAGCGTGACTTTGGCGGCGAGCGTCTGGCTGTCTGCCGCAATCCACGCAGCGTTCGTGAGTCTTGTTGAGAGCGCAGGGTCGCGAAGCTTGTCCGCGTCGACGACGCCCGGAATTGCTCGCCCCGTTGCGTCAAGCGCAGCAAGCCCGCTGGGCGAATACAATAATTCGTGTTCGAGCGCCGCCGCGTCGGCAGGGAACGTGTCCTGCTTCGGGTTGATGCGGTTGCCGAGGTAGAGCGTCAGCGTGCCGAAGATGATGACGAGCATCAGCGTCGTGAACACTATCCACGAGAGCGTGTATGCCGAAACTTGGGCGTTACGTGAGCGCAGCATAGAGTTGGTCCGAGGTTTCTCCGGGTTTGGCTACGGTGATGAGCAGGACGACGCCGGGCTTGCCGTCCGGCAGGAGCTGGCTGACGGAGTTCGCGGGAGCGTAATCCTTCGCAACCGGGATGACTGCGGCATTGAACGTGAATGGGTCGAGCGGTTTTGCCGTCGGAAGCTGCGTATTCACCAGAGCGCAGCCGAGCGCGACTCCTTTCACGTTGACGTAGGCAATCGCAGAAGGAGTGCTCGCGATTCCGACAACAATCGTTGCGTCCGCGCTCGCGATGGTGGCGTCGCGGAACGCGGTGTCGCTCAGCGTGTCCTTGACGCGCGCAGAGTCGGGGACCAGCCGTGCGGGATTGTGCGCGACGATTGACTGGACAACGGCTTGCGCATCCGCGGTTGCGGGGATAATTGCAATCTTTCCCGTGATGGTGACGGGCGGGCAGCCGAACGAATACGCGTTCGTTGCTTTGCGGTCCGCTCCGACGGTGACGGTGTTCGCAGCAGTCTGGAATCCGACCGAAGAAACGCCGTCGGCGGTGAGCGGAATTTCCTTGAGCGCGCGGTCGAAGACGTACATTCCCTTCCCCGAACCGACGATAACGATTCCTTGTCCCAGTCGTGTGGGCGCGGTGACCGTGATGCCCGGAATTACGAAATCATAATACGCGTTCGCGCCGGCGTACAGGTCCATGCCTTGCCGCGTGAGCGCCAAGTCCTTGACGGCATACTGCTGTTCCGAGAGATGATTGTCCTTGGCGCGGTTGATGAGGAGAAAGATTGCGGACGTCGCGATGACGACAATGACGAGTTCGATAATGACCCATAGTACCTGCGTTTGGGCGCGCTTCACGGCGTCACCAGTGTCGTGCTCGTGGCGGGCGTGAAGCACGTTCCCGCAAGCGCGCCGTTCACGAAGTCATTTCGGCAGGATTGTCCGACGGGGCACGTGTCGACGAGCGCCCATTTGTTGTCTTTGCAGGAATAGCGGTTGTCGTAGTTCGGGCGCGGGCTTCCGACGGCGATGGTAACGGGGAAACCGAGCATTTTCTTGACGTCATTGAGCGAGAGCTGACCGCAGAGCGACATCAGCGGGTCGACTGCGCAGGAATTGCCGGGGTAAATAGTGCCAAACGGATTTTTTGCAGGAATAATGGGTATGCCGTTGCACGCCTGCGGAGCTCCTGCCGGGAAATTTCCTGCGTTGCATTGCTCAATCAGCTTCAGGAGCGCGGCGTTTCTGATTTCCAGCAGCGAAGACGTGCGGTCATCGCGCTGAAGGACGTTCGCGTACGCGTTCAGCATGGCGTCGACGTCATTGCCGGACAGGATAGTCTTTGTGCTTTCTGCACGGTATGCCTCGCCAAGAATGTACGAGGCAACTGCGGGCGGTACAGCGTCCTGCGGCGTGAGTGTTTGTGCTGCCGTGGTCAGCAACGGAATCGCGGTCGTGAAATCGCTTTGCGCTCCGGTGACGAATCCGCGCAGGAACGCCAGCAGTGCGTTGTTAGGCAAAGCGGTTGAAAATGCCGTGAGCCGTTTCGATGCGGCGGTAAGTTGAGACGCGATAGCGGGATTCAATTGCGTATCCTGGCTCAATGACGGGAACGGCGTTGTGGTGACGATAATTTCTCCGGTCTGCCGGAAGTAGTCTGCCAAACCATACGTCGCGATGTACGCCACCGCACCCTTCGCTGCGTCCACCGTATTGCCAAGCAGGTAGTTGGATTCGGAGATTTTGAATTGCGCGTTGCGCACCTTTTCCTGCAGCTGCGGGCGGTCGCCTGCGACCGTGACAAAGCGCGTGTAGTGCTTCAACGCTTCGGCGTAGTTCTTTGCGTTGAACGCGTTCTCGGCTGCCGCGAAAATGCTGTCAAACGCGTTCGTGATGACTGCGTCTTGGCGTGATTTGATGACGCTGTCGCTCAGTCCGGTCGCGACGAGGATGACGTTTTTGCCTTCGATAAACGCTTTCTCGAGATAGACGGGCGTGGTGCCGAACGCGTTCTTGAGGAAGCCGCACTTACCGTGCATCGACAGCGAGCTCTGCGTCAATTGCGGCGCGAGGTTCGTGTACGCTGCGGGAAGATTCGCGTACTGCAGTCCTTTGAACGTATCGACTGTTTTCTGCGTCACCGTGATGCCGTCGGTTTTTTGGTACACGAAACTGACGATGTTGTCGACTCCGGGGAACGTGACGCAGCCGCGCGGCGTGTCCGTGATTGCTTTGAACATGCAGAGGCACGCGAGCGTGCCGCAGGAGCTCGGTCGGTTAATTGCTTGTGTGGTTCCGCAGCTGTCGACGGGCGTTTCCGTGCCGGCGCTGAAGCCCACAATCGTGTAATCATTGCTGATGTAGAGCGGAATCGTGCCGTGGACAAACGGTTCGAGATTGGCGGAATATTGCGTTATTTTGCTCGCGAGGGAGAGGAACGAGTACGTGGTGCCGGTTTCTTCATTGCTGGAGCCGGAGCCAAATGCGCGGATGGCGAAAAACAGCACGGCCGAAATAAGCACGACCACAAGAATAAGCCCGATGAGCTCCCACAATACTTTTCCCACTTCCTCTTGTGCGCGGCGGTTCATACATCAGCTGGGGTTCTTTGCAGTGCATTGGAAATACGGAGCGGCGCTGACGAGCTGGGGGCAGACTTTCTTGAGATCCGCGTCCTTGACGTCGCCGCCGCAGCACGCTATCAACGGAGTCGTTGCCTTTTGCTTGTCGCGCACGCAGTCGTCGGAGAGTTTGGACGCGGTGGTGACTTTGTAGTCGTTGCCGCCGATGCACGTGGTGCAGTAGAGCGCGAGCCCTTCGACGTCTTTAGGCACGGTGCTTGAGGTGTCAATCTTGCACTTCTGGATTTGGACGTCGAGCTGGTTGGGAAGCAGTTGGTTGATGGTTCCTATCGTCGACGTGCTCGACCTGCCGAGGATGACCAGAACAATTGCCGCTGCGGCGAGAATCACGATGAGGAAGACCATCATCATCGTCAACCCTTCCGCACCTCTTTTTCCGTGCATTTAGCCACCCGGTTGGATGCAACACTTTGCCGGAACGACTTCGTTTGAGCCCGGCGTGTTGGCCTGCTTGCAGTCGCTCGTGGAGATGGCTGCGGGTTTGTCCGCAGGGCACGGCGCCGATGTCGGCTGGCATTTGCCGTTCTGCCCGAGACAGGAGTTGAATTTGGTGACTGAACTGAAATTGTTGGTGAATGCGTAAATCAGCAGGACAGCAACGACCAGCCCGATGACGAGCCAGACGACAATCATGATGGTATCGTTGCCGCGCCTGTTCATGCGCACACCTTCTTCGTATCGTCCCATTTTCCGCAGCCCAGACCGCACGCGTCCTGCGTGCACTCGTCCTTGGAAACGTAATCACCGCACTTCTTCAAGTTCCCGTCGGCGCAGCACGGGATTTGCGACGGTCCGGACTCGCAGCAGTATCCCGAATTGATGGTTTGTCCATTGCACGGGCACGGAGTCGTGACCTGCTTTCCGGTCGCGCAGCCGAAACTTGTGATAGGGCTCGCGATGTTCTTGAGATTGCCGAGCGTGATGAAGATGAACAATCCTGCGGCAACAAGCACGACAATCCAGAACACAATCATGCCCATCAGGTCTCCTCGTTTCACGGGAGTACGCCTCCGGTCAGGCCGGGAAATTTTCCTTGGAAGATGAGAATCAGCCCGATAAGCACGGCTGCGGTGATTGCCATGATGACGAGCGCTATCACCACTTCTTGGCTGACGTCACCTCGTTTCATAGTAGGATTTGCTCGTTTGTTATTTATAAACCTATGCGGGGTTGACCGGATACACCGTACACCCCAGGACGTCCTTGAGCCAGAACTGCGTGTCCGGCACGAATAGCACCTGCGCAGTCCAGTCCGCGGGCGTGTTCGAGCCGAGCTGGTAGCCCGCATACCCGCCGATGACGCCGAACAGCGCGCTTCCGATAAGGGCGCCCTGCAGCTGCGTGACTTTCGTCGTTTTCGCGTACCGGAACACGGCAGCGTACGGCTGCGACGTATCAATGATGTCGGGCTTGACGCTCGTGACTTGCTGCGTCGTGCCTTCCGTCGTTTGCGAGCCTTGCAGGAACGCGAGATACGTCTGCCCGTTGGGCGCTTGCAATTGTTTCAGTGTCGCAATCAGTCCAGAAACTTGCCGCGGCGAACTCGTTGCTTGGAACACGGTGCACGGATGGCAGAAGACTTCATCTTGGAGCGGGAACAGTTCTTTCTTGCCTTGCTTCCACGTGGACCAGCAGTTGTACAGCGCGCTCGCGACCGACGCCTTGATGTCGGCGTCAGAGCCGCTGAACTGCTTGTATTCTGTCGGGCACTTAATGGCGCCGCCGAAGTCCTGCCCGAGCAGGTGCAGCGTGATGGAGCTGTCGATGCTTTGCTGGCACGAGGCGCGGTTCGCGTACACGTCGCCGCGCTTGAAGATGTCCGTGCCGAACGCGAGGAAGACGAGAATGATGACGACCATCAGGATGAGCGACAGCGTCGTCCGCGTGAACATCTGCCCTCTCACGGATACCTCGTAAAGGTGATGTCACACGCCTTGTTGAGGTGTGCGAGCGTCGTGGCAAAGACCCAGTTGGTTTCCTGCGTCTTGTCGACAGAAACGTCTGAAACGGTGAACTGCTTTCCTGCAAACTGCGTGAGCCTGCGCCCGGGAAGGCTGTAGTCAATAATGGCGTAGTCCGTGCCCGCGTCGAACTCGTTTCCGATCTCTGCCGTGTTGGTGCTTTGGTCGTACACGTCCATCAGGAGATAGTCTGCGTCATTTCCGGCAGCGCTGAGCTTCACATAGTCGAGATAGGTTCCGCCTTGCACGAGCGAATGTTTGGTCATCCAATCCGTCAAACTCGAAGTCGTGACGGTCGTGGGCGTTTTGAACGTGGAGCAGACAAAGCAGACCGAGTCTTTGATAAAGAAATTACCCTGCCACGGAGAGTGGGCAGCTTCGCCGAATTGGTATCGGCACTCGTAGAGCGCTTGGGCGATTTGCTGGTTCATCTCGTCAATTTTAGGCGGTGTTACCGTCGACTTCAGCGTTCCCAAGTCTTTGGTGTAGCAGTTGCTCACGCCTACGAGTTGCTTCGAATTCGCCGCGAGATTGACGTCCGCCTTGCACGCCGTGATGTCAATCTTCGCCCGCGCCTTGAGCGCGATGCTTCCCACAACGCCAAGCAATACCAGCCCGCCCACGACTGCGATGATGATGGCGACGAGCGCGGTTTCGGCGATGGCGCGGCGCATTTAGCCCCCAAAGAAGTGTTTGCCGAGGTAGTACAATAGGAAAAGAAAGAACGTGCAGGTAAGAATCAGCATTACGAGCTGATCCGTGGACAGCCCTCTTTTCATACGTGAGAAACGGTCTGGACGCTATATAAATCTTAAGGTTTGCAGCAGACGCCAGCGCAGTCAATCCAGCTTTGCGCGAGCGGCGGGCTTGTTTTGCCGCCGGTCACGCAGTCCGGGCCGATTTCGCAGTGCCCGCTTTGCTTGGAACACAGCCGCGCGTCCGTGCCGGTCTGAATTTGGCCCGTGCCCTTGCCGAAGATGTCGAAGCGCGTAATCAGGAGAGTCATAATCAACACGAGAACAATCAGCGCAATTGCGAGCCCGACAACCACTCCGATGCTCATCTCGGCGCGTTTCATGAGCCGATACAGCAGACGGCGTCGCCTTTGATGACGGGGTTGTGACCGTCATCACAGTTCGTTGTCGGGACGGCCGAAGCGGTGCATTGTGCTGCGGTTTGGACGCAGCTACCTCGACACGTGCCGAGCCCCTTGCCGAACAATTGGACGCGTCCGGTAAACACGACAACAAGAACAATCAAGACGATGAGCGCAAGCGCAAGGATGATGATGACGTTGATGGACATCCCTTGGCCGCGGCTCATGTTACTTTTGGATTTGCAGACAGCACGACTGTGTCGCGCCGCTGGCGGTGTTGGGGCACGCGAACGCCGGATACTCGCTCGTGCCGCTCGGGCACGCTCCGACGGCGCATCTGCCGCCCTTGTTTTCGCAGTCAGCGGACTGCTGGCTGAAGGTTCCGAACCTGCCCAGGAAGACGACGCTGAGCACGACGAGGACGAGCAACGCGATAGCTGCGACAACGATGACGTTGATGGAAATTCCCTGTGCCTTCTTCATATGACACCTCTCTTACGTTTTGTTGGTTTTGTGGTGCTGATGTATATAAAGTTAATCCTCTGAGGACATCACCGCTCGCTCGGCCCGTCGCCCCGAAACGTGACCTGCCCAAGCCGTCTGGTTCGTCGTAGCGACGGAGAAGCGCTGAGTTCTCGACCGTCACTGCTGCCTTGCTCGCATCTTGGTGATGTCCTAGCTCGTGGCCAACGTCGCCGACATAATCCTGACCGCGATGAAGTTGAAGATGACCATCACGATGAGGGCGATGACGCAGTACAGGAGCGTGCTGCGGAGGACGTTCTGCCCCACGGCGTAGCGTTCGCCGAGCTTGTCTGCGCCGTTCTCGATGCTGTTGGCGATGATGGTGAGGATGTAGATGATTTGCACGACGTAAATACCGACCACCATTTGGAAGAAATAGGTCGGAATCGAGTCGCCGAACAGGGACGCAATCGTGCCGATGCTGCTCGTGCCTGCGCCTTGCGTGCTGAGCTTGCTGACCTGGCTTCCCAACGCGCCAAGGATGGTGGTAATCATGCTGGTAATGCCGATGACGATGCCCGAAATCGCGGGCGTGAGGAAAGAAATCTGCGACTTCATGTCCGAAATAATCTCGGCCATCAGGTCGCGGAGGCGTTCGTTGACGGCGTGGATTTCCTTGATGTAGCGGGCGACGTTCTGCAGCGCTTGTGCCGCAATCACGGGACCTTTGCGGATGCTTTCGAGCAGGACTTTCATCGAGCTCTCGATGATGGTGCTGGGGAAGTACGCGAGCGCTCCCGATCGCGGGTTGTACAACGCCTCACGAAGACCCATGCCGAGCTTGCGGATGTTCGTGCTCACCAGATTGAAGAACTGCCCCGAGACGGTGTCGGGAAGCATCTCCGCGACACGCCCGAAAGCAGCTTCGGCGGGAATGCCGTCGGCAAGCCGGTTGCCGAGCTGGAACAGCGCGCTGGCAAATTCGTCCTCGAGTTTTTTAGAATTCTCGCGGATTTTGATGACGTTCTGGCTGCGGAACTTGGCGTACAGCCCGATGACCAACGCCAGCCCGACCGGAACGGCGAGCGAGAGCACGCTGGCAAGCAATCCGTACGGTCCGATGACGAGTCCGGGCGTGTCGGGGTTGTTGCTCGTTCGGTAATCCTGCAGTTTGATGCCCGCGATTTCGAACTCGAAGTTCGGCGCGACCGCGTGCAGAATCAGGGGCAGGAATCCGACCAGTAAGAAAACAACGCCAACGATGATGCTAATCACGAGAGGATTGACCGCGACTTCCGTGCCGCCGATTTTGAAGAGGACGTTGCGGTATTTTTTGAGCGCGGGATTCAGTTCGGAAACGTCCGTGTCGCCATAGCCCGTCGGGCGGGTCGACAGAATGTTGCGCCCGAGATAATACACGATGATGGGCAGGAAGACGTTGTACAGCACCGCGATGTGGTACCATTTTGCCGTTCCGATGAAGCTCACGACGAGCGGGAGAATGACCAGCCCGAGCACGGGAAGAATGATGCCGAGCATGTGCAGCGTCGTGATGGGGCTCTTGAGGTTGTGCGCGTAGTGCAGCATCTTTTCGTACGTTTCCTGCAGAATGACGTCCAGTCCTTTGTCGAGCAATTCCAGTCGGCGCGGCTCGGACGTTTCGTACAGCGAGCCCTCGATGAGGTGGAACGCTTCGACAAATTCTCCGTTCCACTTGCGCCACGTCTCAAGATACATGGCGAGGCTTTCCTTGACGCTCTCGAACTTTTCGGTCTCGACGTCCCACAATACTTTGCGCAGGTCGAGCGACAGCGGCGGCGCGAGGTGTTCTGCCGCGAATCCGACGGCGTTCTCGAGGTTGCTGGTGTGGCGCATGTACGTGACGACGTAGAACACGCACAGCACCATCTGGTTGCTCGCTTTCAGTCGCCAGTTGTTGGCGATGTATTGCGGCGCGCGCTGGAGTCCGATGATGAGGATGATGCCCATCAGGAGCGACATCAGCGTGAAGAAAATCGAGCTGAACAAAACGATGCTGATGAGCGTGCCGAACACCATCACGAGCATCGGAAGAATGTAGGAAAAGGACAGCACTCCCGACGGCGTGACGCGCAGGTGGCAGATGTCGAGGTTTTCCTGAATCGCGACCGCCTTTGCGGGCGGAACTTTGAGCTTGAGGATTTTTTCACAGGCGTTGCACAGCTGTTCGTAGAGCGTAATCTGGAGCGGCATCGACTCGGTGCGGAACTGCTGGTATTCGCGAGACTGGAGCGGTGACTGCCGCACCGGAGCGGCGCCGAGCTCTTGCTCAAGCCGTTGTCGGTATTTTGCGAGGAGGTCGGTCTCGTTCATACCTGCTGCTCCTCGAGGGGTTTCTTCAGTTCGCGCTGGAACCATTCGTTCCACACAAAGAAAATCTGTTCGCTGTCGAGCTTTCCGGTGTCTTCGCGCACCTGTTCCGAAACGCGGTGGAATTCGTCGTTGCTGACAATCGTGAACGGCGCTTCAAGAATGTCGGGGCGGCTGGATTTCTTGGCGGTCTCGACAATCTTTTGCTTGATGCGCGCGCGGAGGTTGATGTTGTCCCACACCGCATCCCAGTTGCCCGCCCATTCGCGCACGTTGCCGGCGATGCTCTTGAGGATTTCGCTGTCGCCGTTGAGCAGATCATTGGTGGGCTGGAGCGTGTCGGTAATCGCGTCGTACTTGAACAGGTCGACAAATCCGCCCTCGCGCAGCGGGTCGTCTTCCCAGACTTTGCGGACTTCGGTGATTTGCGTGACGCGTCTGAATCGGTGCAAGCCGTCCGGACTGCGCACGGGGTTCGCGACGATAATGATGTCCGTGGCTTTGAAGCTGGTGCGGGGAACGCCGAGGTCGTTGACGACGCGGTCGAACACGCCGTACGGGCTGTCGCCGTGAATCGTTCCGGCGACCGTGTTTGCGAGAGCTCCGACGCGCATGGCTTCATACAATGCCTTTGCTTCCGTGCTTCGCACTTCTCCGACGATAAGACTGGAGTCGCCCAATCGCAGCGTGGTTCGGATGCCTTCGTCCGCGGACACTTCGGTCGTGCCGCGCGTGAGCGCCGACGCGACTTTCATGCTTTGGATGTTGTAATTCATATCCTTCAAAGCCCCGACCGGAAGTTCCAGCGTGTCCTCAATCGTGATGATTCTGATGCGCCGCATGATTTCGACCATCAGCGCTCCGAGCAGGGAGGTTTTTCCCGAGCTGCGCGTTCCCGCGACGAGCATGGTGCGCGCACCGTCGATAAGAAAGCTCAATACTCCTGCGGCGAGCGACGAAATCATGCCGTTGTTGACGAACAGGGTGAGCGTCCAGGGCTTGTCGCGGTGGCGTCGGAAGCTGTACGCCAGACCTGTCGGGTTCAAGGGCGCGGTAATGGCCGCGACTCGCGCGCGGCTGGTAGGAAGCACGAGTTCGGTGTCGAGAATCGGGTTTGCCTCGTCCAACGGGCGTCCGGAAATGAGTCTGAGTTTGGACGCCCAGCTTTCGGCTTCCGTGATGGTGGGAACGATGTTGGTGACGCAGTCTCCGAAGTCCTGATGGACGATGAACATCGGGATGCGTCCCATCGGCGAGTTGATGCTGATGTCCTGCACGCGTTCGTCCTCAAGCAAAACTTCAATGAGTCCGAACCCGACTGTGTATCGGACAAGGATTTGCACGAGTTCGTCGCGTTCTTTTTCGCGTAGATGCATGCCGCGATAGCTCGAAAGCTCGTCGATGAGGTCAGCCCCGATAGTCGTGAAGACATCGCGCATGCGTTCGGGGTCGACGAATTCTGAACGCTTCGGCTTGTGCTCAGCCATGATGTTGCGCGCGGCGTCGAGCAGTTCGTATTTTTCCTCAGTGAGGTTGAATTCGGGAGGAACGATGTGGTAGAGGTACTGCACGCTGCCGGGCAGGCTGAAAATCGTGACTTCCGTTCCGTTGACGTCATAGCTCGCGAGTTCTTCCGCGTCTGCGGGATAGCTCGCCTGGAGCTTGGTGTACATGAAGTCGGGCTTGATGCTCGGGCTGAACAATCGCCGATAGGGGTCGCGGTCGCCGGGCTTGAATCCCGCAAGCTGGTTCTTGCTCAGCTTGACGATGCGCGTGTTTTCCAGCATCGCGAGAATGTCGCGCACAAGTTTCGTGAAGCGGGAAACCGCCATTTGACCTTCCTGCGGAAGCCCGCCCTGCTGGAGGACGATGTCCTCTCGACGAAGGATGCGCGTCAGCTCGATGTACGCTGCCAGCGGGTCGCCTTTCAGCGTTTGGAAGAGCGTATCCTGAATTTCGACGTACTGCGAACCAAGATAGCGCTGAGAAACCGGATCGGCAAGCAGTCCGTACCCTTGTTTGTTCTGAACCAGCTGCTTGTAGAGCTTCGCGACATCCAGCAGCATCAATACCTGACCGTAGTCATACTCGTAGTCGCGTTTTTGGACAAACACGATTTTGGTGACCTGCCCGACTTCGGTCAGAATGTCAACTGCCATCGCCATCGTGCGGGCGTTGTCTTCAAGACTGGGAAAGAACGTGCACTGTTCGCACTCGATGCGGAGGATGACCTCTTCCCCCTCGCGGAGGATGTCATAACTTCCGCAGGTCTTTCCCCCCTCCACTGCCATTGTCACCCTTTTTTCCTGTCGTGTAGTAACATAAGTTTAACTACGTCGCTGGCGCTTTCAAACCTGCGAGTCTATATAAAAATTCCTATGGCAGAACAGTTCGGCATCGACGTGCAGGACGCCAAGAAAGGCGCTTTCGGCGGCCAGCGGCATGCCTTTGAGCAGGAGTCCGGCAACGACCTCTCGGTCCTGAATACCCGTTTGCGCGTTTCTGAAGAACGTTATTCTGACTTGCGGCGCAAGCTCCAGCTGTTGGAGCAAAACATGCTCGCGCACCAGAAAAAATCCCTCTCCGACCAGAAGACGCTCCAGGGAGACATCCTGGACATCAAGCGCACCCTGCGCGAGATGCAAGACCGCCTGATTACGGTCATCAAGGAGCTGCAACTGACAGCGAAGAAGGAAGACGTGGACGTGATGAAGCGCTACGTCGAAATGTGGGACCCGGTCCGGTTCGTCACGGCCGAGCGAGTCGAAAAAATCATTGACGAAAAGCTCGGAACGCATACTGAAGAGATGCACGAAGAATAATTATTTCTTAACGCTGTTCGCTTTCACGTTTCTCGTAACGCGCGCGAGTTCAGAAACATTCTCGGTCAGGGTCGGCAGCACTTTCTGGAAGACTTTCTCCATTGCCTTGATTTCGGTGCCGACATCGAGCAGGTTCTTGTCGTACTCGCCAATCTTGCTGATGATGGCTTTGTGGAGATTGTCAAGGTCGGCTTTCGCGTCGTTCATGGACTGTTCCAAGCGGTCCAAGCGCGAGTTGACGGAGTCTTTCCACTCGGACATCTTGCCCATTTCCTTGGTGAACTCCTGCCATTTCTCGTCGACGATGTGCTCGGCGATTTCCTCGAACGCCTCGGCGCGCATCTGCGGCTGAGGAGCGGGAGGCATCGGCATGTCGTCACGCTGGAGCGCGAACGGTTCGGGTCCGCGTCCCGCGTCTGCCTGCGACATGGCGTCCATGATAGCACCGGTGTCGTAGCCGCTGCGCTGGAGCGCTTGCACGATTTGGTTGTTGGAAAGTCCCTGCTGCTGCATCGCCCGCACTTGGTCGACCGGCGAACTCATCTGTGCCGATGGCGGCGGAGCGAACGGAACCGGAGCGTCGGGTTTCTTTTTCAGAAAGTCAAGGATTGCCATTCAATCACCGCTGCTGGCGAGATTTCTGACCGTGAACATCGCAATCATGAGCAGGAGTACCATACCGAGCACCTTGGGGTTGAACAGGACGCCAAAGAAGCCCGTGCTTTCGCCGCCTTGCTGAACGACGGTCGTGTTGTCGCCGGTGGACAGCGACTTGAATCCGTGCTGGTTTGAGATGACCGCGCTCAAGGAACCGAGCGCGATGATGAGCACGAGCGTCAGCACCCAGTAAAAAAACGTGTCGCCGTGCTTGGCTCCCGTGATGAGGCCGACAATCGTTTTTTGCTCGACGCCGAAAATCTGGAATCCGATGAGCAGGAAGATGGAAAAGATGAACAGCAGGACGAACCACGGCGCCATCAGGTTGATGGTCTGCGTCACGACCGGACTGAAGAGCGTGCTCACCGCGAGAAGAAACGCGATGAACGCGTACAGTCCCTTGTTTTCAGCACCGAAAATCTTGGTGATGCTGAGCAGGGCGTAGACCAACACGAGGACGAGCAGGAACGGAAAAATAATGCTGACGTTCTGCAAAAGCCCGATGTCGAGCGGCGTCGCCATTTACTTGCTTCCCCCGAACAGCTCGCCAAATCCCTTCCGGACGTTTTCCATGCCTTTTCCTTTGCCGTCATTGGGTTCTTTCGTGACGAACCAAACGATGAGTCCGAACACGACAAGGATGATGATGAGCGCCTGAATGCTGGGGTCGTCGAGGAAGCTGAGCCATGTCGGCGTGCTGTACGGGAACAATGCGCGCCAGAACACGACAACCAGGAGGACAACGCCGAGAATGCCGGCAAGACCCAAGATGAGGCTGCTGCTGCCTGACTGTTCCTTGCCGCTGACCAGTCCGACCAGCACCATCAGCAACACGAGCGCGATGAGGATAAGACCGATTTGCGGCAGGCTGCTGTTGATGACGTTGACGATGTCAAAATCCTGATAGCGTCCGGTAACGTGCGGGAAAATGCTCAGCAGCGCAATCGCGAGCGCGATGACGACGTTGTATTTCTTGCTCTGGTCGCCGAACAGCTTGATGCGCTGCAGGACGGCGAACAAAATTGTGAAGATAAGCACAAAAGGAATGATGATGTCCGTAATGCCAAAGTTGTCAAGGTAGGTGACGAGACCGCTGAACACGCCGCCGCCAGAACTGCCGTAGTAGGGTGCCATTTACTTCTTTGCCTCCGATCCTTTGCTCTCACCGCGCGTGAGATAGCCGATGAACACAATCACGAGAATGATGAGGATGATGCTCGCGACGCCGGTGCTGCTCCAGTACGCCGAGAGATAGTTGATGCTGTAGTCCAGCCACGTCTCTCCTGAACTTGTCTTGAGCGCGTTCATGAAAATGCCGATGATGCCGACGAGCATGATGATGATGAACAGCGTGCGAACCCAGCCGGTGAGTCCTTTCTCGCCCCAGAGTTCGCCCTGCTGGTAGAACGTTCCGACCAGCATCAGGAAGAACACGCCGAGGAGGAGCAAAATGACGACATTGCTGGACACGCTCGTGATGGTCTCGACCAGCTTGCTTGACGCGATGGTCAGGAACGCAATCGTGAACGCCGCCATCGCGTTGAGGTTGCGCTTGGTGTATTCCTTGCCGTCAATCTTTTCGACGCCGAGGACGCGCGTGCGCTCCAAAATCGCGTAGACGATGGTGAAAATCAGCAAAAATGGGAGAACGACATCGTAGATGCCGATGCGAACAAAGAATTGTAGTACGTTTCCGAGGACGGTGTCAGCCATAATATACGCCTTTTTTTCTGATGCTGGCTGTGCAAGGTATTGTATATAAACCTTTTGCCGTGCCGCCAGAAAGGAGTTTCTGGCATTTTCCCTGCGCGGTAACTGCCCAAAGTTTTTTAAAAGCCTCCTCTTGCACACGAACCATGACTCTTGACCTGACCAAGCGCATCCATTCGCGCGACGTCCAGCAGCGAACCGACGGCGATGACGTCATTCTTGCCGGCTGGGCGGCAGACATCCGTAACTTGGGTAAGATTGCGTTCATTCAGCTGCGCGACCGCGAAGGCACGGTGCAAGTGACGGTTCCGGGCGAAACCCCCCAGTTCAAGATTGTCTCGGAGCTCACGAAGGAGTCGGTCATCGCGGTGCACGGCAAAGTGCAGGCGGGAAAGCAGAAGTCCGGCGCCAAAGA
>JBGPOY010000006.1:0-63741 GCA_041488275.1 Candidatus Nanoarchaeia archaeon
CCTCATTCTCGACTAGCTCAAGCTCCCTTTTGAGAGCCTCGTTCAGGAATTCGTCCCCCCAATGTCGCTTTTGCATGTCCCACCTCCCGGTGCGATTCAGTCGGAAGTTCTCCGACTACCTTCGTTTCAGATGGAGAAGGATATATAAATTGTCATTATATTTTATAAATTTTATATAAATAGCAAAAATTTATATAATCAGTAAGTTTTTTATAATTCACGCCTGTATCGGGGGCGGGGGAACCATGAAACGTCGCATCATCCAAATCGCGGAAAGCACGCAGCTCGTCTCGCTGCCGCGCAAGTGGGCGGTCGCGCACAACCTGAAGAAGGGCGACGAAATCGAAGTCGTCGAGAGCGGCGATGACTTGATTATCAAAACCAACGCCTCTGCCCGTTCTGAAACGACAACCATCGACGTCACCAAGACCCCGAACCTCGCGGTGCGCTATCTTATCGCTGCGTACCGCTCGGGGTACGATGAGGTCAAGGTCATTTATGACGACCCGAAGGTGTTCCAGAGCCTCCAGCGCGTCGCGAGCAGCATTCTCATGGGCTTCGAAATCGTCAATCAGGGCGAACAGATGTGCGTGTTCAGGAACATTTCGGAGAACCTGCACTCCGAACTCCAAAACATTCTCCGTCGGGCGTGGCTGATTACGCTGACGCTCGCGCATAACGTGTATGACATTACTGCCGAACAGCAGTACGCGCGCGTTCCCGAGGCACTCACGCTTGAAACGACGAACAACAAGTTCACACTCTTCTGCCAGCGCCTGCTCGCGAAGTTCGGCGATGGCTCGCCCCGTCGCACGGCGTACCGGTTTGTCGCGGTCTACCAACTCGAGAAAATCGCGGACCACTACAAGTACATCTGCGAACACCTCCAGCGCACCAAGCCGCGCAAAATCCGCAAGGAAACGCTCAAGCTGTTCAAGCAGGTCAACGAGCTGCTGGGCGAGTACTATGAGGTCTTCTACAAGTTCGACCCGCAGCGCGCCGACCGGCTCGCCAAATCGTATGAGCAGCTGCAGGCGTTTGGCGAGAAATGCTTCGAAAGTGCGCCCGGCTCCGAGGACGAGATTGTGCACAACCTGCTGGCCATTCTCCAGCTAACATTCAATCTTGTTGGTGTCCAGTTGGCTCTAGAACTCTGATTACCGCTTGATAGGCGGGCACAGGTCGTCGAGAATCTCGAGCGCGGTCATCGGGCGGTCGCCGGTACGCAGAAGATCTTCCCGGTCAAACAGCAGGCTGTCCAGCACGAGCGCGGCTTTGCGCGGTCTGCCTCCCTCGAACGCTTCCAGTTCGCGGATGTCCTCGTCGGTCATGCTCGGGCGGCGGTACTCGCGCAGCTGGTGCTGCGGAATCCCTTCATTCGTCAGCACATGCACTTTCTGCATGTCGGTGAAGCTGCTCGTGGTGATGACCACCTGCATCCCCGCGGCAAGCGCGGAGAGCGCGCCGGCGTGCGTGTCCTCGACCGCGACGCAGTGCTGGTAGCTTCGCGGGTGGATGCCGCACAGCGCCATTGCCGCGATGTAGCTGTGCGGGTCGGGTTTGCTGTGCGCGCGGTGGCAGACTTGGTTGTTGCCCAGGTAGTGATGCAGTCCGAGCTTGTTCACGATTTTTCCGACGGCTTCACTGTTGGACGCAGACGCAATCGCGAGCGGAACGTGCGCCTCTTCGGCGTCGAGCAGCAGGTCTTCAATGCCCGGACGAATCGTGAGTTTCTTGGTGTTGATGTCCTTCTCGATTTCGCTGACGTACGTTGAGGTTTTCAGGTCGTACAGCGCTTTGAGCAGTTCCTGCGGGTCGCCGTACGCGGGGTGCGTCGCGCCTTCTTTGATGAGGTTGCGAAAAATGCGTTCGGAGCTGAATCCCTTGAGCGGCTGCGCGTAGTCCTTGTCGGCAAGGTCTTTCCAGCCGAAGAATTCGAGCGTCTGCTTGATGGCGCTGCAGTGCTGCGCAAGCGTGTCGAGAATGACGCCGTCCACGTCGAACACGAGCGCGCGCAATGCCTTGGTCGTGGGAAGGCGGTGCACTCGGCGCGTGTCGAACTGGTCCACGCTACGCCTGCCGCGGCGGTTCGTCCGCCATCGTCGGTTTCAGCTGGTCGGTGAGGCGCGCGAGCTCGATGAGCGACTGCCACGCTACGTGCAAGTCAGTCTTTTGTTTCTGGAACGGCTCGGAGTCCGCAAGCGTCTCGAGCGGCTCAGCGGCGTTGCGCAGCGTCGTGGTGATGTATTTCAGATACTCACCGCTGAGCCCGTTGCGCACGGCGTGGTCGGCGAAGAATCCGGCCATCACTTGCGCGCGTTTCGGTTCGGCGACTTTACAGAGGAACAGGTAGTCTTCCATGTTCTCGAACGGCTTGCGCGGTTCGCTCAGGCTGTCGAAATACAGCCACAGGTCGTCGAGATAGCTCTTGACCGCGTCGCTGCCCTGATGGTCGGCCATCGTGGGCTGGATGATTTCCTGATACACTTTGATGCGCTGCGTCTTTGAGGACGCCAGCTCGGCGATTTCGCGAATCACGTCTTTCGGAACGTGCTCGTTCATTTTCAGGTCTTTCCTGAGCTGGTGCATCAGCATCTTGCGCGGCTGGCGCTCACAGGATTTGACGAGTTGGTTGACTTTTTCGACTTCGTGGTTGTAGGCGTTGAAGTGCTCGCGGTACACCGTCTCGCGTCCTTCGCGCACGAAGTCGGCGACGGCGCAGACCGTGACGACGTCAATCGGCGCGGGCACGTACTTCAGCGTCCCGAAGTCGCGCTTCGTGGTGATGCGGAAGCCGTTGGCTTCGCGGATGCCAAACCAGTTCGGAATCCACAGGTCGCAGTACGGCACGTCGTAGTCCTTGGTTTTCGCGAGGAACTGCAGCAGCGGAGCCATGCCGTTACGGATGTTGCTTTCCAGCAGGGACTCGTTTTCAACGGTGATGTTTTGGCTTTTGAGCAGGCGGAGAATGTTGGGCAGGAAGTACGCGTTCTGTCCCGTCAGGCGTCCCGCAAAATGCGCAAGCCGGTCTTCGACGCTGCCGCCGACCATCTTGCGCGCGAGGTTGACCGGACCGTGCGCGTGGAACTTCGCGCCCTTGCGGACCATCTGCCGCGCGAGCGTCAGTCGCTCATCGGGGTTGGCGGTCTTCATGACGTCGAGCAGGTTCTCGTCGGGGAGGTAGTTCATCACGATGGCGGAGATGCCGTTGATGCTTTCCTCCATGAAATAAATCGGGTCGATGAGTCCCAACCGCTCAAAGTAGCGGATGGCGAGCACTTCGTTCTTGAATTCCTTGCGTTTTGATTCTGCGCCATCATCGCGGCAGTCGAATATCTTGGCGATGGCGCGGAACGTGGTCTGCTCGGGAACTTTGAAGCTGATGCGGTACACTTCGTTTTTGGAGGCGCCGGGGATGCGCTTCTCTTCGCGCAGGACTCCCTGAATGCCGTGCTGCTGGAGGTGCTGTTGGACGCGCGCCTTTTCTTCTTCGCCGAGCTGTTCGCGGATTTTTTGGTACTCGCCGCCGAGCGCGCGGAGAATGTCGCTCCAGTTGGGAGATTTCGCCAGGGCGCGAAGTTCGTCCGCTTTGAAGAGGAACGGCGTCTGCCCTTCTTTCTGTGCATAACGCTCGTACACGCGCTGGTTCAGCGTGTTTTCGTCAAACGCGAAGTAGCGGCCCGGCACCTGGTTGATAATGCCGCGGCGAAGCATTCTGTCGACGAGCGCTTCCAGCACGCTCCAGTAGTTGCCGTCCTTGTGCGGGCGGTCGAGGTAGACTTTGAGCGGGTGTTCGGCGCAGATGCGCTTGACGTCTTGCAGGAACGCGTCGGTGCCGACGGACGCGTATTGGTCGCGAATCCAGGGATACTGGTCCAGCACCTGCGCGAGGTCGCCGGACGCGGTGTCGGCGGCGAGCGATTCCTGCAGTTTGTGCGGAGCGACGGTGCGCAGCACCGATTCGAGGACTTGGAAGTCCGTGCGCTGGCGGAGGACGCGCGCCTGATACTGCCACGAGCGGCTGCCCGGGGAGTTCGTGAACTGCTGGATGATGGGAAGGATTTCTGCGGGGCGGTGGCTGACTTCAAGCTCGGAGAGCAGCGTGCTGACTTCGTCTTCGTTGCGCTGAGAAAAATCGTAGATGGTGTAGTTCGCGCGTTCGCTGTCGGCAATGGCGCTGGCGACGAGTACGTTGCGGTTGCCGTTGAGCAGCTGTCCTAAGCGGTCGCGTGCGGGAAGGTTTGGCTCCAGAATGAGATAGGGCTTGCTGAGCGGCGGGTCGTTTCTCGGTTGCTCGGGTATTCCTTCGTCCATGTACAACAGGTCGTGGCTGCCTTTCCCCCTGTAATTACTATTGCTAAGTTACACCTATTTTTGTCGTCGAGAGTTTATAAATGTTTCGACGGAAACCGTTGCTTCCCGCAACGTTTAAAAGCATCGCTCGGCTTCTCACGCTCATGCCCACCGAACAGGACCTGATTGACGAACGGCTCAAGAAGGTTGAGGAGCTGCGCAAGCTCGGCATTAATCCGTATCCGTACTCGTTCAAGCGGACGCACCACGCCGCGGACATTCTCGCGAAGCACAAGCTCAAGCCCGAGGAACGCACGACCGATGTCGTGAGCGTTGCGGGCAGAATCATGGCCTTCCGAAGAATGGGCAAAATCGCGTTCTGCCACATCCAAGACCAGAGCGGCAGAATCCAGTGCTTCTTCAAGGACGGCATCAAGGACTACGACCACTTGAAATTGTTTGACATCGGCGACTGGATGGGCGTCACGGGCGTTGTCATGGCGACCAAGACCGGCGAAACGACGATTGAAGTGCAGAAATTCGAGATGCTGTGCAAGAGCACGCGCCCGCTGCCCGACAAATTCCACGGGCTCAAGGACGTCGAGCTCCGCTACCGCCAAAGATACGTCGACCTCGCGATGAACGAGGACGTGCGCAAAGTGGCGTTCAAGCGCATCGCGATTCTCAACGCCATCAAGGACTTTTTCCGCGAAAAACAATTTCTGGAAGTCGAGACGCCCGTGCTCCAGCCCATCTACGGAGGCGCGAACGCGCGGCCGTTCGTCACGCACCACCACGATCTCAACCTCCAAATGTATCTCCGCATCTCGCTCGAACTGTACCACAAACGCCTCATCGTAGGCGGATTCGAAAAAGTGTTTGAAGTCGGGCACGTGTTCCGCAACGAAAGCATCGACCGCGAGCACAACCCCGAATTTACGCTGCTGGAATGTTATCAGGCGTACGCGGACTATCACGACATGATGGAGCTCACTGAGGACGTGTACAACTACGTCGCGAAGAAAGTGCTCGGCACGACCACGTTCACGTTCGACGGAAAAGAAATTGATGTCAAAAAGCCGTGGAAGCGCATCACGATGTTCAACGCCATCAAGCAGTTCGCCGGCATCGACGTCGAAAAACTCGGCGACGCCGACCTCAAAATCGAAATTCAGAAGCACAAGCTCGGTTTGCCGCAGCCGTGGTCGCGCGGAGCGGCGATTGCGGAGCTGTTCAAGCTTGCCGAACCGCACCTCATTCAGCCGACATTCATCATCGACCATCCGATTGAAACGACGCCGCTGTGCAAGCCCTTACGCAGCGGCCCCCAAAATATCGTCGAACGCTTTGAGCCGTTCATCAACGGCTGGGAAATCGGCAACGCCTATTCCGAACTCAACGATCCGGTCTTGCAGCGCCAATTGCTGGAAGACCAAGCCAAACAGCTTCGCGCCGGCAGCGTCGAGGCGCACCCGATGGACGAAGACTTCCTGCGCGCCATCGAACACGGCATGCCGCCCACCGGCGGGCTGGGATTGGGCATCGACCGCATGATTATGCTCTTCACCGGACAGCAAAGCATCCGCGACATCATCCTCTTCCCAACCATGAAACCCGACGAGGAAAAGAAGTGAACCAGGCTCTCAGGCAGTATTGTTCGTCGTCGTCCACGAACGTTCCAGCGCCCCTGTGCCTCATGGTTACGACGGGTGACTCGGCATGACCAAGACCATCGTTGGCCTCGTTGAACGCGTTACCTTAATCGGTCCCGGCGGCGAAAGAACGGTGCTCGCCCGCATTGACACGGGCGCGACGCGCAGCAGCATTGACGCGAAACTCGCGGACGAACTTCGTGCCGGACCGGCGATTTCGACGATGAAAGTGCGTAGCGCCCATGGAGTCACGCGCCGCAGCGTCATCGCCCAAAAAGTCATTATCGGCGGCAGGCGGATGCTGATGAAGTTCAACATCGCCGAGCGCGGCGCGATGAAGTACAAAGTCCTCATCGGTCAAAACATTCTGAAGCGCGGGTTTCTCATCGACCCCGGCAAGGAGTTATGATAGCGGCAGTCATTTCGCAGGGCAGCATTTCCTCGCGCTGGGTCGCGGAAGAACTGAAAAAAGTCTTTGACGCCGTCGATATGCTCGACATCAAGGAGTTCGAAGTCTCGCTCGGAGGCAAGGAACCCGAAGTCTTTTACGAAGGCAAGCCGCTCTCGCGCGAGTACGACTGTATCTACGCGAAGGGCTCGTTCCGGTACGTTTCGTTGCTGCGCTCCCTGACGACGATTCTGGGGAGAACATCCTACATGCCCATCCGTCCGGGCGCGTTCACGGCAGGGCACGACAAACTGCTGACGCATCTCAAACTGCAAACCGCGAATGTTCCCCAGCCGAAAACGTATGTTGTCTCAACGGCGGACGCGGGCAAGAAACTGCTCAAGAAAGTTGATTATCCGCTCGTGATGAAGCTCCCCGCCGGCACGCACGGCAAGGGAGTGATGCTCGCGGACTCGCAGGAAAGCGCGAACTCGATGGTCGACGCGCTCGCATTGCTGAAACAGCCGTTCCTGATGCAGGAATACATCGAGACGGGCGGTACCGACACGCGCGCGTTCATCGTTGGTGACGACGTTGTCGCGTCGATGAAGCGCACCGCTGCCGAGGGCGAGAAGCGCGCCAACATCCACGCCGGAGGCAAAGCAACCGCGGTGCAATTGGACGACTACGCGAAGAAGATTGCGATTGACACTGCTCGTGCGGTCGGTGCTGATATCTGCGCCGTCGACATGCTCATCGGTCCGCGCGGCAAACCGCTGGTGATTGAAATCAACCTCTCGCCCGGACTGCAGGGGATTACACGCGTCTCAGGCATCAACGTCGCCCAGAAGATTGCCAAGTTCCTGCTCGTGAAGGCGAAGGAGTTCAGAATCAAGGAAGCCGGACTCGCCATCAAGGAAGCGACCGAGTCAGAGTTCGTCGTGCACTTGGACTTCCGCACCAACCGCATCCTCCTTCCCGAACAGGCGACGAAAATCAGCAAGCTCTCGGAGCAGGACGAAGTGTCGCTCAAACTCGACAAAGGAAAGATTATTATGGAGCGGCTCGGGGACGACCGTTCATGAAGATTGCCATCTGGGTCGCGGGAAAGCAGAACGCGCAGGCGCTCCTGTCGTGGGCGGCCGAGAAACAGCACGCCGTCGCGTGCCTGCTTTCCATGGAGCCCGGCGACCACCAGCTCGTCTGGGCGACAGCGAACATCGACGAGCTCAAGAAGACCGCTGACTCCAATAAGATTGACCTCCTGTTCAAGACCGTCAAGAAAACCGGCGAGGAAAACTTCGCCGCGCTCGACCTTCTGTTGAAGTTCGCAAAGGAAAAGTACGCCATCGAAGGAGTCCTCGTCACGTCGCTTCCCGAAGTCGCGCACGCGGTCAGGAACGCGGCAAAGAAGTTCGGGATTAAGACCGTGTTGCTGCCTAAGGCCTAAGCATGCGCCTCGGCATTCTCTATTCCGGCGGAAAAGACTCGACGCTTGCGCTGCTGAAGGCGCGCGAGCATCACGACATTGTTTGTCTCATCACGGTTGTTTCTCGCAATCCTGAAAGTTACATGTTCCAGACGCCGAACGTGCAGTGGACGCATTTGCACGCCGAGGCGTTGGGGCTGCCGCTCATCCGCGTCGAAACGGCGGGCAAAAAGGAAGAGGAGCTTGTTGATTTGAAGCGCGCTATCCGCGAGGCGATGGCCGCGCACAAGATTGACGGCGTCGTGACGGGAGCGGTGCGCTCGACGTATCAGGCAAGCCGCGTGCAGCGCATCTGCCACGAGCTCGGACTGTGGTGCTTCAACCCGCTCTGGCTCAAGGACCAAGTAGAACTCCTGCGCGAAGTCGTGCAGCGCGGCATCGTCGCCGTGATTTCCGGGGTGTTTGCCGAACCGCTCGACGAATCGTATCTTGGCAAGCCCATCACGCGCGTGATGATTGACCGATTGGAGAAGGCGGCGAAGACGCACGGGATTAATCCCGCGGGCGAAGGCGGCGAAATCGAGACGACCGTGCTCGACGCGCCTGAATTCAAACAAAAAATCGCAATCGTCAAGAGCAGCGTCGAGTACAAGAACTTCGCGGGCGTATTCGCGATTGAAGCCGCGGAGCTGGTGCGCAAATGACGCTCATCATCAGCACGTGTTCCGACAAACTGAGCGAACTCGAGTTTGTCGCGCCGCTCGTGCGCATTGTCGGAACGTACACCGTGAAGTCGTTCCGTGACGTGACCGCGCGTGACATTAGTTCGGCCGACCGCATCATCATCTCCGGCACGGCGCTGAAAGACTTTGACTATCTCAAGTCGAATTGGTCGTGGCTCAAGAGCTGCGCAAAACCCGTGCTCGGCATCTGCGCGGGAATGCAGGTGATTGCGCAGGCGCACGGCGTGCCGCTGACGAACGCAAGCGTGATTGGACCGCAGCTTGTGGAAGTCGTCGCGGAAAATCCGCTTGCTGCGGGAATTTTCGAGGCGTACTTCCTGCACACCAAGAGCGCGGACGGTCTTGAGGTGCTCGCGATCTCGCGCGGCAAACCCTGTTTAGTGCGCGTCAAGGGCACGGAAACGTACGGCTGCATCTTCCATCCGGAAGTGCTGAACGAAGGTCTTATTTTGAATTTTCTTAAGCTTGCGACTTCGTGAAGGCGAGGGAAGAGACTCAATTCTGCTTGCAAAGCAAGCAGCCTATGACTCGCTTCCGGAGACTGAACGAAGAGCAATTTCCCCAGGCTTTCCGAAAGCCTGATCCGCAAGATTTAAATACCCTGTGTATGAAATTTCAGGTATGATCACGCAAGGAGCAACAGATTATTGCAATGCAATTCTCGTTAGCTCGCTCTTTGCGATTAAGGCGCACTAACCCTGCGCCTTCACGTTGTGAGTGAAGGCAAATGACTACGCACATTAATCAAACTCCGTTGGAAGCGCACGTGCGCGCGTATTTCGCGCAGCACAACCTCCAGCCGAAGGAATTTTCCGATTTTGAAAAGGACAAACACGTGCGTGAAGAACTCCGTCCGTGGGTCTGCCTGTTGGAGTTGGGCAGTACGGTCAAGTATCAGCGCAAAATCTTTGTGCCCGGCGGAAGCAGGGACAAGAATATGGACTTGGTCAGGGAATACCAGGCAGCGGGCAGCTATCACGAGCATGTGGAGCTGACGTACGGCGGCAGGAACATCATCGTGACGGCGTTCCCGCACACGAGCGAATACCAAATCATCACGACGGTCAACAAGAAAAGCGACTTGGACGTCAAGACGTCGCTGGACGACATCGCGAAACTGTTTCCCGGAAAAGAACAGGCAGCTTAAATCTTCATTCCGCCCTTTTGCAGCTTCTTCATCATCTGCTCAGGGTTTCCTTTCATCATCTTGACGAGCTTCTTGGACTGCTTGTACTGTTTGAGCATGTCGCGGATGTCTGATGTCGGGATGCCCGAACCTTTCGCGATGCGGTCGATGCGGCTCGCGTCGATGTCGTCGGGTTCTTCAAGTTCTTTGCGCGTCATGGAGTCCATCGCGAACTTCCATTTCTTGAGTTTGCCTTCCTGCACTTGCAGCGCTTCTTTCGGCATCTTGATGGCGCTCATGCCGGGAATCATTTCCATGATTTTGCCGAGCGGTCCCATCTTGCTCATCGCTTCCATCTGGTTGTACAAGTCAATCAGCGTGAATTCTCCCTTGAGCAGTTTCTTCTCCATGTCTTTGGCGTCGGTTTCGCTGACGGCTTCCTTGGCTTTCTCGAGTAATGCCTCAAGGTCGCCCATGCCGAGGAGGCGTCCGATAAATCCCTGCGGGTTGAACGCTTCCAAGTCGTCGGCTTTTTCGCCGACGCCGATGAACTTGACCGGCGCGCCCGTGACCGAACACGCAGTAAGAGCGCCGCCGCCTTTCGCCGTGCCGTCCATCTTTGTGACGATGACTCCGGTGATGCCGCAGCTGTCGTGGAACGCCTGCGCTTGCGCCTGCGCGGCTTGGCCGATATCGGCGGAAAGAATCAGGAGTGCTTCGTCCGGCTTGATGCGCTGGTTGACGGACGAAATCTCGGCGATGAGGTCTTTGCTCAGCGCGTCGCGTCCTGCCGTGTCAATCAGCAGCACGTCGAACTTTGAGAATTCTTTTTCGTGCGAGGAATAAATCGTGAGCGGGTTCTTTTCGGTCTTGCTGATGAAAACAGGAATGTTGACGGTCTTGCACACCTGCTCGAGCTGGTTCATCGCCGCCGGACGGTAGACGTCCAGCCCGACCGCAGCGACTTTCATCCCGCGCTTTTGGTAATACTTCGCGAGTTTGCCGATGGTGGTCGTCTTGCCGCTGCCGAACAAGCCGACGAGCATGATTTTGAACGGCTTCTTGCCCGCGTCAATCGCGATGCCGGTCTTGTTCCCGCCGACAAACTGGACGAGCTCGTCGTACACGATGTTGATGAGTTGTTCCTTTTTTGTCAATCCGGGAAGCGGCGGCTCGTTCGTGATTCTGTCCTTGATTTTTTTGGTGAGCTCGAAAACAAGCTTGACATTGACGTCAGCCTGCAAGAGCGCGCGTTGGAGGTCCTTGACGAGCTCGTTGATGAGCTTGTCATCCACGAACATCGCTTTCGCTATTTTCGACAGCGTGCCTTTCAGCGATTCGCCCAGTTTCTCCAGCACCATTGCCCGTTTTGGGAGAGGTATTCTTTATAAAGACTTCTGCGCTTGCTCCCGTATGCTCCTCACGTGGTTCGGGCACGGCTCGTTCAAGCTCGAGTACGATGACAAGGTCATCTACCGCGACCCGTACGCCGGCGAACCGTCGTGGTACGACAAGCCCGCGAACCTCATTCTGATTTCGGAAAACGCGTACGATCACTGGAGCCGCGCCTTAGTGAACAAAATTGCCGTTGACGGCACGCACATTTTCGGTCCCGCGGGAGTCAGCAGCGAGCTTTTCGGCTGCAAGACGTTCGAGCCCGGCGACATGGTCAACTTTGAAGATGGCGTGCGCGTGCAGGCGACGCAGGCGGTTGTCTCGCGCGGGCGCGGACGCTCCGAAGGGCTGGGCTGGCTTATCACGATTGCAAAGCAGACGATTTATTTCACGGGCGACACGGATGTTGCACCGAACCTAAAGAACGCGCGCGCCGATGTCGTCGTGATTCCGGTCGGAGGCACGTTCACGCTGAACGCGCGCGACGCCGCGAAAGTCATCGAGGCAATCAAGCCGCGCGTCGCGATTCCGGCGCATTACGGCAGCACGTCCGGCACGCTGGACGATGCCGAATTGTTCAAGGAACTTGTCGAGCCGTCCGGCACGAGAGTCATGATTCTCCAGCAAAACAAGTCGGTGGGCTTGTGAAGCACACCATTGGCGGGCAGGCGCTTATCGAAGGCGTGATGATTCGCAGCAACAAACGCACGGCGGCAGCCGCGCGCAAACCGAACGGCAAAATCGTCGAGACAACGTACCGCAATCCCTCGCCTGCGGGCGGTTTGAACGTGCCGTTCATCCGCGGCATCCTGTACTTATGGGATCATCTGGTGCTGGGTTTCCGCGCGCTGTCGTGGAGTGCGGACCAGCAGACCGGTGAAGACGAGGAAATCACGGGCTGGACGCTCACGCTCGCGTTTGGCGCGTCGTTCATTGTCGCGGTGCTGCTGTTTGTCGTCGCGCCTTACTATCTTTCGCGCGTCTTGTTCGCGCCCAACACGTTTACTTTCAATCTGTTCGACGGCATCCTGCGCCTGGTCATCTTCTTGGGGTATCTGTCGTGCATTTCGCTGATGCCCGATGTTCGCAGGCTGTTCGCGTACCATGGCGCCGAGCACAAGGCGGTGTATTGCTACGAGGCGGACAAGCCGTTGACGGTCGCGAACGTGCAGAAGTTTTCGACCAAGCATCCTCGGTGCGGCACGAGCCTGATTATTTTTGTCATCGCGGTGAGCATCATCGTGTTCTCGCTCATCCGTTTCTCCTGGTACTGGAACCTCCTGTTGCGCATTCTGGTGATTCCTCTCATTGGCGGCATTTCGTATGAGCTGCTGAAAGCCACATCGCGCGTGCGCTGGCTCGCGTGGGCGCAGTCGCCGGGCATTTGGCTGCAGCACATCACGACGCGCGAGCCCGACAGGAAGCAGGTGGAAGTCGCGATTGCCGCGGTCAAGAGGGCGGTGCGATGACGTTCCAGCTCAAACTGCTCAAGGCGTTTTCGCTCGGGCTTATCCTGCTGATGGTCGTCTACTTTGTGCTCGCGATTCTCGGCAAGCTCGCGTGGACCGCGTTCTTCCTTCTTTCCGCGCTCGTTGCGTTGTGCGCGTACGTGTTCATTCCCAAGATTCGCGCCCGACTTGAGAAAAAGTAACCACTTGCTAATAGTGCTAGAGAAAGAAAGGTTTAAATATCGGAATTCGATTTCCTCTTCTATGGGGCTCAAGACGACGTTGTCCGAATTGATTCTCGCCAGCACGCTTGTTGTATCAAGCGCGTTCGCGCAAGACGCCCAGCCCCAGGACGCTCCGAAGCCCGCGCCGGTTCCTCAAGAAAAGTCTCCCGCGCCGCAGGCTCCCGCGGCACCGCAAATCCCTGAACGTGAGCCGGTCCAACTCTTCCGGCTCGGCGCAGGAATCTATCTTCCCGCGCAATATTTCAACGACAGCTTCGTAGGAGCACGCGTGAACTCGGGGCACGGTGACCAGCGGTCCATCCGCGAGACGCTCGATGGACGCATGAAGCTCGACGACGCAGACGTCTTCCTCGGAACTACGGGAATGACGGGCAGCGACTCGCTCGTCTCAGGCTCGCCGGGCATCGCCGGCTCCGACAGCGCGACCGGTAGCGACACCCGCCGCGAAAAATACATTCTCGCGGGCGCGCAAGCGTTGAACGCGCTCATCGTCATCAACTACGCCACCCGTTCCAACGCAGGGCAGAGCAACGGTTACACCGTGCTTTTCGACGACCCGAGCATTCCCGCTCGCTCTGACGAGAGCGTTACCGAAAACTCCTCGCTCGACGAGCGCGTCTGGTCGGTGCGCGGCGCCTACAAGATTGAGGACAAGGTCATCGTTTCCGGCGCAGTGTTCGGCAACGTCCGCGACTCGCGCGACAAGGTGACGACGGTCGACACGCTCACCGGCATCACCAATCAGGTCGACACGTTCGTCGAGCAAAACGACGACCGCAAGAGCCAGTACGGCTTCAGCCTGCAGGGCGAATGGCTGGTTATGGAAGAACTTTCCGTCGGAACCAGCCTGTGGTTTGTCCGCGGTAGGGAAACCATCACCACCATCGATGACTTTGCGGGAACTTCTTCTGCTCAGACGCTCAACAGCGGCTACACCCAGCCCGGACTCTTCGTGCGCGGAGCGTATGGCATCATCGCCGGCAGCGCCGACGTGAACGTGCGGTTGGGCAAGGACTCCGCGCTGCCGAGAACCAAGGTCTTCGGCGGTGCAGACATTGCGGTCGCGCTCGGCCCCATCACGCTCGCGGGAGTCGTCGCGAAAACCGCAGACGGCAACACGGTCGGCGGCGGCTACGCCGCGTTCGGCAAGCTCGATCCCGCTGCAGTCAGCTCGTTCCTGAACGAACTGCGCAACACCGACTTCTATGAAAGCCCGCTTTACAGCCGGTCCCAGTGGACCGTCGCCCGCAACGACGGGATGGAGCATCTCGCCCGCGCGCAGAGCGCCGGATTCCTCATCGGCGTTTCGATGGTGAAGCGCGACGGTGAAGATGTCCTGCAGACCAACATGGGCATCGGGTTCGGCAAAGGCATCCTGGTCTCAACGACGGGCTACACGAACCGGTCCGGCGACACGCAGGGAGCCAACGCCCGGCTCATCTGGGATTTGCGCCGCATCTTCGGCCTGCCGGTCCACGTCGAGGCAGGATACGGTTTCGAGGCGCTCAAGAACCCGTCCGTGCGCGTGACCGAGTACATCGTCGGCGTCGGCATACATTTCTGAAGTCACTTCTGATTGTGCATAAAGCTTAAATACTCTTTTTGCGTGTTTCGCGCTGTGGAGATAGCGACGGGGGTTTCACGATTCCGTGATTGCTCTACCGTGAAGGGGGTGACAACCATGGTCGAACTGGACTGGGAAGAGGAAGAAGACCTGTTTAAGCCGCGCAGCGAAGAGGACTTCACGAGCGCCTCCGAGGAAGACGAAGAGGAAGAAGTCGAAGAGGAGCGCGACGAAGAAGAATTGGACTTCAACGAATTCGAAGGCTGATTCTATGAACGGACTTCCGACGCCGCGGCCGCACGAGTTGGTCGTGGAGTCTATTTGTAATGTCCGTCCGAGTTTTTCTTTGCCGCTGCCGCACGTCATCACCGGCGTGCTGTTTCTCATTTTCCTGTTCTGGAACGACGTCGTGCAGAACAAATTGCTGGACAAGGGCTACGACACGCAGCTGATGGTCTTTGACGGACTGACGCTGCACGCCGGAACGCTCTGGTACGTGACGCTGTTCGCGCTGTTCGTCATCACGATTGTGTACGTTTCGCTCGACGCGTTCCACAGCCTGACGCTGTTCGTCGACATCGCGGTGGGCGCGCTTGCGTTCAGCGCGCTCGGCATCATGTACACCGCGACGCTCCTCCTGCTTGATGGAGCGAAAACAATTCCGTTTCTCGGCTGGAACATCGGCAGCATCACGTTCTACCATCTCGGCATCGCCGTTCAAATAGGCATGGCGCTGTATTTTACGTTTACCGAATAATCAAGAACTTCTTTTGGCTGCCTGCATCGCCTGATACGCGAGCGACTCAGGGTGCTGCATCGCCGCGCGGATGTAGTGTTCGGACTTGATGTCCGTGCGAGCCACAAGAGCGGCTGCCGCCGCCTGTCCGAGTACGCCGAGGAACACGGATTCCGGCTCCGGCTTGTGCATGATGCTCAGCAGTTCGTCGAGCGTCCGGCCCGGATGGTCCACAGGAACGCCGCAGTGGCGGTACGCTTCCCATTGCGTGATGTCGAGCGGCTGCAGAACGCCGTACATCAGCGACGCGCTGGTCACATCGCCCGCCTTGGCTCTCGCCGCGTCCGCGGCTTTGTGCCACAGGGTCGCAAACTCGGTGCTGACCATTCTCCGGAAGCTTGCCACGACGTTCTCGACGGCGCGCAAGTCCAACTCAAGCCGGTGCGCGGTGCGGTAGCTGTGTTTGATGCTTTCGAGCGAGTATCCTTTGTTGGTGAGCACTTGCGAGCCGATGCCTTCCGCTTCGTCCGCGATTGCGTAAAGAATGTCGTCAACGTCCAGCGGGTGCGAGCCGGTGACTTCGTGCACGAGCTCGAGCGCGCGCTTGGCGCGGGGGCTGTACGGAAGCGGACCGAGCGTCACGGTGCGCTGTCCTTCAGGAGCGGTTGAGGAGTCAATGATGCTCTTGAGTTCGTTCCGAATTTCCTGATGGTCGATGCCCAGCGCGCTGATGAGCTTGGAAGGGCGCGTGGAGATTGCCCACAGCAGGCACTCGGTGCCGATGTATTCCAGTCCGTTCTTGCGGGCCATTTCCTCAGCAATGTCAAAACACACTTTCGCTTCTTTGGTTGCGTGCAGTCCCTCTCCCATGGCTGCGCGAAAGCGCCCGTTCCATAAAAGCTTTTGGGCATCACCTTTTTATACCCTCATTCGGGTTATCGACGGTATGCTCCAAGTGCTGAATATCAAGTGCAAGCCGTGCCGCGACGCGGGGCACTGTGTCCGGACGGGCGAATGCTGCCGGATTCGGGAAGCAATCGCCATCGACCCTGCGGAAGAGCTCGAGCTCAAGCAGCACGTCTACGCGACGTCGGGCGTCGTCTATCTTTACCCGTTCGCGCGCTACACCATCAGTCTCTCGCATCCGGAAGCGCAGTGGATGAAGGCGGAAGCGAAACGCCGCGGGCTCACGTTCAAGGTGTTGCCGAAGAAAGTGCTGTACGACGCCGCGCGCGACATCGCGGTCGTGTTCGACTGGTTCGTGGACCACGACGTCTGCCCGTTCCTCGAAGGCGGGAACAACTGCACCGTGTACGACAACCGCCCGCAAATCTGCAAAGATTTCCCGTTCCACCACCTCGAGCGCAGCCAGCTCGACGAAATCAAAACATTTATTAGCGAGCGCAAGCTCGACGTCAACGCAGAGCCTTACGACTCTGTCGCCAGAAAAGCCCGCGAAAGCCTGACGAAGCAGAATATCGAAGTATAGCACCAAGATTGAGGTGCTAAACTTCAAAGGGTGGACTATGCTGAATCCCAAAGGCGTCGCGGCGCCGCTGAATCCGCAGGATGCGGAACTGAATCGCCTTCTCGAACAGACGAATGTTGACATCCGCGTGGTCGGTTGCGGCGGCGCGGGCAAGAACACGCTCACGACGCTTCGCAACCAAGTCATCAAGGGCGTCGAGCTCATCGGAATGAACACGGACGCGCAGGACTTGCTCCGCACGCCCTCTGATTACAAAATTCTTCTCGGCAGGGACTTGACGCACGGGCAGGGTGCAGGCAACGACCCGGAAGTCGGCGCACGCGCCGCGGCGGAAAGCATCGTTGAAATCAAGCGCTCGGTCGAAGGCGCGGATTTGATTTTTGTGACGGGCGGCCTGGGAGGCGGCACGGGAACAGGGTCCATTCCGATTGTCGCAAGCGAGGCGAAAAAGCTCGGCATTCTCACCATCGCGGTCGTTTCGCTCCCCTTCCTGATGGAAGGCAAGCGGCGCTGGGACAACGCGATGAAGGGACTTGCGAATCTCGAACAAAACGCCGACGCGCTCGTCTTGATTCCGAACGAGAAATTGTTGAAATTGTGCGCGGACTTGCCGTTGCACCTTGCGTTCCAAATGGCGGACAGCGTTTTGGCAAACGCAATCAAGGGCATTGTTGAATTGGTAACGATGCCGGGGCTCGTGAACCTCGACTTCGCGGATTTAACCGCCGTGACGAAGAATTCCGGCGTCGCGCTCATCGGCACGGGCGAAAGCGACACCGAACATCGCGCGCTCGAAGCCGCAGAATCGGCGCTCAAGAACCCCTTGCTCGACGCGGACTTGCACGGCGCGAGCGGCGCGCTGATTAACGTCGTCGGCGGAACCGACTTTACGCTCGCGGAAGCGCAGCACATCGTGAACCGCGTCAACCAGGCGCTCAACCCGAACGCCAAAATCATCTGGGGTGCGCAGGTGGACGAATCGCTGGGCAAAAAGCTCCGCGTGCTCGTCGTGGTCACGGGCCTGAAGGCAAAGGCGATTGTTGACTCGCACGCCGATGCGCAGGGATTCATTGAGTTTGAAGAATTGAAGTGAGGTGCGGTATGGAAACGACGGTCGAAAAGAACTTGAAATCGTTTGACGCCAAGGCGCTTGACTGCGACTTGGTCTTGCAGTTGGAAACGCCGGGCGACGGCTTTGGCAACCGCACCATCGCGCGCTGGGAAGGACGCAACTGGCAAGAGTATGGTGAGTTTCCGCATCGTTCGCGCGTGGTCATCGCATACCAAGACCGTTTGCACGTGTCGTTCAACAAGCACGCAGAGAGCGGTTCCTTTCTTGAATCATATCTGGTGGACGTTCGCGAGCGCGTTCCGCTCATCACGCGCCCGTTCGAACTCGTTGGTGCGGGAGTGGTCAATAATCGCCTCTGCGACGTGAGCGAATACCAAGGAAAAGTCGTGATGTTCGAAAGTCTTACCAATAAGATCATGGGCTCCGATTTGTTCCGTAACGTCTATCACGAAGACCGTGTGTTCACGGGCACTCGCGGATTTTACGGCATCTCTGACAGCTGGTTGCTCAAGCGCTTTGGAAAAGAAGGCGAAATCATTCATGCGCCGGAAGGAAGGCAGTTTGGCGCGGCGTGCATCAACGGCGGGCATCTGTTCTCCACGATGTACGTCAGTTCCGATGAAGAGAAAGCGCGGTTCAAAAACTCCGTTCCGGTAATGTCTGTGGACTTGGCGCACTCGCTGCCCCAATTCAACGATTTGACCGCGCTGCAGGTGGAGGGTGAAGACGACGGACTGCACAACGCCGACCGCTTGCGCACCATCAACGGCGGCAGGTCATTCTACTTTACGACGTACGGAGAACCGCGCACGCTCTACCGGCAGGACATCGGCAAGCCGCGCGTTGCGGTCTTAGCGGTCAGCGAACCGAAGCACATCGCGAACATCACATTGTTCCCGCACGGAATGCTGAAGGACTGAAATGATTATCGGACGAATGGCTTGGACTGGGGACACTCCTCCTATGCGAGCGTATTCGTTCACGCGCGGCATCATGGAATTCCACGACGAACCATCTCGCGCGCTGTCACATCTCGTCAGCGTTGTCGACAAGCACCGCAACACGAATTTCTTTGATGTTTCGCAATATGTCATTGCCGGTGTGTGGGCTGAACCCGCTCCCGAGCACGAAGCAAAGGCGCGTCAGGCGCGGCAAAGCGATTGCACGAATACGCTCTTGCTGCTGTCCGGCAAGACGCCGCTCCGTGACCAAAAGCCCGTGCGGACGTGGTGCGATCCGGTTGTCGTGTGCATTAGTTACTTCCCGCAAAAGACCGGCGAATACAAGGGCATCGAAATTTTCAGAAAAGGAGAGTACGACACGTTGCTCCGCGAGCGACATCTTGACGTGTATGCGGGTCTGCCTCCTGAGTTCTTGGACGTGGTGAAGCTGGAAGAAGAGCACCGCAAGAAGACGCCGGATTTGGAGACCTTCTTGAGAAATCCACCGAAGCTGGACGACGCGTCCTTGCGCGTCGACAAAATCTGTACGTTGCCGCCGGCTTAAGCCTTGATAATGCCGTAGCCGATGAGGCGCCAGCGCTGGCCGACGTTGCGTGAGAGAGTGATTCTCGCGCCGGGGTCTGCGCACACCGGGCGCCGCAGGTCGACTTTGACGATGCCCTTGCTGAGTTCTTTGACGACTCCAACCGTTGCGGAAGCGTTGACGTTGAGCATCAGCATTTCGCCGAGCTTGATGGGATCGACGACGAGCTTGTCCTTCGCGCCCACGACGCGCTCAAGGAGGTGCGGCTCGATGCCGAACGAGTACCAGACTTTCGGAAGCTTGCCCGTGACGCCGACAACGGAGCCGACGAGCTTGTCGGATTTCACAATCGTCGGGTCGAGTCCGGTGAGAATCGCGACCGTGCCGCCCGGGTGCGCTTCCGTGACGGTTGCGTGTCCGGTCATCACACCATAGACTTTCGTCGTCAAGGGCTTCCAGATTTTTTGGTTTTTCTCGGCGACTTCGTAGCCGGGAAGAATCGTGATGTCGTCGCCGGTCTTCAAACGCCCTTGCTTGAGCGCGCCGCCGAGGATGCCGCCGACCATTTTTTCAGGAGTCGTGCCGGGCTTGTTGACGTCGAAGCTGCGCGCGACGAAAAAGAGCGGGTCCTTGTCGAGGCTGCGCGCCGGCGTCGGAATGTAGTGCTGGATGGCGCCGAGCAACGCGTCGATGTTGATGCCGTGTCTGGCAGAAATCGGGATGACGGGCGCGCTTTCGTACGGCGTGCCTTTGAGAAATTCCGTGATTTGCTGCAGGTTCTTTTTTGCCTGTTCCTCGGTGACGAGGTCAATCTTGTTTTGGATGACGATGAGGTTCTTGAGCCCGATGATTTCCAGCGCCTTGACGTGCTCCTGCGTCTGCGGCTGGGGGCACTGTTCGTTTGCCGCGATGAGCAACAGCGCGCCGTCCATGATGTTCGCGCCGCACAGCATCGTCGCCATCAAACTTTCGTGGCCGGGCGCGTCCACGAGCGAGACCTTGCGCGCGAGGACGCCCTTGCCTTCCTGTTTCAGGGCGTAGCATTCCGGTTCCGCGAGATCGGGATTCTTGTAAATGTCAAAGTCTGCGTAGCCCAAGCGGATGGTGATGCCGCGCTTGATTTCTTCCGAGTGCGTCGCGGTCCACTTGCCGGAGAGCGCTTGGACCAGCGTCGTCTTGCCGTGGTCGACGTGCCCGACAATGCCGATGTTCACATCAGGCTGGCTGTCGACGGACTGCGGAGAAGACTGCTTTGCCTCGTCCTTCGGTTTCTTTGCCACCATCAGACCGATGCTGGCTCGGAGGGGTTTATAAAGGTTTGTGGCGGGCTATCTCAAGAACTTCACAATCTTCTTTCGTAATTCCTCGACGCGTTCTCGCGTGCCCGCTTCAATGACCAATCGCACCAGCGGTTCTGTCTGGCTTGCACGAATGTTGAACCACGCGTCAGGGTACTCGACCGTCAAGCCGTCCAAGCGCGATTGCGTGCCGTCCTTGAACGCCATCGAGACGTTCTTGATGCTGCGCGCGGCGTCGGTCACCGTGTAGCTGAGCTCGCCGGAGCGCTCGAACTGGAGCAGCGGCGCGACGAGTTCCGAAAGAGGCAGTCCCGTGCGCGAAAGAATGTTCAGCATCTTGACGAACGCGATGTCCGCGCTCTCGACGTAGTAATTGCTCTTGAAGTAGAAGTGCCCTGACAGTTCGCCGCCGAGAATCGCCTTATGCGTGCGCATCCGCTGCATGATGTACGTGTGTCCGACGCGCGAGAGCAGCGGCTTGCCGCCGGCAGACAAAATTGCGTGCCTGACGCTGCGGCTGCAGCGCAAGTCAAACACGACGGGCTGCTTTGGGTGTTCTTTCAGTTCGTACTTGGCAAACAGTCCGAGAATGATGTCGGCGGGAATCACGCGACCTTGCTCGTCGATGAACATCACGCGGTCCATGTCGCCATCGAACGATACGCCGAGCGCAGCGTGGTCTTTCACGACTGCTTGCTGGCAGTCTTTCGTGTTTTCCGGCAGCACCGGGTTCGGCGTGTGGTTCGGGAACGTGCCGTCGAGTTTGAAATCAAGCAGGTGCGCCTGCAGCGGAAGCTCGGCGAGCACTTTCGGAATCGTGAGCGTCGCCATGCCATTGCCGGCGTCCAAAACAACTTTGTGGCGTGTGACGTACGTGGCGTGGTTGAGCACGTGCGTGACGTACGTTTTGAGAATGGATTTGCGAATCAATTTCCCGCGTTTCGCGTCGGGAAAGACGTTCTTCAAGACCAGCGTCTCGACCTTGCGCAATTGTTTTTCGCCCGCGAGCGTCACGCCTTTGAGCGCGACCTTGATGCCGTTGTACTGTTTCGGGTTGTGGCTCGCCGTCACCATCAGCGCGTTTCCTTTTCTGCTCGCGAGATAGAGCATCGGCGTGCTGACCAGTCCCAGGTCAATGACTGCGGCGCCTTGGTCGCGGATGCCGTTCATCAACGCGAGCGCGAGTTTCGGAGAACTGACGCGCATATCACGTCCGACAAATACTTTTGTTGACTTCGTCCACACGACGAACGCGCGCCCGATGCGGTACGCGATGGCTTCGTTGAACTCGTCGGGATACCTGCCTCGGATATCATAGGCTTTGAAACAGGTGAGCGCCTCTTTTTGCATTGTGCAAGAAACACGAAGCACGCTATTTAAACGTTATTGCCTAGAATCCCCTGCGCAGGTAGCCGGTGATGCTTCCCTGGATGAAACTGACGGCAGCGGGAGGAGCGCTTGTTGCAAAGTCCTCAAGTCCCGCCGCGGCGTGCAGCTTGGCGAGCACGTAGCCTGCCCTCTTCGCGATGCTCCTGCGATTATCTTCATCGTGAAGCGTGCTGCTCTTGGCGATTTCAATCTTGGTGTTTTCGACTGAGAGGTTGAGCACCGGTTTCAGGATGTCGTTGTTCGGCGGCGCAGTGTGTTTGACTGCGCATTTCGCGTTGTGATAGAGATTGCTCGCATAGTGGGCGAGCGTTTGGTCAAGAAAGTCGGCGATGGATTTGTGAGCGCCGTTTTCGGGGCGCCGGTAGGCAAGCGGGAGCAACTGTCCTACGTGCAGCCCGGCGTACATAACGCGATGACAGTCCACCTGTCCGTTCGGGAATTTCGCAATCGCGGCGGTCCAGTCCGTGTCCGGCAGTTTCTTGCCGAGCGTCTTGGTGAAGAATTCGACCGCGTCCTCGAGCTCGTACTTGATGTCTGTCATGGTTCGAATTTGCGCGCTTTCGCCTGCTCAAGGCTGACGACCTTGCGGCAGTCAAAGCACCACTTGCGCATCGGCGAGAATGACAAAATGTCGGCGCCACACCTTCTGCAATTTGCACGTTCCATAATGCCCCATAGCGACGGGGCGGAAGATTCTATATAAGGATTTCCCCTGTGCAGTGATTACATTGAAGCGAATACGCTGTCCGCCCACGCGCAGCAGTACGCTTCTGCCATGCCGGCGAGATACTCCTCGGGCGTGCGGAGCAGGTGCGGAAGAAGAATGCGGGTCTGCGTCGCGTCAATGATGTCCCAGTTGTTGCGTTGTGCCTCGTGCGTCAGCAACCGATACGACGCTTCGAACGCATAAAATGAGGTGGGAGGCGACATCACGCGCGCGGGAAATCCCGCGTCGAGCAGTTCCTCAAGCGGCGCCGCGGGAGCGACGGTGACGGCAAGGACACGTTCATACTCTTGGTCTGCCGTGATGAGCGCGGCGCCCATCGGGCGGTCGGGATTGCCTCGTATCCAGCTGCGCTCGCGCAAGTATGAAGAAAGCACGCTCAAGCGTTTCCGCTGGTCCTCACTCATTGACATGGCTGAAGAAAGCGCAAATGACTTCTTATGCGTTTGCTTTTCAGAAAAACTTCTTGAACGCTTCAATCAGCATTTCGAGCAAACTCGGACGTTGGGTGTAGATGTCGCGGCGCTGCGTCGGCGGCTTCGGCACATTCGCCGATTGGTATCCTGAGTTGCTCAGGACGGTAAAGCGGTGCTGGTCCAGCGCGCTGGAGACGGTCGTTGCCCTCGCGGGCACGGTGTCGGCAAGGAACGCGTCGCGCTTCGCTTTCCAATGCGCGGAATACGCTTGCGCGAGCGAGCTGACGGAATTCTTGACATAAAACTCGACGTGCTCCTGCGTGTTGGCCAACGGCGGAACCGACTTTTTTTGCTCGGCGTACCATTGTTCGATGAGCGGGAACGGAGCGCCAATCTTTTTCGCGTCGATGATGTCCCAGGATTCGGCGCGCGCCTTCTCGGCGACGTCGTGGTAGACGTCACTCGTGACTGCGTCGGAAGGGTACGCGTCATTCATGTCCCCCGAACGCCGCGTGGTGCAGAACGTGTAACTGGGTGCGGCGACTCCGGGGAGCTCGCGCGCGAGGTAAATCAGCGCGTTGCCTTTTGGCACGGCGGACGTTCCCTGATCCCACAGCCCCTGCGTCAGCCGGCTTACCAACTGTTCGAGGACCGGTTTCTCGGTCTTGACACTCACTGTCATACCGTCGGTAGTCGAGAAGGGCGTTTTTAAACGTTGCGCTTGCTTACGATCGTTGCTTGTTCATCCGGAGGGGCAGGTGCTGGATGATTTGGGCGAGGCAAAACGCGGTCACGAAGAAGGTCGTGAACAGCCAGAAAGGAGCGCCGTAGTTGCCGAAAATGAGCAAAAGCGCGAGCGTGAGGAACGCCGCGACGAGGTACGAGTTTGCTCGTCCTGCCTGGAGTTCAAAATAGCCTCGGTACAGCACGAGAAACAGGAGAATGCCGTTCACCAAGAGCACGCCGAGAGAACTGCCGAACGCGGCTGCGACGTACATCAGGAACGCGATGACGATGAGGATGACGACAACTTGAAACAGCACGGAATCACCTTTTTGTACGGTTCTTGCCGGACAAAAGTATTTAAACGTTCGCTCTGCACTCTCTCCCTATGGATTTCAAAGCCAATATTCTTGCCGCGCTGAAAAAGGAAGTGAAGGGAGACATTCCTCTGGAAGTGCCGCCGAACCCCGAACTCGGCGACTATGCGTTTCCGTGCTTCATGCTCGCGAAGGAACGCAAGAAGAATCCGGTGCAGATTGCGCAGGAGTTGGCAAAGGAGCTCAAAATCAAGGGCGTTTCTCGAATCGTTGCAACCGGCCCGTACCTCAACTTCTTTGTGGACAAGTCCTCGCTCGCGAGCAACGTCGTTGCCGCAATCTTGGAAGACAAGAACTACGGCACGAATCTTTCTGGAAAGGGCAAGCACGCGCTGATTGAGCACACCAGCATCAACCCCAACGCAAGCCCGCACGTCGGCCGCGCGCGCAACGCGATTCTGGGCGACGCAATCACTCGATTGCTGCGCTTCGAAGGGTACAAGACTGACGTTCACTATTTTGTCAACGACATCGGGAAGCAAATCGCGATGCTCGTGCTCGCGAGCAAGGGCAGGAAGCCGAAATTCCACGAATTACTTGACCTCTACGTTTCGTTTAACGCAAAACTCGAGAAAAATCCCGACCAGGAGAAGGACGTGTTCGCGGTGCTCAAGCAGCTGGAAGACGGCGATGCGAAAGTGCGCAAGCAGTTCCGCGACATCGTCGACATCTGCGTCGAAGGGCAGCAGGAGATTCTCAGCGAGATGGGCATTGTCTACGACAAATTCGATTATGAATCCGATTATTTGTTCAACAAGAAGACCGACGCCGCGCTCGCGACGCTCAAGAAATCAGGCAAACTGTTCACGGACGAGGAAAACCGCACCGTGCTCGACCTGAAAGGCGTTGCCGAGGTTGAGGGAGGCATGAAAACGCCCGTGCTTGTCTTGACGCGCAACGACGGCACGTCGTTATACCCGTTGCGCGACCTTGCCTACTCGAAGGACAAAGCCGAACTGGCGAAGGGGCGCAACATTCTCGTGCTCGGCGAAGACCAGAAGCTCTACTTCCACCAGCTCGCGGCGGCGTTGAAGATGATGAAGATTGAACCGCCGGAAGCCGTGCACTACGCGTTCGTGCTGCTTGCCGAGGGCAAGATGTCCACGAGAAAAGGAACGGTTGTCTTGCTCGAAGATTTCATGCGCGAAGCCGTTGGCAAGGCGAAGAAGGAAATCCTCGCGCGTGAGCCGAAACTGAAGGGCAAAGCGCTTGAAACGCTTGCGAAACAAATCGGCTACGGCGCCATCAAGTACACGATTCTGAAAGTTTCTGCTGAGAAAAACGTCACGTTCGACTGGGAGCAGGCGCTTTCGTTCGAGGGCGATTCCGCGCCGTACGTGCAGTACGCCCATGCGCGCATCAACTCGATTCTGGAAAAGTTCGCGGGCAAGCGCAGCAAACCCGATTTGGAGATTCTCACGCACGCTTCTGAAGCTCGCTTGATTTCTCAGCTCGGCAAATTCCCTGAAATCGTGGCGCACGCTACGCGTGAACTGGCGCCGCACGAACTGGTCGCGTACGTCAAGGACTTGGCGCACGACTTCACTTCATTCTACCACGACTGTCCGGTCATTCAGGCGGAGTCGCCCGCGCTCGTGCAGGCGCGGCTTGCGCTGTGCGAAGCCGCCCAGCGCGTGCTCAAAAACACGCTTTCGTTGCTCGGAATCGATGCTCCCGACTCCATGTGATGTCGTCGGTGGGCAGCGCAAGATTTATATACTGAAATAGTCATTTTCTAGAAGGGGTTTGGGTATGGATTCGCTCAAAAAGAATCACTCGCACGTGCAGTACGAAACAGGGTATCGCGCAGGCTCGCTCGCATTGAATTGCGAGGTCGCATTCTACGCCATCGCAGAAGAAGGACCGTCACTTGAGCGCTTCGCGCGCGAACTGAGCGACGGACTCGGCAGGAGAGTCCTGCGCGGCAGCGTTCTCCATTATTTGCAGCACGATCCGGCGCTGCTGACGCGCTACCGTCTGGCGCGCTCTGCGACACGGTACTACCCCGCGCGCCAGCCGTCCGTCCTCGGCCGCGTCGTGTGTCCGGAAGGGCACGTGCACAGCCGCGGAACGCTGGCGACGCTGCTCATCGGTAACCAAAACTTCCACGCGCTCCTCAAGGAACACAAGATAACGACCCGCATCGGACGCGCGCTTGCTCTTGAGCTCAATCAGCGCATCGGCCAAAGCGCGCTGGACGGATACATGCAATCGCATCCGCGCCTGCGCGACGCCAATTATTTCCAGCGCGAACTCGAACTGCTTGCACAGCCTGCCGCGCAGCATAACGTTCACAAGTACGGCATCTCCCGCGCCATCCACGACTCTCCGATGCGCGACAGGATTTTTGCGCAGGGCGAGAGCTATCTGAAGACGTCGCGGCTCTTTTCCAAGGAAACCGGCATGCGCGTGCTGCGCGGCAGCGTTCTGTTCTATCTCGACCAGCATCCCGCTCTGCTGCAGGCGTATCTGACCGCGAAAGAAAACCGCAAGGCCGCGGAAATCGAGGGATTGAAAACGTTGGTGGCGCAGCGCAAACTCGTCGACGGCCTCGAGGCGCGGCTGCTTCCCGCCGTCGACGCGCAGGGCGACCGTGCGCTCAGCAACACCATCCGCTATCGCCGCGAGCACCCCCTCTCGAAGCAGTCGTTTGAAACGACGTACAGCGTTTTCCTGTTGGACGAGGCAGGCGAATACCTGCGCTCGATCTCGCGCATCCTCGACACGCACATCATGGTCGTGAGGAACATGCTGAACGCGCAGGGCGGCGCGTCGCGCGACGGGCGCAAGGGCAATTCGGGCAAACCCATCACCCCCGCGCTCCTGGAAAAGATACTTGCGCTGGTTCCCGAGCACGGTTTCAAGAAAACCGCGCGCATGCTGCGTATGTCGCTCTCAACACTCCATTATTACGCGAAAAAGCATCACGTGCGTTCGTGCTTCGGCGTCGGCCAGCACGGACCTCTCGCGGGAGCGGCTGCAAAGTGAAGTGCGCACCGTTGGACGTGTGGCTGGGCGAACGCGTTTCTTATTACGCCGCGATTCAGGAAGGCAGGTCGTACACAAAAGCAATCGCGTTGCTGTCCGACTGGTTCGGGCGTCCGGTGCTGCAGGGCAGCGTCAGTTACGTCGTCAATAAAGACCCCTACGCGCGTGCACTGCTCACGGGCGCGCGGGCAAAGCGAGCAGCGTGGAAGCGTCCGGTCAACACGCCGCTCGCTGATGAGCTGAGCAAGGACTTGGATGCGCTGGTGCACGAAGACATCAATACTACGATTCCTTCGCCGGTGGAACGCGCGGTCGAACTCTACTGTTGGGAAAACCCGAAAAGCCGACGCTCGCGGGAGCTGCTCAGCGCAATCTTCACCAAATCCCAGGAAGGCAAGTACGGCAAGCAGATTGCGGACGAGCTCGGCATCAGCACGGTCACGGTGTCCTACATTCGCAGACATGCGCACGATAAGCAGTTTGACGGGCGCACGATTGGGAGCGGACCACGCCATATTCCCGCCGAGACGCAGGCGCGCGCGCTCGAACTGGCGGAAACGTTCGGGTGCGACCGTGCCGCGCACATGCTGAACCTGCACGGCTCAACAGTTCGACGCTGGAAACGCAGAAAGGACGCCCTCGCTGCAAGCGTCACCACGCCGTAAAGCTTATTAGCGCTTCCACTTCTGTCCATTTGTGAAAAAAGCGGTAATTTTCGACATGGACGGCGTCCTGCTCGACAGCTTGGACGCGCACTTCAAGGCGTGGGTGGAATTCTGGAATCGTCGCGGCAAGAAATTGACGCTGCGGATGTTCAACGAGATTGTCGCGACCTCGACGGAAGAAACGCTCGCCATCCGCAACAAGACGTTCAGGACGCACATTCCTATCGCGGCAGGAGTTCGGGAGAGAAACAAGATACTGCGCAAATACTTGCAAGGGATTACTTTGTATCCCGGCGCGCGGAAACTGCTCGCGTCGCTGCAAGATAGACCTCTTGCGATTGGAACGAGCACCGGCCGCGCGACGACCAAGTATTTGCTGCGCAGGTTCAAGCTTGCTCGGTACTTTGACGTTGTTGTGACAAAGGATGACGTTCCTCGCTCGAAGCCCAACCCCGCGATTTACTTGCTCGCGGCAAAACGGTTGAAGGTCAAGCCGCGCGACTGTGTTGTCGTTGAGGACGCGCCGAACGGGATTGTGGCGGCAAAACGCGCAAGAATGAAGGTCATTGCGGTCCAGCAGACGTTCTCGGACGGGGTTTTGCATCGCGCCGACGTGGTTGTGCCGACGATTCGTTCCCCGAAACTGCTTGCGTATCTCAACAAACCATAAATAGCAGCGTGCGGTCAGTTCTCGTATGCTGCGCGTCAAACGACTTGTGCCGGACATCAAGCTTCCCGCGTACGCGCATCCCGATGACGCGGGAATGGATTTGTATTCTGCGGAGGACAAACTCATCCAGCCGGGCGAGCACTGCACCGTGCGAACCGGAATCGCGGTCGCGATACCGAAAGGGTTTGTCGGGCTCGTGTGGGACAAGTCCGGCATCGCGTCCAAGGGGCTGAAAACGATGGGCGGCGTGCTGGACTCGAACTACCGCGGCGAAGTCATCATCATTCTGAAGAATATTTCTGAGAAGCCGTACGACTTGAAGAAAAACAACAAGATTGCACAGCTGTTGCTGCAACCGATTGAGCACCGCCCGATTGTGGAAGTGCAGGAGCTCGATGATACCGACCGCGGCGCGCGCGGACTGGGCAGCACCGGACTTCACTAAGGTTCGTTAAGCTTTTAAATGACCGTTGCTCTTCTTCAGGAATGGCGTTGAACGTTCACCCGATTTTCGTTCATTTTCCTATCGCGTTCTTGACGACGTATGCGCTTGCCGAAATGGTCAAGTGGAAGACGCTGACGAGTAAGGCGTACTGGACGATTGTGAAAGGCGCGATGCTCACGGTCGGAGTGCTCGGCGCGTTCGTCGCGCTCGTCACGGGCAATCTCGCAAACCACGCCGTCGGCAACGCGTCCAATGCCGCGCTGATTACCATGCACGCGGGGCTTGCAGGGCTCACGACGCTGTATTTCCTCATCCTGTTCGCGCTGTACCTCGCGCATCTCGCGAAAATGCAGATGTCGCAGCCGCATTCCTGGATAGTGCTGGCCGATAAAGTCTACGTCGCGGTTGTGACGTCGTGGTTCGGCATTCTTGTCGGACTGCTGGGGCTGGCGCTCATCACGGTCGTAGGAGCGCTCGGCGGCGCGATTGTGTACGGTCCAAACATCGATCCGGTCGTGTCGTTCGTGTATTCGCTGTTCTTCTGAGAATTAACGCCCGTACTTTCGCGTCTCTTGAATATCTTCGTGCACGGACTTCTTGTAACTCGCGCTCGGCGAGTCGTGGTGCGCGTCGGATTTCTTGTAACTGCCCGCGTCTCCGGCTGACGTGACGTCGGTCTTGATTTTGTACTGCTGCGTGTTGCCGTCGTCGTCGGTCTTGAACGTCTGCCCGCACGTGCAGCTCGCCATCATCGTTCCCGGACCGTGCCCGCCGTGATAGCTGAACTGTTGGTTGTCGGCAGCGCCGGATTTGTACGCACCCGTAAGCTTGACATTGACTTCCTGACCCGGAGCGCGCGACTGCTCTTCCTCGAACGACGGCGGGCGAATGCCTTTCTTCGGAGTTTCGTTTTGCCGCGTCGCTTCCCTCGCGAACGTCGAGATGGCTTTCTCCATCGGACCCAAGTCCTTGCTCTCCGCAGCACCCATCACGGACAGCCGCGCGTCCTTGTGCGCTTTCTGGTGCTCCTGCCATGCCTTCGACTGCTCGATGACTTTCAACTGCGCCTTCGCGACTTCTCTGACGGTCACCTTGCTCTCGATAGAAATAATCTCGTCAGGCGTGATGACCTGAATTTTGGGAGCGGGCTTGCGGGGCTCGGGCATAGAACAGAGGCGGTCAGCAGGATATTTAAGGATTTGCCTCAAAGAATTTCTTGGCGCTCTCGCCGAGCTTCGCGAAGCAGTCCGTGTCGTTGTCGTACCTGATGAACTCCCACAGGCGTTTGTAGTGCTCGAGCGGCGCGCGGAAGCCTTTCTTGTACATGCAGACGTACGGCGATTCGAGCATGTCCTCAGGATAGTCGTGCTTCCTGCCGAACATGTTGAAAACCGCGGTTTTGTCCAGCACTTCCCGCACGGTTTCGACGTGGTAGGATGTCGGCGCGACGAACACGACGTACTTGCCTTCTGCCTGCGCCCGTCCGAGAGGCACGATGACGTCTTCGCTGCCGACGACGTGCCCCAAGTCAATGACTGCGAGCTTCACGCGCGGGATGACGAGGTGGTTCACGAGCGAGAACAAATCCTTGCAGCGCTCGACATAGTGCGGGTTGTCTTCGTTCGCTTGTCCTCGGAACCATTGCCGCGCGGCGACGTCGTTCACGAGCCCGACTTCGTCGGCGGGCAAAAACGTGGATTTGTTGACCGCTTTCGCCAGTCGGCGGTAGAATTCGCGGTGTTTCAGCGTCTCCTCTTGCGTGAAGTCGTGCAGAATGATGGCGTCGTAGTGCGGCTCGCCCTGCTCCGCAATCAATCGGAGTTCGCGAGCGGAGTCGTGGTCCACGATGCGGAAGTTGTCCTTGGTCGCGAGTGTTGCGGTGTCAATCAGCGCGCCGTAGTTGCGTTGATACGCCGCGTGTCCTGAACGAGAAATGTCGATGGAAATGCAGTGCTGTTCGTGGAACGCGTCCCAGTGCGCGCTTGCCGCAAACTCAACACCCCGGGATTTGCCGAAGTTGTTGATGATGTCCGCTATGCGAGTACTGTCTTCCATATGCCCCCTGCTCACAAAGCGCAGGCAATCTTTTTAAACCCTCTCCTTCCTTTGGATGGTATGTCGTCGTACGACCCGAAAGCGGTGGAACCGGCAATCCTTGCGTTCTGGGAGCGCAACAAGATTTACCAGAAAGCAAAGGAACGCGGCGCAGGAAAGAAGTCCTATTACTTCTTGGACGGCCCTCCCTACACGTCAGGAAAGGTGCACATCGGCACGAGCTGGAACAAGTCCCTGAAGGACATGGTCTTGCGTTACAAGCGAATGTCGGGCTTCGATGTTTGGGACCGCGCGGGGTACGACATGCACGGGCTTCCGACCGAAAACAAGGTCAGGAAGAAGTTCAACGTTCCGTTCAAGCAAGATATCGAGCAGTTTGGTGTCGGCAAGTTCAACGACGAGTGCGAAAAGTTCTGCATCGAAATGATGGGTATCATGAACCAGACGTTCAAGCGCTTGGGCGTCTGGATGGACTTCGACAACGCGTACCAGCCCATCACGCGCGAGTTCATCAGCGGCGAATGGTTCCTCATCAAGCGCGCCCACGAGCAACAGCGCCTGTACGAAGCGCTGAAAACGATGCCGTGGTGTTCCCACTGCCAGACGAGCCTCGCGAAGCACGACTTGGAATATGCGACGGTCACGGACACGAGCATTTTCGTCAAGTTCCCCGTGAAAGGAAAGAAGAACGAGTTCCTCATCATCTGGACCACGACTCCTTGGACGATTCCGATGAACCTCGCCATCATGGTCAACCCCGAGCTCGACTACGTCCGCGCGAACGTTGACGGCGAAACGTGGATTCTTTCCAAGGCGCTTGCGGGAGTTGTCATCACGGCAGTCGCGGAAAAGCAGTTCAAACTCATCGAAGAATTCAAGGGCGAAACGCTCGAAGGATTGGAATACACGCATCCGTTCCACGACATCATTCCCGAGTACGCGGTGATGAAGAAGAAGTCGCCGAAACTCCATACGGTTCTGTTGAGCGCGGAATACGTCGATACGAGCGCCGGTTCCGGACTCGTGCACTGTGCTCCCGGCTGCGGTCCTGAAGACTATGAAGTCGGGCACCGCAACGGCTTGCCCGCGTGGAACGTCATTGACGAACGCGGGCGCTTCCCGGAAACGATGCGCGAGTTCAGTCTCCTGACAGCGAAGAAAGATGACGAAAAATTCATTGAAGCGCTCAAGAAACGCGGCGCGTTGATTGCGACGACGAAAGTCGAGCACGAGTACGGTCACTGCCAGCGCTGCCACAACCCGATTGTGTTCCGCACGACGCAGCAATGGTTCTTCAAGATTGAAGATTTGAAAGACAAGCTCATCGAGACGAACAAGCGCATCGCGTGGGTTCCGGAAGCGGGTTTCAACGCGTTCGAGTCGTGGCTCAAGAATTTGCGCGATAACAGCATCACGCGCCAGAACTTCTGGGGCGCTCCTGTTCCGATTTGGAAATGCCAGAAGTGCGATTCCTTTGACGTGTACGGTTCGCTCGACGAGCTCGAGCACGCGACCAAGAGCAAAGTCACGAAATTTCACAAGCCGTGGATTGACGAACTGAAGTACAAGTGCGCGTGCGGCGGGATGAAGCACCGCATTCCCGACGTCCTTGACGTGTGGGTGGACGCCGGCACGACCGCATGGAACTGTCTCGACTACCCGAAGCGCGAGGACGAGTTCAAGAAATTGTATCCCGCGGATTTCATTCTCGAAGGCAAGGACCAGATTCGCGGCTGGTTCAATATGCTCCACATCGCGTCGATGATTGCGTTCGGCAAGCCGAGCTTCAAAGCGGTCTACATGCACGGATTCATTGACGACGCGCTCGGACGCAAGATGTCAAAGTCGCTGGGCAACCAGATTGAGCCGGAAGAAGTCATCAAGGACTGGGGCGCGGACTCGCTGCGCTACTACCAGATTGGCGCGGCGCAGCCCGGACTCGACCAACTGTACAACTTTGAGGACATCAAGAGCAAGTACAAGAACCTCCTCGTCCTGTGGAACGTCCACAACTACCTGATTGACTTCGCGCGCACGACGGGACTGCAGCTCGGTGCGAAAGGGCTCATCCTCGACGTTCCCGAGCAGTACATCATCAGCAGGCTCCAAACGACCATCAAGGAGGTCACGAAAGCGTTCGACACGCACCACTTGAACGAAATCCCGTGGATGGTCGAAGACCTCTACCTCGAACTCTCGCGCACGTACATCCAATTGGTGCGCGACAAGGCAGGCACTGGCACGGACGAAGAAAAGAAGGCGGTCGTGAACACGATGTATCGTGTGCTCTTGGACACGCTTGTCTTACTGGCTCCGGTCGCGCCGTTCATCACGGAGCAAATGTATCAGAATCTCAAGGAAGCGTTCGGGCTGAAGCCCGAAAGTATCCACCTGTTCGAGTGGCCGAAGGCAAACGAGCGCGAAATCAACACGGCGTTGGAAACGCACTTCCGGATTGCGGGTAATGTGATGCAGGCAGCGTTGTTCGCGCGCGAGAAAATCAAGCTCGGCGTGCGCTGGCCGGTGAAAGGGCTCATTGTCGTAACAACGAACCCCGACGTGAAAGCGTCCGTGCACGCGCTCGGCGACGTCATCAAGTCGCAAACGAACATCAAGGACGTCAAAGTGCAGGAAACCTTGCCGGAAGTCAAGGAAGACGTGCACATTCATACCGGCATTCTGGGCAAGGAGTTCAAGCAGCACGCGCCTGCGCTGCTTGCCGAGCTGAAGAAGCACGACTTGCACAAACTCTACAACGACGCGAAGTCCAAGGGATTCGCTGCAGTCAAGATTCCCGGCGTGGAGGCAAAGCTCACGCTCGCGCACTTCCAAGTCACGCGCTCAGTTCCCGCGCACCTCATCGAAGTTCCGTTCACCAACGGCATCGTGTACCTCGATAACCAGCAGTCCGCCGCATTGGAAGGCGAGGGCTACGCGCGCGAGATGACGCGCAGAATTCAGGACGCGCGCAAGAAGTCAGGACTTGAAAAGAAGGACGTCATCGATTTGCACATCGAAGCCCAGCCCGATCTGATGGACCTGCTCAAGCCGTGGATTGACAGCATCAAGGACAAAGTGAACGCCAAGACGCTCCACCTCGAGCTGTTGCCGCCGTCGAGCAAGCACCAGTTCCGCTCAACAGAACAAATCCGCGACATGATTTTCTCGCTGCACTTTAACGTCGTGGGTAATTAGTTCGTGAGCGCGCAGAAAAACGCTACAATAAATAAATAAAAAGCAAATTTCTACGAGCTCGTTTTGCAGAGCGTTTCCAGCCGTCGAGTCATTCTTTGATAATGCCGCATCGCTTCATCGTCTTTGCCGCGTTCAATCAACGAAAGCGCGGCGCGAATGTCGCCGACGTAGAGGTCGTGAAAAAGACTGCGCGCATCCGCTCTCGCTTCAAGCGAGGACACGATGCCGGGCGCGATTGCGTAGTATTCCTTGACCAGCGCCCGCCCACCGGGAGAGTGGAGAACGTGGTTGTCGCGGAATGCGCGCAGCGTTTGAAGTTCAGTGCAGTCGTCAGGCAAGCCCATGGCTTGAGCGCAGGCCGTCGTGAGGAAACAGCCACCGCTGCTGCCGCCATCGCCGCCCGAGCTCGGAGGGTCAAAGTCTCGCCCGTGATATCCGTCTTCGTAAGCGTCGGTTCGCGGACTGTCTGAGGACATGAGTTCGCGGAGCGGATGCAGTGCTTTCGAAACAATGCCTTCCTTGTTACTGTCATGCCTGCCCGCTTCGTAATTCGCGCGGTATTCTCGGGTGTTTTCCTTGTCTTTCGGTGCCATGCGTGCCTCCTTGCTGCGTCGCAGCGTTCGTGACAAGGAGGAGCTGCGCAATATCTATCTTTGTCGTGGAAAAGCAACGACAATCATTAAATACTTGTGCGGTTACAGGAGCGTCGTGGCAGATATTGACGGGGCATTGCGCGCGTGGGGCTTGAACGCGAAGGAAAGCAAGGTCTATCTCACGCTGCTTGAGTTCGGGGAGGCGACCGCGACGCGGCTTTCCGAAAGTTCGGGCATCAATCGCACGACGATGTACGACCTGCTGTTCGGGCTGGGGCGCAAGGGCATCGTTGGGGCGGTGAGAAAAGGGCACATTTTGTTCTTTCATGCATCCCCGCCGGAGACGCTCGTGAGCTCGTTTGCAAAGCGTCTCGAGCGCGTGCGCGAGGCGGTTCCCGAGCTTAAGGCGCGGATGAGCATTATCGGCAAGCGCCCGACCGTAGACTTCTATGAAGGCAGAGGCGGCCTGCTGCGCATTTACCAAGACATTCTCGCGACCGGAAAGCCGGTTGTCTCATACGGCTCGTTTGCCATCAGCGAGCGAGCGTCGAAACACGTCACGCAGGACTATCGCAAGCAGCGTATCGCGCGCAACATCTCGACCAAGGTCATCACGGACCGCAGCATTACCAAGATTCCGCTGTTCAACGACAAGAAATACCATCGCCTCACGGAAATCTACATTGACGACTCGTTCAAGTCATTCCCGACGTGGCTGTACGTCTATGGCGACAAGGTCGCAGTCATTTCGCGCGAGAAAGAGCGCGTGTTCGGATTCATCATTGAAAGCAAGTCGCTTGCGCAGGCAGAGCGATTCATTTTCAAGAGGATGATACTGGGCGCAAGAAAATACGTTCCTCGCGCCTGAGTTTCAGGGCGCATTTTTCTTTCGCTGATGTCGCGCGCGAAAGTCGTTCAGTTTCTTGATGCCTTCTTCAATTACGCTGGCGTCGAACGTCGCATCGTGCCGTTCGCAGTATTGCTGGAGCGCAGGCAGGTATCGTTCGGTCGCGACACTGCTATGAATGTAAATCTCGGTGTTGCCGCCGGGGCCGGCGCCGTTGCGGTAATCCGTGCCTTTCGTGAGCCCGTTCGCGTCGAGAATCGCTTCGATGAATTCAATCCCGGTTGACGTCTTGTTCGGGTCGAACGCGATGATTTTGACCCAGTCTTCCTGCGCTTTGGCGGCGGGAACGTCCTGCCGGTTCACGTACTTGCGAAACCGTTCGCTGATGTCCGAATCGCGGGGAGCGTCCATGCGTTTCGGAAGGGTTTCCTGCCTTTTATGCCTTGTTACTCCACTCGCTAAAAGCTTAAATATATCCCGCGCCGAAAACTGCAGTATGCCACGACCTGCAGAAGAGGAAAAGAAGGAAGGCACGTGCCCGAAGTGTTCGGGACGGATGATCAAGAACTTCGCCAGCATCTCGGGCAACGCCAAGTACATCAACTGGGTGTGCGAAGGCTGCAACCACAAGGAAACCAAGTGCTTGGGCGTTCTGAAATAAATCGTTCCAAACCTTTAAATAGCAATTCTCAGTTGGTTTCTTCGTGAAAAAGAGCATTTACGAACCCCGTGAGGATTCGTTTCTTCTTTCTGACCAGGTGCGCAAGCACGCGAAGGGCGTTGTGCTCGACATGGGCACCGGTTCAGGCATCCAAGCCGAAGCCGCATTAGAGCTTCCGCAGGTCGAACGAGTTATCGCGGTGGACAAGAACTCCGCCGCGGTCACGCACTGCAAGAAAACCATCAAGAAGCGCAAGCTGGAATGCTACGTCAGCGATTTGTTCTCCGCGTTCAAGAAAGGCAAGCTCGCGAAACTGAAGTTCGACACCATCGTTTTCAATCCTCCGTACCTTCCTGCGGACGGCAAGAAGCACGACAAGGCATTAATCGGCGGCAAGCACGGCTACGAACTTATCGAGCGTTTTCTCACGGACGTTCCTTTGTTCCTGCAGCCGGACGGCAAGGTCCTGCTCCTGTTTTCCAACCTCACGCACCGGTACAAGGTCGAGGAACTCATCAGGCTTAACGGCTTGGACTTCAAACCCTTGATGTCCAGCAGAATGTTCTTTGAGGAACTGTTCGTTTACCTGCTCACCAAGCCCGAAATCTCGCGCAGACTGGAACAAATGGGCTTCACGCACGTGCACTATCTGGACGAAGGCGAGCGCGGCGTTGTCTACACCGCGATGAAGGACGGCTTGAAAGTCGCCGCGAAAATAAAAAAGCCGACCAGCGAAGCGCAAGGGCGCGTCCGCAACGAGGGCAGGACGCTCGCGCTCGTGAACAAGCATCATGTCGGACCGAAGCTCGTGCTTGCAAAGGACGACTTAGTCATTTACGAATTTGTCGAGGGCGATTACTTGCGCGATTGGCTGCCCAAGGCACCGAAACCGAAAGTTAAGCCGCTCCTCAGAGACCTCTTGCACCAAGCGCGCGTGTTGGACACTCTCGGCATCGCGAAAGAGGAAATGCACCGCCCCTTGAAGAACGCCATCGTCACGAAATCAGGAAAAGTCGTGCTCATCGACTTCGAACGAACGCATCCGAGCCATCGCCCGCACAATGTCACGCAGCTCTGCCAGTTCCTGATGGTCTGGAAGAGCGTGCTCAAGACCAAAGGCATCACCATCAACGACAAATCCCTTATCACCGCCGCGAAAGCCTACAAGGACAAGCCTTCTGACGCGTCCTTTGCCGCGCTGGTGAAACAGCTTGGATGAAAAACGTCGAGCGGGCATTGACTGGTTATTGAACAGCCTGCTGGACCGCTACGACGCCCGCACCGGTCCGCGGCAGGCGTACGTGCTATTGGATAGAGAATCGAACATCTGCCGCGTGAGCACGGGCGCGCGCTCACTTCTGGCATACTCGCACGAGGACGTGGCAGGCAAACCTTTTCGCTCGTTTCTGTCCAGCGACGCCTACGCCGCGGAACTGAAAGGATTGGCGTACTGCGTTGACGCCGCGCTGCGCACGCCGAAAGACGACGTCGTACAGCGATTCAACGATGATGTGCTCGAAATCAGAAAGCAGCACCTGCCGGCAAACAACATCAGCAAGTTTCAGCGCATCATCCGCGACATCGAACATCAGGATATCGAGAAGCACGTCGTGGAGCTCGGCAGCCCGAAGGAAGCGGACGCGCCGCAGCTCCAGCTGCGCAAGAAATACGCGGGAAGCATCCCCGCCGAAACGCTCACGCTCTACAAATTCCCGACCGAGTACGGCAGAGAATACGCCGGCGCTGAACTGCTGTTGCGCCGACCCGCGTCCGTGCTCCGCAGCACGTTCAACAAGCTCAAGAACGCGTTGGTTGAAGACGCGGAACATCGAGTCACGAACGAGTTCGTGCTGCGCGTGCCGCTGCTCGAAACGGAAAAGCAAATGAAACAGTACGTTCCCGCGCTGTATGGCAGACCGGTCAACGAGCGTTTTGTCATCGATTTCGGGCTTTGCCGGAGTGCGCCGCCGCAGCACATCGAAGGCATTATCGAACTCATCAAACGTCCTGCGATGGAAAAACAATTGATTGTCGGCAACGCGTCAGGAGCAATCCGCCAGATGTTGGATGCCCAAGCTGCCAACGTCGGAATCAAGTCGCTTGCCCATCACCGCCTCGCGTATCCACCCGTACGCGTGCCTGTTCTTGAAGGTCCGGAGAAGTTCAGCGAACTCACGGCTCCGGAAGACATCGAAAGGTATATTATTGAGAGCATCCAGCAGCTCGAACATGCCGACCGAGTTCCAGACGAGGGTGTACAACGCGTGCAGAACGATTCCGAAAGGAAAGGTGACGACGTACCTACTGCTGGCGAAAGCGCTCAACAGTAGCCCGCGCGCGGTCGGTCAAGCGTTAAAGAACAACCCGTTCGCTCCCGAAGTCCCGTGCCACCGCGTCGTCGCGTCTGACGGCTCCTTGGGCGGCTTTATGGGCAAAACAAAGGGCGTTGAGATGGACAAGAAAGTGCGATTGCTCGCGTCCGAAGGCGTCGCGGTTCAGGAAAACGAAGTGAAGAATTTCTCGGAAACGCTATTTGCCGAACTCAAGCCGGCTTGAAATCGCGTTGGTGGTGTCATAGCCCGCCTTGATGACCCGCCGCTGCGTCTTCGCGCGGTCGTAAGCGACGCGATGAAACTCGAGCAGATTGTTTTTGGTGTCGAAGGACACCCAGCACACGTTGAGGTTGTCGTCGCGCGGCTGCCCCGCGCTGCCGACGTTGAGAATGACTTTGTCGTTGAGCATCGGCTCGAGGACCGTGCCGGCGGAGCCTTCCTGTAACAGGTGCGTGTACGCGAGGTCGTCATCGGCGCCGATAAGGAACGGCACGTGCTCGTGCCCGAAGATGTGCAGGGTTTTCTCGCGCATCTGCGAAAACGCCTCGCGCGCGAACGTGCGGCGGTTTGTGTCATCGACGCCGTGCATCATGTACGCCCAGTTTTCGGGCAGGGAATGCGGCGACGCGTGCGTGAAAATGATGTGGTAGTCATCCGCTTCCGTGCTTTTGATGAGCGGCAGTTTGCTGAGGAACTCCGCGGATTTCAGCGTAAGCTGTCCTGCGGTCCACTCAATCGCTTCGAGCGCGGGCTGGTTGACGGTTTCCAAATAGTGCCGTTTCAGTTCCGCGCGGGCGTCCGCCTTCGCGTAATAGAAATCCAGCGCGTACTTGTCGTGGTTGCCTTTCAGGCACTTGAAATGTTCGTTGATGAGCAGATTGACGGTCTTGTTCGGGTCCGCGTGGTAGCCGACAATGTCGCCGAGGCAGTATTTGCCGCTGTCCGCGACGCCCTTGGCGCGCATGTCTTTGAGAATCGCTTCCAATGCGGGAAGGTTCGCGTGCGGGTCCGAGCAAATGCCGAGCATCACGGCCAGCCGCCGCGCTTGACGAGGTTCACGGGACGCCGGAAACCGTCGACTTCCCACCAGTCGCCGGGTTGCACGTTCGTTTCTTTCGCGCCGAACAGCGATTCGAGCGTTTTCGAGTTTCCTTCGCGGTACGTGAGCGTGTACGCGGTGCCGTCGTCGTATTCAATGTCCCAGTTCGTTGAAGACGTTTGGAGCTTGTACTTGTTCAAGAAGAGGTCGAGCGTGCTCGGTCCGAGACGAGGAGCAACCATCGCGACGCTTTTGACGTGGCGTTCGGTGCGCTTGTGCGCGTACCAGCCGCCCGCCGCGAGCGCGCTGACGAGTGTGCCGAGAAGAACCGTTTTTCTCAACCAGCCCGACTTGGGCTCCGCGTGCAAATCAGAATGTCCGTTGATGGTCATACGTGAATAAAAAAGTGAAAAATTACTTCTTGCCCTTCTTCTTGGTCTTCTTGATTTCCTTGTCGAGCTTCAGCTTTTCGAGGAGTTCCTTGTAGCGGTTTCGGATGGTGACTTCGGTCACGCCCGCGACGTCGGCGACTTCGCGCTGCGTGCGCTTTTCACCGTGAATCAAGGCCGAGACGTACAATGCGGCTGCCGCGATGCCCGTGGGGCCGCGTCCGGAGGTCAGTTCCTCGTGCTGCGCGCTTTCGAGGATGTCAACGGCTTTGGACTGCGTTTCGGCGTTCAGCTTCAGCGAGGAAGCGAAGCGCGCGATGTAGTCCGCCGGGTTCGACGGCAAAATCGTGATGCCGAGTTCTCGAGTAACGAAGCGGTACGTGCGCCCGATTTCCTTCTTTTCGATGCCTGAGGCTTCGGAAAGTTCGTCGAGCGTGCGCGGCACTTCGTGGCGGCGGCAGGCGGCGTAGAGCGCGCCCGAGACGACCGATTCCATCGAGCGTCCGCGGACGAGTCCGCGCTGGACGGCCTGCGTGTAAATCATTGCGGCCTCTTCCTCGACGGATTTCGGCAGCTTGAGATACGAAGAAACGCGCTTGAGTTCCGCGAGCGCCAGCTTGAGGTTGCGCTCGATAGCGGTTGAAATGCGGTACTGCCACTTGCGGAGACGGAAGAACTTGTTGCGGTCCTTTGCCCCGAGAGAAAGCAGGTCGGCTTTCTGGCCGACTTCGGTGCCCAGTCCCTGGTCGAACTGCGTGTACGTCAACGGAGCGCCCGTACGCCTGCGAGATTCCTCGTCGCCGCCGTCGGAGTCGAACTCGCGCCATTCCTGGCCGAACTCAACCATCTTGTCTTCGACCACGAGACCGCAGTCTTTACAGATGATCTCTCCTTTCTCGCGGTTCAGAAACAGGTTGATACCGCCACATTCCGGACATTTCTTGACGTACAACATCGGAACACCCTCCAGAGAGAAGCCCCCAAACCCGTGCTCTCCCGCGTTGTGTATTCTTGAGTATAATTAACCTTATATAATGAAGTCAAGAACTAGTATATAAATCTTTCGCAGTTTTCCGAGGGTGACTTACGGCGTTCTTATACCGTGCCGCTTTTATTTCTATACAAAAACAATTATGGCTTCTTGACGTGCAGCGCGAACTGCCAAATGCCTGCGACCGCCGACAGCCCGATGAGCACGTACAGGATGCGCGTCACGATGCCGCCGCCGAGCACGCTCCCGACCAGGTCAAAGCCGAACGCGCCCATCAGCCCAAGCTGGAGTCCGCCGAGAATGGACAAAATCCAGCCCGCGCCTTCCGTAAATCCCATTTTTGCCATAATGCACCTCACTTTTTCTTGAAATTCAATGAACAGGAATTGATGCAGAACCGTTTTCCCGACGCAGTCGGACCGTCGTCAAACAGGTGTCCGAGATGCCCGCCGCACTTCTTACAATAGACTTCGACGCGGTGCATACCGTAGCTGTCATCGGAGCGCTGCCCGACGTTTTCGGTCGCGGTGTCGAAGCTCGGCCAGCCCGTGCCGGACTCGAACTTCGCGTTTGAAGGAAAGAGAGGCGCGTCGCAGCCGCCGCACACGTACATTCCGGTCTCTTTGTTGTGCAAGAGCTTGCCGGTGCCTGCCGCTTCCGTGCCTTTCTCGCGCAGCACGTGATACGCTTCAGGGTTGAGTTTCTTCTTCCACTCGGCTTCGGTCTTCGGCATTGCCATGCGCTCTGTTCGGCGGCTGTTGCTTTTATAGATTGCGCCAGCACAAAGCACTTAAAGGAGCGTGTGAGCGGAAAGCGCATGGCAGTGTACGAAACCGGCGCGTGGGACTTGTCCCCGCTGCTTCCGGAAGGAATCGAAAAGGCAAAGAAAGAAGTCGAGCAAAAAACAGCGGCGTTTGAGAAGCACAAGTCGAAACTGACAAACTCCACGGACGCAAAAACGTTTCTCGCCATCACGGAAGAATCCATCGTGCTCGAGCGCCAGCTCTCGCGCCTGAAGGGCTTTGTTGATTTGAAGTTCACCGAAAACACCGCTGACCAAGAGGCGTCAGCGCGGTCGAGTTTCCTCGAATCGTTCTGCACGGACATCGATAACCGTACTCGCTTCTTCACGCACTGGTTCAAGGATTTGCCGGACGCGAAAGCAAAGGAACTGATTGCCGCCGCAGGACCGCACCAGAAATTCTTTTCCCGCATCCGCGAAAACGCAAAATTCATTTTGCCCGAAAAGGAAGAACGCATCATCTCCATCAAGGACACGTCGGGCGCGAACGCGCTCGAGACCGTCTATGAAGTATTGACGAACGGACTGAAATTCCCGTTCAACGGCAAGGAACTCGCGCGCGACCAACTGGCGCGCTACACGCAAGACCCGTCGCCGGACGTCCGCGAGCAGGCATACCGCACGCTGTTCGGCACGTACGCGCCGCACAAGCCCGTCCTGAGCGAGATTTATCGCGCGTTGGTGACGAGCTGGAGCGACGAAGCCATCAAACTCCGCGGATACAAACAACCGATACAGCCGCGCAACGTCGGCAACGACCTGCCGGACGCGGCGGTTGACGCATTGCTGCGCGTGTGCGAGCGCAACAACAAACTGTTCCACCGATTTTTCAAAGCCAAGCAGCAACGGTTGAAGCTCGCCAAGATGCGGCGCTTCGACGTGTATGCTCCGATTGCCACGGAACGCCCGAGCGTCTCGTTTAACGAAGCCGTCACGCTGATGCTGGACTCGTTTGGCGCGTTCTCGACGGAGTTCCGTGACCACGCCAAGCAAATGCTCGACCAGAAGCGTGTGCACTCTCAGGTGCAGCCCAACAAGCGCTCCGGCGCGTTCTGCGCGTCTCGGACGAACGATCAGATGCCGTATGTCCTGTTGAACTATTCCAACACGTTCGAGGACGCAACCACGCTCGCGCACGAGCTTGGGCACGCGGTGCACTTCATCCTTGCGGGTAAAAAGAGTTTCCTGACGTTCATGCCCGGCTTGCCCGTGGCAGAAACCGCGTCGACGTTTGCCGAAACACTCGTTATCGAGCGCACGATGGCATTGCATCCCGAACGCGCGGAGCAATTGACGTTCAAACTGCTCGATGACGCGTATGCGTCGATTATTCGACAGGCGGGGTTCGTGTCGTTCGAGAAAAAAGCGCACGACTTGATTGCCAAAGGCGCGAGCGCGCCCGAACTGGATAAGGTGTACTTTGACGACCTCAAAAAACAGCTCGGTCCGGGCATCGAAACCGACGAATTGTTCAAAAACGAGTGGAACATCATCCCGCACATCCACGTCTCGCCATTCTATTGCTACGCGTACGCGTTCGGCAAGCTGATGGCGTACGCATTGTACGAGCAATTCCGCAAAGACGGGCAAAAGGCCGTGCCAGGCATTATGGAATTCTTCGCCGCCGGCGGAAGCAAGGCGCCGGTCGACATGGCGAACGCCTTGGGAGCAGACATCACGTCCGAGAAGTTCTGGCAGCAGGGCTTCGATTTCCTCGAACAAATGCTGAAGAAGATTGAGAAATAGCCAAGGGAATGTTTAAAAAGCCGTCTCGACGCGACACCACTATATTTGGCACCGTCGCATCCACGCCGAGTCCGCTCGGCGGTCGCGTCGGTGCCCCGTAGATACAATTTATTGGCACCGTCGCATAATCCGGTAGTGCGTCCGCCTTGAGAGCGGATCCCGCAAGGGGCTGCAGGTTCAAATCCTGCCGGTGCCGTCAGAGACTCACAACCTTTTTAAGGCAATTCGTTCTTTCGCCTCCTGTGAAAAAGAGGCGCACGTCACATTACGACCCGCATCCGCACCACACGCATTTTCCTGTGTTCTTTCGCGTGTTTGAGCGCTTCACCGACGCCATCATTCCGTACTTACTCATCATCATCGCGGCGGAATTGCTCGTCGACAACCCGTTCTGGTCGTTCTATCAATTGAGCCGCTTGGAACCGTACGTGACCATATTTGACGCGTTCGTCATCTTCTTTTTCGTCGTGGACCTGATTTTCAAGTGGCTGCACATCAGGAATATCGTCAAGTTCATCAAACTGTACTGGCTGGACATCGTTGCCATACTGCCGTTCTACGCCGCGTTCCGTATCTACGCGCGTTTCGCGTCGATTGCTGCGGCGGGCACGGAAATCGCTGATGCTCAGAAGGTCGCGCATGAGCTCGTGCTCGCCCGCGAGGCAGAATTGCTGAAAGAAGCTGACGCGCTTGTGAAAGAAGAACGCCTGTTGAAGGAAGCAGAGCCTGCAGTCCGGCTGCTGCGCACCACGGAGAGAGCGGCGCGCTTCGTCAGCGGCCGTGATGAGATGGCCCGTGCAGGGATGAAGCACGCAATTCTGTCCAGCGAACGCTGAACACTCACTTTCTATAGTCGTATGCTGCCTAAAACTCCAACCTGAGCTCCTAACTACGCCTGCGATGCTGCTCAATACTGCTTGGGCAGTCACGTGGGGTGGTTGCGATCCTTACTTCTTGCACGTTTGGACCTCACACCTAGTGCCTAGCGAGAAAATCTGGCGTTTGCTCATGTGAGGCAGGGTTGACTCAGTAAAAAATATTTCTATATAGAATTGAATTTATCAGTGAGAGTTAGGCACGTGGTGAGGGTTCGCAAAAAGTGAACCGTGTTCGTGAAAAGTGAGAGTTCGTGACTATGAACAACAAGAATTTCGAAATTGATTAGGCACTATCAGTTAGAAGGGGATTTCTTCGTTGGGATCTAACTCGGTTGGCTCTGCGGGCAGTTCATTGAGCTCCTGTTCCCAAGGCTTAAGCGCTTTGGGCGATTCAGGCGGTGCGCGCGGAATCTCGCTCAAGGGAAGCACGCCCATCCTGAACCGCAACAGCTGCGTGTGCGTCATTCCCCTGCGCTTCGCAAAGAGTGAGGTTTCCGCGTCCCATATGGCTCGTTCGTAGCGTGGAATGACGTCAGGGTGAGCTGAGAGAAGTTCATTGAGATTCCTCAATCCTGCGTGCTCGAGCATTTTCCAGTACTTTGTACGGATGGTTTCAGCAGTGAGAATAAGGTCGGTAAATCCGTAGGATTCTCCGGATCCCTCCTCAGAGGTCATGCTAAAATGCAGGGGGATGCCGTCAAAGGTGCTCTTGTCGACATACAGTCTGCCGTTCTCTTGTCTCCAGCGGAAACAGGCGTTGATTTTTGGACGCCAGCCTACGCGGAAACTTCCCTCTTGCTGGTCAAAATCCCAAATTACTTCTGGGTCGATTTCAGAATGCTGTTTGAAGAGGTCATCGAGAGTTTCGTGAATGAAGTAATCACTTTGCTTGGTGAAGGGAATAACGTGGAGTTTCTGGTCGGCATAGTGCCAATGCCTGCCGTTCATGCCATGATCTCGCCAACTCTTGACTTCTCGACCATTCTGGACCGAGATGACGTGTGCGTTCATTCCGTCGAGAAACTGCGGCCAGCGATAGTCGCAACTGAGCAAGTCACCGGAATCGTACGAGGTTTTCTTCAACGCGATGGTCTCAGAAGGAAGGGCTCGGTGAGAACGTCGAGCATAAACCCAAAGCGAGGAATCATGGTACCCTTCTCTTTTGAGCTCAGGGACGTCGTGAAACCCTTGCGTGATGGTATGACGCCAATAATCGAACGTGGAGTTAAAATCAAGCTCGAGTGCGTAACTTCGCAGATTAATACTTCGGTCGCTCCTTGGTTTCAGTCTGAGAAATTCAGCGACGCTCACAAGACCTAACTGTGTGTTGATGCTGTCGCATGGGCCAATCGTACTGAGTTTCTGTGCATATTCCTCTTTTGTTAATCCCGAGTTGTCATAGAGAATAGCAACAGGTATTAATTCGTCGTAGATAAACCCCATCAAGTACCGTGCGCATCGTCGCTGTTTTAAAGATTTAGCAACTACAAATTCACTTTGACAACGTCGCGATACATGCGGTTCAAACAGCCGGACAGCTTGCCTTTGAGCCCTTCATCGTCGGTGGCGTGGCGGAGTTGCCGCATTGCGTCACAGACGCGCAGGAAGACGTGCACGAGGTCGCCTTCGGGAACGTCGGTGTACTTGAGAATCTCGGTAAATTCGGCGCCTTCGGCCCATCTCGTGATAAGCAACGCCAGCCGTTTCAACGCAAGCTTGTTCAATTTGTCGTGCGCATACGCATTCTTGCGCAGTTTTGCGAGAATGCTTTCGTAGTTCTTGAGCGCGCCGAACTTGAATTCGGCGTTCTTTCGCTCCTCGTACACAATCGCGGAAATCAGCACGCACAATTCGACTTCGTCGAACTCGTTGTGCAGGTCCGTCGCGAACACCTCGCCGAGCAGCAGTTCGTTCGCGTAGATGTTGCGTAGGAAGTTGCCTTTCCACGTGATTTTCTCGTCGGGAGTGAGGTAGCCCATCTTGACGAGTTCTTTGATTTTGTTTCGGAACGTCGCCATGATGCGCACGTGCGAACCTTCCTGCCGCAGGACAAAGTAGCCGAAGTTGCTTTTCAGAATCACTTCGCGTTCTTCGGGAGAATGGTTTGCGATGAGGTGCAGGACGGTATTGAACGAGAGCGTGAACTGGCTGCGAATCGGCTCGGTGTCGCCGGACGTCAGTGTGATGATTTTTTCGATGAGTCCTTCCTCTTTGCCGTCAAAGACGCCCACGGCGTAGCCGATGGTGTCCAAGCCTCGTCTTCCCGCGCGTCCGGCGAGCTGGAAATACTCCTTGGAGTTCAGCATTCTGAAGTTCGCGCCGTCCCATTTTGTCAGAGAAGAAAACACGACGGCTTTCGCGGGCATGTTGATGCCGACGGCGAACGTCTCCGTCGTGAACAGGACCGAAATCAATTGCGCCGAGAACAGGAGTTCGACGCATTCCTTCAATTGCGGCAGCAATCCCGCGTGGTGCACCGCGACACCGCGAGACGCGAGCTGGCGCATCATCTTGACGCTCTCCAATTCACGCAGCTCTTCAGGAATAACGCGTTCAAAAATCTCGCCGACCGAGCTCTTTCGCTCAGGGGAGAGCAAATCGAATTTCTGCGCGACGTCTTTTGCCTTGCGTTCGCATTCCCGTCGGGAAAACACGAAATAAAAGCACGGCAGCAAGCCCTTCGACTTCAATTCCTTGATGACCTGCGCAGGTTCAACGACAGGAATGTCATTCCGTTTATCGCGCCGGTCGCGGTTCCTGTTGCGTTTGTCCCTCTTTCCCGGGTCTCTCGGAAACTCCTGCAGCGCCTTTCTGAGTTCTTTCGGTTCCAGCATGCCGAAGTGATAATCAAACAGCATGTGCTGCAGCGGAACGGCGCGCTTGTCGTACTTCACGACGGTGACTTTGTGCTTTTGGATGCTCTCAATCCACGCCGCGAACTGCTGCGCGTTCGGAATGGTAGCGGAAAGACAGAGAAATCGCAAGTGTGATGGCGAGAAAATCAGGCTTTCTTCCCAAATCGTTCCGCGGTCGATGTCGGAGATGAAGTGAATTTCGTCGAAGACGGCGTACGCGACGGTTTCAATCAGCGGGTCGTGCGCGAGCAGCATGTTGCGGTAAATCTCGGTCGTGCAGACCAAAATGAGCGCTTCGGTGTTGATTTGCACGTCGCCGGTGATGATGCCGACGTGTTCCGGACCGTACAGCCGCTTGAAGTCGCGGTATTTTTGGTTGGACAGCGCTTTGATAGGCGCGGTGTAAATGACGCGCCTCTTTTGCGCCAAGAACTTGTCAATGACGTAGTCCGCGATGAGCGTCTTGCCCGTGCCGGTGGCGGCTGACACGACGACGGTTTCATTTCTCTCGACGGCTTCAATAGCGTCAATCTGAAACTGGTCGAGCGTAAATCCCTTGAATTCCATAGCAGAATCGCCTCTCGGGCGCTTTATAAAACTACCCCAGCCACGTGACGAGATGCAGCGTCCGGAGCACTTCGAGGATGAGGTAGATGCCGTACACGCCGAGGAAGAAGAATCCCTGCTGGCGAGTCACGGCGCCTTGGCGGAGTATTGCAAGGAAGAAGGAATAGCACAAAATCAGTCCGCTGACGCCGAGAATGACGCCCCACACGCCGAAGTGCATGGGGGTGAAGATGGCGACGAGTCCGGTAAAGAGGTTAATTTCGAGCATGGTGGTGCCGATGTTTTCTCCGAACCCGATTTCGCCTCCTTTGCCTCGGACAATCGCGAGCACGCCTGCGATGCCGTCGGGAAGCGCGGCGGCGACGGCAAGCACCGTAATGGACAGGAGATAGATGGGGATGCGGAACGCGGCGGACAGGTTGATGACGCTGTAGACGGCAAATCTGCTGGCAATCAGCATCGCGCCCAACGCGAGCAGAAAGACCGCGGCGTCCTGCCAGATGAATTTCATCGCCACTTGCTTGACCATCTTGCCTGATTTTTGCTCGCGGTGCCAGATGAGCATCACGTAAATGATGAATGAGAGCACCATCGCGATGCCTTCGCTGCGCGTTATTTCGCCGTCAATCATCAGGATGTACGGCAGGAGAATAAGTCCGAGCACGACGAACTCGATGCCCTTGATGACGGATGTGTCAATCTTGATTTTCTTGGACAGCATCGCGAACAGGCCGTTGAGGAATGCCGTGTCAATCATCAGTCCGCCAATCACGACGCCCGAGAGAATTTCGGGTCTTCCCGCAAGCAGGCCCATGATGGACGTGACGATGTCCGGGGATGACGTCGCGATGGCGACGACGACCATGCCGATGAAGTAGTTGGACAGCCCGAGCTTGCGCGCGTAGCTGATGAGCGCGTCGACAAAGTAGTTGCCCGAGAGCGTGATGATGACCAAGGCCGATGCAAGCACGCCGAGGTTGAACGCGAGGGCGGCGGGAGTCATTTGATGCTCAGCCCCAAGTTTTCGCGGCAGGTTTTCAGCGCGTAGTCAATCTCGAACGCGTGGTCCGCGTAGATGGTGTAGAGCGGCTCTCCTTTCTTGACGACGGAGTTCAGATGGACGTGGAGGAAGATGCCGGAACCCGGGTCGGAAGGCGCGCCCGCGTTTTTCGCGACCTGCGCCAAGTGACGATTGTCAAATTCGATGACTTTGCCGTCGCGCGGCGCGCGCACGACGTACGTGAGCTTGCTGAGCGGGACTTCATCGGCGTGGATGATTCTCGGTCCGCCCTGCGCGCGAATCATCTCGATGAACTTCTCGTATGCCTTGCCGGTGTCGAGAATTTCCTGCGCGAGCGCGTAACCCTGGCCGGGTTTTGCCTTTTTCCCCATCTCCAGCAGCTTGCCCGCCAGTCTGAGGCTCTTTTCGCGCAAGTCCGCCGGTCCTCGGCGATCGTCGGTGAGCACCCAGATGACGTCGCGCGCTTCCAGCGCGGGACCGATGCCGTTGCCGACCGGCTGCGAGCCGTCGGTCGTCGTTACGTGCACGTCGATGCCCATCTGCTGGCCGAGCGCGACAAACATTCCCTGCAGGTGCGCGGCGCTCTTTTCATCCGTAATCTTGCCGTTCTTGTCAATGGGAATTTCGAGCAGGAGGTGCGTCGCGCCGACGCTGGCTTTCTTGGCCATGATGCTGGCGAGCATCTGCCCTTCGGCGTCGATGTTGAGCGGGTGCTCAATCGCGATGATTTTGTCGTCGGCAGGCGCGAGCGAGATGGCGCCGCCCCAGACCATGAAGCCGCCGATTTGGTAGGCGAGCCGTTCGAGTTTTTCCTTCGGAAGCACGACGTTCGTCAGCACTTCCAGCATGTCTGCCGTTCCCGCGGGGCTGGTAATCGCCCGTGAAGACGTCTTCGGAATCGTCAGTCCCGCTGCAGCAATGATAGGAACGATGATGGGCGTCGTGCGGTTGCCGGGCACGCCGCCGATGCTGTGGACGTCCATGATGGGGCTCTTGCGCAGGTGCAGGTGCAGCCCCGAGAACGCCATGGAGCGGGTAAGCGCGACGATTTCGTCCATCGACATCCCGCGCACGTAGTTGGCCGTGACAAAGCTCGTGAGCTCGATGTCGGTGAGGTTGTTGAACACGATGTCCTTGACAATCGTGTTGATTTCGTACGGCGTGAGCGTCTTGCCGTCAAGTTTTTTCTTGATGTACTCGACGCTTTCGGGCTTGCGGGCGAGCTGGAAATCGACGACGTCCTTGTCGCGCGCGAGCAGCGCTCCCAGCGTTTCCTCAAACAGACCGATGTGCCCTTCCGGCACGGCTTTCTCGCTTTCCGCGATGTCGAGAATGGCGATGGCTTTCCTGCGTCCTTTGCTGACGAAGATGCGGTCGCCGTGGTGCAAATCCATCCGGCTCGCGTCGCGTTGGTTGAGAATGACGACCGGAACGCGCCCGGTCCGGATGTCCATGTCCTTGACGACCAGTCTCATCGCGAGCCGTTACCGAGCAGTTCTTCCTTTTCGTAGATTTCGATGAGCGTCTTCAGCAGTCCGAGAAGCAGAGGTCCGATGACGAATCCGATGAAGCCGAACACGGCCAGTCCGCCCAACGCGCCGATGAGGATGAGCCCGGGGTGGATGCCGGCGCGGTCGCCGATGATTTTGGGCTTGATGAGATTGTCAATGGTGCTGACGAGCAATGCGCCCCACAGGAGCAGTCCGATGCCGTTCCAGACCATGATGGTGTTTCCTTCGCTGGCGCCGACGACCAGCAGATAGATTGCCGCGGGAAGCCAGATGGCTGCCGTGCCGACGACCGGCAGGAGCGCGAAGAGCGCCATGACAATGCCCCAGACGAGCGGGCTACCGACGCCGAAAATCCAGAATCCGATGCCGCCGAGCGCGCCTTGGATGACCGCGACGATGAGGCTGCCGTACACGACCGCGAACGTGACGTCCTTGAGTTTTTGCATGATGTGCGACTGGTGCTTTGGTGAGAGCGGGATGAGTCTTCGGCCGTGCGCAATCATCGCTTCGCCGTCGATGAACAGGTAGAAGGTCAGGAAGAACGTGACGGACAGCTGCAGGATGACTTGCGGCAGGCTGAGGAGGAAGTCCGAGAGTTTCGTCAGGACATAGGTGGCGCCTTTGCTGATGGACTCCTGCAGGTAGACGTTCACTTGCGGGTCGGCAAGGATGGTCTTCAAAGGACCGGTGATTTTGCAGGCGAGGTTCGTACTGCCTTCGGGGCACGCGACGCCGAAGATGTTGCCCGTCGCGAGTTTTTGCTTGATGACCAGATAGCCGACGCGCGCGTCCGTGATGATGTTGTCCGCGATGAAGAAGGTGGGAATGAGCAGCAGCAGGATGAGAATGAAGCTGATGATGAGCGAGCTGCCGATGGGGCTCTTGATGCGGCGCAGGAGCCATTGGTAGACCGGATAGAACGTGTACGCGAGCACGAAGCTGGCGAGGATGGATTCCAGCAGGGGATTGACGAGGAGGAAGCAAAGATACGCCGTGAGCGCGAACAAGCCCACGAAAAAGTACTTGAAGTATTCCTCCTTTTTCATCACCATCTTAACGCTTTCAAACGTTGGAGGATATTTAAAGGTTTGTGAGCGGTATGTGCGAACAGATAGCGAAGAAAGATGTATTAAGATTCGTCGCGGTGGCGCATCTGGCGCGTGACGTAACCCGCGACGGTGTTGCGGATTTTCTTGCTCGTGACTCCCAAGTGCTGTTCGACGAAAAACTTGTTCTCTTCAAACGAGGTCTTTGCCTCGGGCTTGTACTCGCGGAGCAACTGGAAGGTAAGCCGCTTGATCATCTGTGTCTTGATTCGTCCCATAGTTCACTCTGAATCGACGGAAAAGATATATTTTGCAGTCGGCATACTATATAAATGTTGTGGGGAATAGCGACACTAGAACCTCTATGTTGTGCTGAACAGCCAGATGGGCCCGGCCAGACAAACACCGAGGCCGCTCGGTGAGCCTGTCCGCGCCCGTCGAACCAACCGAATGGGCCCGGCCAGATTCGAACTGGCGACCTCCTCGACGTCAACGAGGCGTTATACCGCTAAACTACGGACCCGATAGTCGGCTGACGCCGTGAGTGATTTAAAAAGGTTGCGCTATGTCTTCGTGATATTCACGAGCTGGAACAGGATGTTGTTGATGCCCACCAGCGTGAAGTTGACTGTATCTCCTTCTTTCAGCGCGCTGATGACGTCCTTGGTTTCGGGAGTGATGTCGTACGCCATCGTCATCGCCTGCATCACGTGCGGGATGTCGTGCAGTTGGTCAATGACGATGTAACCGTCGTCCATGCTGACGAGGTTGACACGCGCCTGGTTGTCATAATATTTGGGAGCGTTGTTGCTGAACGCAAGCTGCGTGACGTACGGCGTCAGCGGCGCATGTTGGAGCGCAACGCTGCTGCCCCACACGCCGCCGGACATGATGACGAGCAGCAGGACGCTGTACGTTGCTTTCTTCCAAATCGGGCGCGCGGACTTGCGGAGAATCATGAACGTCGCGCCGGATTCCAGCAGCAAATACACCAGCGCGATGCCCATCGTCAACGCAGGAATCAGGGAACGGGTGTTGGTGTAGTGCGACCCAATCAAAAAGACGTGAAAGATAACGAGCACGGTCGCAGGATAGACCAGGCGGTGGATGCGTTTCCACGTTTTGAAGCCCAACGATTCAACTGCAAGGTCGAGCGAGGTCATCGCAAGAATGCAAAGAATGCCGAACGCAATAACTGCAAGCCCGATCGCGATTTGTCCGTCGGGAGCGAGGAAAAAGATGGCGCCCGGCGACGCGGACAGGTTGTTGATGAACGCGAAGAGAAAGTGCAGTGACGCGAGCAGGAACGTGCCCAATCCCAGCCCGCGGCGGGAGCGGACGAGCAACGCGTTGAGCGCGAAACGCGGGAAATAGACGCGAATCAGCCCCGGCGTGAGCGCGATGAACAGGAAGATGAGCGACGCGAAACCGTACCCGCGCGCGAGCGCAGACAGCGCCGCGGAAAGTTCGGGAATCGTAAGCGCAACGATTGTATAACTGGTGGTTGCGACCAAGATAGCAATGGTGAACGCGACCGGCCGCGCGTACGGCATCAGCCTCGCAATGTTCTGAACGGGAGTGATTTGCCCCGTTCGTGTTTTTACAGAAATGAACGTCACGATGAGAAATGACGCAATCGCGAGCAACGGAACGATGATTGCGAGCGACATTACGCGTCACCCCACTTGATGAAGAACGTGAGAACGATGAGCGCGACGGCGGCAAGCAAGACGAGAGGAAGCCACACGCGCAGGGGACTGGGGCCGGTCGGTTCGGGAGCAGTGCCGTCTGCTGAGACGTACGTGTCAAATACGACGGTGAACGGGCCGAACGAACCGTCCTTTGCGTTTCCCGTGACGGTCAAAGCATACGTTCCCGCATCGGCAAACGTGTACGGGATGACGCTGAATGTCGAGATGTTGGAGAGCGGAAACGCCGCGATGAACTGGTAGTTTTTCGCAATCGTGAGCGTACAATTGCACGCTGCAGGTGTGAAATAATGACGAATGTCTTCAATGGTGATAAGTAATTTCGACGGCTGCTGCGCGACCTGCGCATCGTCAGGGTCCGTGTGCAGCGTCACGCCGATGCTGCCCGAAATTTTCAGCTCGTGAGCGGAAATCGCTGTCGCGAGGAGAAGAAAAACGAACACCGCGCCGGATATCAGTTTCTTGTTCATAACTTTACAAGCGGTGTAACGTATTAATATTTATGCTTTTCTTTTACGAAACAAAATACGGGCCTGCGAGGATTTGAACCCCGATCAATGGGTCCGAAGCCCACCGCACTATCCAAGTTATGCTACAGGCCCAGATAGTATGTGAAAGAACTGATTTTGGCTTTATAAAGTTTGGTTTAAGGAGCGAGCCGTTCGTAGTCCAGCCCGTACCGGTCACACGCCTGCCGTAATGCATCGTCTCGGGAAACGCCGCGGTAGTCCTGCAGGAACGTCAGGTAATGCACCGCGGACCACGCGCTCACGGGCGAAACTTTCAGAAGTTGGGCAATCCTTTGAGCTTGCATTGCCGACGCGGCTTCCAGCACGCCCATCTCGTCAAGACTGTGGTCGAGCCCGGGACTCGGCTGCACGACGCGAAGCCCAATCTGTTCGACCAATTCCTTGGCGCGTTTGAGCGTTGATTCCTGGCCTTGTGAGAGCACAAACAATGAAGAGTTCCCGTCAGGCATGCGCGCCATCGTGATGTCTGCGGGCGGGTCGTACTGCCAGCACGCCAAGAATTCGCGAGCGGGACTGTCCTCCATGTGCGCGTGACCGACGTCCATCTGCCGCGATGACGCGAGCAGTTTGTCGAGCGTGCGCTCGAGCGTTCCTTCCGCGGCGACGATGGTAAAGTATTTCGTGTTGCCGATGAGATATTCGCCGTGGCGTTCTTTGGTTGCAGCCATAGTATAACTCCAATCCCTATATCACACTATATAAATCTATTCGCTGGGTAAAGTTTATAAACAATAGTCGGAGCAACAACGCTATGCCGCACGATGCAAAAAAGGACGTGAAACCGCAAAAATCCGCTCCCGCTCCCCGAAAGGAAGGCCAGAAGACGCTGGGCATCTTGAACAAAAAAAAGGATAACTTCGCAGAGTGGTATCCGGAAGTCGTCGTCAAGGCGGAGCTCGCGGACTATTCGCCCATCAAGGGCTGCATGGTTGTGCGGCCGAACGCGTACGGTATCTGGCAGCGCATTCAAGATTATTTTAATCCGGTGCTGAAGAAGCATCACGTCAAGAACGCGTACTTCCCGCTCTTTATTCCCGAATCATTTTTCAAAAAGGAAGCCAAGCACGCGGAAGGATTCTCGCCCGAAGTCGCGTGGATTGCGAACAAGGATGAAAATGAGGAACGCCTCGCCGTCCGACCGACTTCAGAAACGATTATCGCGGACTCGTTCAGCAAGTGGGTGCGCTCGTGGCGCGACTTACCCTTGAAAGTCAACCAGTGGTGCAGCGTCGTGCGCTGGGAAACCAACCAGACGCGCTTGTTCCTCCGCACACGCGAATTCCTGTGGCAGGAAGGGCACTGTATTTACGAAACCGACGCAGAATGTTCCGCGGACGTCCGCGCGATGCTCGACGAATACGCAAACGTCGTGCAGAATCTGCTCGCAATTCCCGTCATCCCCGGCAAAAAGACGGACAAGGAGAAGTTTGCGGGCGCGAAGTTCACGCTCACGATTGAGTCCTTGATGCCTGACGGTCGAGCGCTGCAGATGGGCACGTCGCACAACCTCGGGCAGGGTTTTATGGAAGCGTTCAACGTGAAATTCATCGGCAAGGACGAGAAAGAGAGTGTGCCATGGTACAACTCATGGGGCTTTACGACTCGCTTGATCGGTGCCGCAGTCATGGTGCACGGCGACGACAAAGGAATGGTGATGCCGCCTCGTGTCGCGCCCATTCACGTCGTCATTGTTCCCATCATTTTTGAAGACTCAAAAACGCAAGTGCTGGACGCCGCGAAACAGCTCTCTCGAGAACTGCAGCAGCACGGACTCGATGTTCATCTTGATGACCGTGACGAGTATAGTCCCGGCTGGAAGTTCAACGAGTGGGAATTGAAAGGCATTCCCTTGCGCGTCGAAATCGGTCCGAAAGACCTTGCGCAGCACCAGTGCGTCATCGTGCGCCGTGATACGGGAGCAAAACAAATTGTGAAACTCAACGTCGCGAAAGACGCCGTGCAGGCGTCGCTCGACCAAATGCACAACGATATGTTCGCGAAAGCAAAGACGTTCCTCGACGCGAACACGGTGCACGCCGCGACGTTGCAGGAATTAGTGCACCACATCAACGAGCGCAAGCTTGTATTGGTGCCGTGGTGCGGCAATGGCGCGTGCGAGGATGCGCTGAAAGAAAAGACCGACGGCGCAGGCTCTCGCTGCATTCCTTTTGACAAGAAACCGAAAGACGGAGCGAAATGTATCCAGTGCGGCAAAGCTGCGCAAGAACTGGTGTACTTCGCGAAGGCGTACTGATGGCAGACATCTCGCTCCAAGACGCAGAAAATCTGTACAACCAGGCAATTGTAACCGCCTCCGACGCGGACCTCAAGCTCGCGATGGAACCGTATTCTCAAGCCATCGGCCGAGTGAATCACGCGCTCTGGGACCGGTTTATCGCGAGTCTGGTCATCGCTCGCCGCATCCATGACGCGTTCAAGGGAAAGAAACTCATCGCGCCCGAATCAGAACAAGGATTCAAACTGCTTCGCGGCATTCACAATCCGGACACGAGAAAATTCTTGAATGAAGCGCTGCAGGCATCCGATCTTTCCCGGTTTGAGTTCGGTCTTGCGCAGGCGTTCCGCGAACAACTGCAATACTGGGTGCGCCCGTACTTCAGCATCATTGACGGCGCATTTTCTTTGTGGAAAATCGAACAGAAAATGCTCGCGCGCGAACGCACACAGAAATAATTACTTCGCTTTCTTCTTCAAGTCCGTGACAACAATCTGATAGTGGTTCGGAATCTTGTACGACGCTCTCTTCATTGCCTTCTTCGCAAGTTCCAAGTGCTGCTTGAACGTGCGGACTTCGAAGACGGCCTGTCCCGGATGGATTTGCGCCGCAACACCGATCGGCTTGCCGTAGTTGTGCGCCATGCCCGTGCTCATACGGTCGGCTCCTGCGCCGGCGGCGAGCGGGTTTTCGCGCATGATGTGATGAGGATAGAGTCTGGTGCGGAGGAAGTAGCCGGTCTTGCCCAGCGCGAGTTCGAGGACGCGGTTGGCGCCCTGACGCGCCGATTCGAGCGCGTTGTCGCGAATCTGGAAGCCGATTTCCTGAGCCGGAATCAACTGAACGAGATAGTCATAATCCGTGCGCTGTTCGCCCATATCAAAGCGAACGACCTTGCACGGCGGTCGGACACGCACGAAGTTCTTCGTCTTGTACTTGCTAAAGCGCGTATACGGACGCTTCAAGCTTCGGTACGCCACAAACTTACGAATGCGAGCCATAACCAAACGCACTAGGGAGGGGTATTTAAAGGTTTCGAGAACGGGTTATTTGCACTTCTGCGCAGCCACCGCCACGAGTATTTGTGCCTTCTGAAGCATTTGGCGGAACGAGTGACCGATTGGGCCGGTCGGCAGCTGGCGTTCGAGTACTATAAGTTGGGCGTTGAGCTGTGCCAGCGTGTTGGGCGTGGCTGCCTGCAGGCTTTGGACGGTCATTTGGAAGCCTCCGGGAACGTTGATTTTGCCGAGCACGGCGTTTTTCAGTTCCACGAGCGCGTTGTTCACGTTCGCGAGCGCGGCGCTTGCTTCTTTTGACAGCGTTCCGTGCCCGCCGCACGTCGCGATGGCTGCGGTGATGAGTTGGAGAATTTGGTCGATGGCGGGGATGACGGAGTGTTTCGGGCCGAGAAATGACAGCAGTTTTGCCCGGAGCCGAATCAGCTGCGACTGAACGAGCGGCAGCTGCTGTTCTGACTCCACGTTGTCAATGCCGAAGTCGGGGTCTGTTCCGAATTTCTTGAGAATGGAAGGCGTGTCCTCAATCAGCAAGTCAAGGTCGAAGACGCGCTTGTTAATCGCAGTGATAAGAGTGTCGCAGTCGCTCATACGCAAGGCAAGAGCCACTACTTTTATAAATCCTGCTTCTCGCACAGGAGTTATGCCGCTCGACCACGACGTTCATTCCGAGATTCTTACCGTGATGTTCATCGACATCGTCGGCTACACCAAAACGACGACGCAGTTGAGCCGCAACGAAATCTCGCAGATGGTGACCGGTTTCGACCGCGTCGCGATTCCCATCTTCCATCATTATCACGGCAACGTCCTGAAAAAGATCGGTGATGCGTTCCTCGTCACGTTCCGCTCGGCGACCGACGCGGTCTTGTGCGGCATCGACCTGCAAAAGGGATTCCGTCAGGAGCGTATGAACATCCGCGTCGCAATCCACACCGGCGAAGTCGTGCACCGCGACAACGACATTTACGGCAACACGGTCAACACCGCCGCGAGAATCGAAGGCGTCGCCGGTCCCGGCGACGTCATGTTTTCCGAAACGGTCTTCCACGCGATGAACAAGAACGAAATTCCGTATGTCAGCATCGGCTCAAGAAAACTGAAGGGCTTGAAGGGTCCGGTGAAGCTGTTCCGCGTCAAGACGCAGAAGGACGTCGTACACCACCGCGTTGTCGTCGCGAAAAACATCGTCGGCAGAATCATTCTCTGGGCGATTATCTTCGCAATTCTGGGCGGCATCGCGTATGTCGCGCTGCATCCGGATTTGCTGTTGGAATTCCAGCGTTTGACGGACGCATTGCTGAACCAGATTCCGAGTTAATCTTTCTTGAGTTCGTGTGCGCGATACCACGCGACAAACTTCTTCATGCCGTCTTCGACCGAAGTCGTCGGCTTCCAGCCCAAGAGTCGTTCTGCCTTGGAATTATCCGCGTACGTGATGTCGACGTCGCCTTCTTCTTTCGGCACCTGTTTGATGCGCGGCGCAACGCCGACGGCGTCAGCCGTTGCCTGAATGAACCGAGTCAGCGTGACGGGCGTGTTGTTGCCCAGATTAATCACTTCCAGCCGCTGCGGGTTGTCGACGCAGGCAATCACGCCGCGGACAATGTCGTCAACGTACGTGTAGTCGCGCTGCGTGCTGCCGTCGCCGCGCATCGGAATTTCTGTCCCGTCCATCATTTTCTTGGCAAACAAATACGGCGCCATGTCGGGACGCCCGCGCGGACCATACACGGTGAAAAACCGCGGCATCGTGATGCGCGCGTCCGGATAGCCGGAAGCGAACTCGGCGCACTTCTGTTCCATTTTCATTTTGGTTTCCGCATACGTGCATTGCGGGCTCAATGCCATGTCTTCGCGCCACGGAAAGTGCGGATTGTCGCCGTAGACGGAAGAACTCGACGCCATCACGAAGTTGCGCACGCCCTTGGCGTAGCCGATGGTGAGCAAATTTTCCGAGCCGCCGACGTTGTTTTCGTCGTACAGCTTCGGCAGTTTCTTGGACGGCTGGACGCCCGCGAGCGCGGCCGTGTGCACGAGCGCGTCGATGTTGTCGGGGAACGCCGCGCTCAACGAAATGTAGTCGCGGATGTTGACGAGCTTGCCGCCGTGCGAGACGTCCCGCACAAGCGTGTACCGCGCGCAGTTCAGCGCCTCCTTGATATTCTTGTCCTTGCGCATCGCGTAAGGACCGATGCCGCACGCGGTATCGCCCTCGCTGAACTTCGGCACGTGACCGGTCGCCCAGTCATAATAATTGTTGAAAATGTCAATACAGAACACTTCATCGCCGCGCTCCAAGAGCCGGTCGGCGATATGGCTTCCGATGAAGCCCGCTCCCCCCGTCACCACCACGCGCATACCACGAATAGGCTCGGGAAGGGTATAAAAGCATTATGAAAAACAAAACACGATTAGGAGTACTTGCCTTCGCGCGACAAGCCCGTGATAGCCGCCTGGAGCTTTTCCGCGTACTTTTGCAGGTCTTTCTCCATTTCGTCCATGACTTTGTTGCACAGCGGGTGGTTCGCGTCCGTTGCGTCCTTTTTGTAGAAATTCTTGATGCGCCAGAGCATGCTCTTGACGTCCGCGAGCAGTCTCGTCTTGTTATAGTTGCAGTTCTGCATCAGCATCACCTCTCAATCATTTCAGCGCGCCCGCGCTTATTAAAGTTTCGACGAAGAAAGGTTTTTAAGGCACAGGATATTTTTGCGAGCGTAAGAGAGGTGACGTATGAAATCCAGTACCGTTCTTAGTGTGATTGTAGTATTCCTTGCGCTCGCCGCAGGAGCAGCCGCGCAGGAAGCATCTCCTGCCCTGCAGACCGCCGGCGCGTGGTTTGACACCGCCAACCTGCTCGTCGCCATTGCGTGCATCATCACGTCCCTCGTGATTGTCAAGAAAACCGGCAAGATTCTCGGACGCGCGTTCGTCTACATCACCGCCAGCATCTTTGTCTTCGGCTCCATCCGGTTCTTCCTCTATCTTGCCACCGTGTCCCGCCAAATCCCCATTTCAGACCCGACCTTCAACCTGTGGTGGCACTTCCTGTTCTACACCGCGGCAGGCGTGTTCATCGGCGCGCTCATCTCGCTGAAATCATCGGCGACCAAGCCCAACCTCTCGAACGTCTTTGACGCGAAAACCGTCGTTTCGCTCGTCGTCCTCCTCGCGTGGGTGATCGTCATTTTCATGACGGCGCTGCCGCTCGACGGAACCGCGCAAGCCCTGTTTGCGGGAACCCTCTGGGACACGTCAGGGCTGATTCACATCATCGCGTTCATCATCATCGGCTATGCCTGGACGCTGTTGTTAAGTCTCAAAACCCTTTTTGGAAAGACCGTCACGAGCGCCGTGACTCCGTTCCTCGTCGGATTGGCGTTCTTCGGACTCGTGCATCTCTGGGAGCTGCTCAATGAAAGCTGGAAACTCATTCCCGTCGCTCCTGGCGTCGGCGAATTCGTCGAAAGCGTGCTGACGCTCATCGCGCTCGCGTCGTTCCTCAAGGCAGTCTGGAGCGTCAGGAAGGCAATCCCGCAAGGAACGTAGATGGAAAATCTTTTTGCGGGCAACCACGTCGTGCTTGTCTTGAGCAGCGAAAAGAATTTTTCTGAAACAACGAGAGTGGTCGCGTCCCAGTTTTCGTCCGTGAAGAAGCTCTGCGTGTTCGCGCTCGCAAAACCGCCCATCTCACTGGAACAAGACCTCGTTCGTGCGGGCATCCCGCGCGAAAAACTGCACTTTATCGACGCGGTTTCAGGCTGCAAAGGCATGAAGTCCTGCGAAGAAGTCGTTTCTCTTGAAGACCTCGCCAGCTTGAACATTGCATACACGAACGCGCTCACGAACGGGTGCAACGGCGCCTTGGTTCCTGCGGTCACGGTATTATTCAGCTACGCGAACCCTCCCGACATGCTCCAATTCATTTCTTCGCTCGCGTCAAAAACGCGGTCGCACAACGCCAACCTCGCGTTCGTGACGCTTTGGCACGAGCACGACCAGGGCGCGCTTCGTGAGGCGTTCCTGTTCATGGACAAGGTCGTTGACCTGCGCACGGCAAAGTGAGCCGTGGAGCAGCTTTTTACGCAGGCGCGCGTGGTGTTGCTGCTCGGCGGCTCGAACGCCTTGGCCGGCATCGCGCCTCAGCTCGCGGCGTTCCGCGTCAGTTCGTTCTCGCTCGTGAAGCCCGCGGTTGCGTTACGGCGTGACCTCGCGACAGCCGGCGTCAATGACGTCAACATTATTGACACGGTCAGCCACTGCAAGGGGGACAAGGACTGCGCCAAAGCAGTCGCCATGGAGCACCGCGACCCGCTGAGCCAGGTCTATGAAGACGCGCTCACGTCCGGCTGCACGGCGGGGCTGCTTCCCGACGCGACGGAACTGCTGAAGTCAATGTCCGACGTGGAATTCATCCTGTTCATCGGCACGATTGCGGAAAAAACCCGCGTCCACAACGCGCGGCTGGCGATTCTTGCGCCGGGAGACAAGGAGTCCCGCGCGGCCCTGAAAGAAGTCCTGCCCTTCATGGACCGCGTCATCGACTTGAGCGAAACGCAACGTTTATAAGCACGGGGCTTTTAATTGACATCAGTAAGAGAGGTGAAAATATGAACAAGAAGGCGGCACTCGAGCTGTCCATTAACGCAATTGTAGTTCTTATCCTCGCCATTACCATTCTCGGACTGGGGATTGGGTTCATCCGCAACCAGTTTGGCGGACTGACCAAGCAGTTCACGGCCGTCAACGCCGAAATCCAAGACCAGCTCATCAACAAGATCAAGGAATCGGGCGACCTGCTCGTCTTCGACCGCGCTGAACTGCAGGCGGGCGTCGGCAAGAAGGACGTCTTCTACATCGGAGTCAAAAACACGGCGAGCAACGCCGATCAGACGAAGAACAGCGTCTGTTATCACGTCGGCATCCGCTGCATCCGCGCGTTGAAGAGCGACAACCACTGCATCACCGACACCGGGCAGGACCTTGTTCCGGTCGGCGGCATTGTGGAAGGAGTCGCGGCTGACACCAACTACGCGTGGTTCCAAATGTTCGACCAGGTGGACATCAAGAACAACGACATCGGAGTCTACCCCATCACCGTCCAAATCGCGAAGGCAAAGCCCGACACGTACGCGATGGAAATCCTCGTCGAAAAGGACGACTCCAACGCGGACTGCAGCACCGGCGGCGGCGTCTTCAAGCCCTACCAGAGCAAGCAGTTCTTTGTCGTCCTGAGCTAAGACCATGGTCAAACAACACGTCCACATGAAGCGGCGATTGTCGTCGAGCGAAGAGTTCGACGTCATGAAGCTCGTGCTCGACAAGTTCCTCTGGCTCGGCACGGCCTTCATCGGATGGGGTTTGTTCACCATCCTTGCGTCGGACTTCAGCACGGGAATGTACTTCATCCTGCTCGGCGCGGTCATCTTCATCGTGTTCGCGGGCATTGTCGTCCGCGAATTCGAGATGATACGATAAACCCTTTTTGTTTTTCCTTCGTTCTCAGATTTTTCAACATACCAACGACGACCTGATTCAGTTTCGTAAACAGGCTCTCAGGCAGTATGGTCGTTCGTTGTGCAAATCCTGACGTGCGCTTACGACAATACTTCCTGGGCACGGAGAAACATCAGCTCGTTCCTACGACTGACGCAAACGCAGGGTTTTTATATCCGTCTTTGATAATCCTGCCTGAGATGAAAAAGCAGGTGAAGTGGCTTCTTATTACTACACTTGTCGCACTCCTCCTCATCCTTGCCGGCTGTTCCAAGGCGGAATGCAAGACGTCGCCTGACTGCTCGAAGAAGGGATACACGGGCACGTGCATCAACAGCAAGTGTTCGTACATTCCGATTCCGGGCGCGTGCGGGAACGGCAAGTGCGAAGACCCCGAAAACGAGTGCACGTGCGCTGCCGACTGCGGCGCGTGCTCAGGACCCGTCACGGGCAGCATCTTGCTGCAAAAGACCTGCACGAGCGACAGCAAAGCGTGCATCGTGGACGTTCCGTCCGCGAAAGTCAAGCCCGTGAGCATCACCAACAGCGTCACGAGCCAGGGCAACACGTTCAAAGTCACGACTACCTTCAACCAACCGTTCAACTTCAAGAAGGACTCCTTCACCGCAAAAATCCTGCTCGACAACATCGCGAATTTCGTGAGCAACATCCGCGTCACGGGCTACGAACTCTCAGCGGTCAACAAGGACAAGCAGAACGTCGTGCTCGTGAGCAAGGATGTCAGCAAACCCATCCCGGCAAAGGGCGGCGCTGCGCAGGACGACCTCCATCTCGACCTCACGACCGGCGACCTTGACGGAACCGTCTCGAACCCGCAATTGACCGTTGATTACGAATACACGCTCCAGTCCGGCCAAACCAGCCAGCTGAAGACCGCCCAAATCATCAACCCGCTGCGCGGCGTCACCATCACGTGGGTTCGTCCGACAGAAACGTACGGCTGCCCCGCGAACTGCGATGACAATAACGCGGGCACGGCGGACTCGTGCGGCGAGCAGACGAACTTCTTTTGCGAACACGCTCCTGTTCCGGGCGCGTGCGGCAACTTCGCGTGCGACGGCAGCGAGAACAGGTGCATCTGCCCGCAGGACTGCGGCGCGTGCTCGGGAAGCGCGGGGCAGTATATGGACCTGTCCTGCCAAAACGCGCAGACGTGCGTCAGTACCGTGCGCTCGACGACGACCAAGACGCCGAAGTCCATCTTTGACGACCGCAACCTGGGTCCGGTGCATCTCAACAACAAGTTCTCATACAGCGTTCCTTTTGACACCACGCTGGACACGCTGAAGGCGGACTTCACGCTCTACGACCTGCAGACGGGCACCGGCAACGTCAAGATTGAAAGCATCCGCCTGCTCGACGGTTCTGCCGAGCTCGCGTTCCAGCCGGTCAACCAGCAGCTCACGACCGTCGGACAGACCGTCAGCATCATCGTACCCATCAC
>JBGPOY010000007.1:0-56393 GCA_041488275.1 Candidatus Nanoarchaeia archaeon
AAATAGGTTTTATTTATGGTTTCCAGTTTATATTTTTAAAAAGATATAATGGAGAGGTAATGAACGTTGTTTGAGAATGAGTGTCCACAAGAAACAACAGAGGTGATAGTTTTCGTAGAACAGCAGTTCCACCTTCCAAACGAAACAGAGGAGTCAGAGAGCGTTATTCTCCTATGCGTTCTAGTGTTATTATTGGGCAGTAGCAAATAAGGAAAAGCTTTATATACTAGTTATACCTGCCTAATAGTAACAAAAGGAGCTCTTGAAAGGGGAATCCAGTAGATAGCGCCATACATGAGGAACCAACCATGATTGTCCAAAAGGAATTTTTGGGAAAGCTGAAAGATTTCGGTCTGAATAGCTACGAAGCCAAACTTTGGACTGCATTGCTCTCTCGCGGCGTTTCAACCGCAGGCGAACTTTCTGACATCGCAAATGTTCCCCGTTCTCGTTCCTACGACGTGCTCGAATCGCTTGAAAAGAAGGGTTTCATCATTATGAAACTCGGTAAACCCATCAAGTACATCGCTGTCCCGCCCGCGGAAGTCGTTGAACGCATCAAGAAGAAGACCGCTGACGAAGCCACGCGCCAGGGCAAAGTCCTTGAAGGACTCAAAGGCAGCGAAGTGCTCACTGAGCTCAACCTGCTCCACAAGCAGGGCGTCGACCTTGTTGAACCGGCAGACCTCACCGGCGCGCTCAAGGGCCGCGGCAACCTCTACGATCACCTCCACACCATGATTAAGGGTGCGGAAAAAAGCATCAATATCATCACGACCGAAACCGGTCTTGTCCAAAAAGCAGACCAGCTTCTTTCCGCGCTTCAGAAAGCCAAGGACAAAGGCGCCCGAATCCGCATTATCGCCCCGATGAACAAGGAAAACGCAGCCGCTGCCAAGCAGCTCAGCGCCACCGCGCAGATTAAGAAGCTCGATACCGTCCGCGCACGCTTCTGCGTCGTTGACGGCAAGCACGTCATCATGATGCCGCTGGACGACAAAGAGACGCACGCCAACTACGATTTCGGCGTCTGGCTCAACACCAGCTTCGTTTCCAAGAGCATGGATTCCATTTTCGACGTGCTCTGGGAAAAAGCGCAGTAACTCACTTCAGAATTTCTTTTACGGTTTCAACCAAGCCACTTCCCAGTAGTTGACCGCATCTTCATCATCAACCACTGCGACCAGCAGGCGTTTATTCGTGCTGTGCGCGACTCGGTTCTTCGCGGCAAACTCGTGCCAGGTCAACGTCTTGCGCGCAGCCACGGGATGCACAATCCAGCGCGCGTGGCCGTCAGGAGAGTCATACACTCGGAAGTCCGCGCCGAATTTCAGGCCCGTCTTCACGCGGTAGCCGCGTTCGCTGAGGTCGCGAAACACGACGTATGATGTCCAGAAGTCCCGGGAACCGCCCAACAGCCGCGCAAGACGGTCAAACGGCATGTGCTTTCCCTGCCCATCAACCACGCGCACACGGCCTTCCTCAACCAGCATCAGCGCTTCCATTGGCGCCAGTGCAACGCGCTTGTCCGTGAGGAGCGTTCCGGTGCCTTTTCGGGCGAGCGCGCGGGCGGCGTTCGAGTTTTCCGTAAGAACGCGGCGCCCCTGCAGCAGCGCGGTCATGGTTTTCTTCATTCCTTCCTTGTCCGGAACGTGATTTAAAAAGATTACTTTTTTAAACCGCCTGAGAGAGAAGCTCTCCATGCAAGTCACGATGCTCGGAACCACGGCGATGGTGCCCACCAAGGAGCGCAACCACGCCGCAGTCTTTCTCGCGTACAAGGCAGAAGGCATTCTTTTCGACTGCGGCGAAGGCACCCAGCGTCAGTTCAAGCTCGCCGGTATTCCCATGACCAAAACGACGAAGGTTTTGCTAACGCACTGGCACGGCGACCACGTGCTCGGGCTTCCCGGACTGATTCAGTCCTTGGGCGCGATGGAATACAGCCGAAAACTCCAGATTTACGGACCTCCTCAGACAAAATACCACATTGCGAAAATGTTTGAAGCATTCGTGTTCGACCACCGCATCGAGCTGGACATCCACGAAACCAGCGGCGGCATCATTTACGACGACGAGGACTTTTACATCGAAGCGCTACCGCTCGAACACAAAGTCCCCTGCCTCGCGTACGCGGTCGTTGAGAAAGACCGCTACCGCATCGACATGGCCGTGCTCAAGAAGTTAGGTATTCCTGAAGGCCCGCACCTGAAAGCGCTGCAAGAAGGACAGGTCATGGACTATCAGGGCAAGAAAGTCAAGCCCGAAGATGCCACCACGCTCGTGCACGGTAAGAAAGTCGTTTATGTCACGGACACGCGCATGTGCGACAACGCCATCCGCATCGCGAAGAACGCCGACCTCGTTATCTGTGAGAGCTCGTATGCGAAGGACTTACAGGAAAAAGCACGCGAACACATGCACCTTTCTGCTCACGATGCAGGACTGATTGCCAGCCGCGCAGGCGCCAAGAAACTCGTCATCACGCACTTCTCTGCGCGCTACAAAAACACGCATGAGGTCGAAGCGGACGCGCGCGACGTGTTCGACAACGTCGTCGCCGCAAAAGACTTGATGAAGATTATCGTATAGATTCTGACGCGAGCCGGATGTCGCTCGCCTTCATCGTCTTTCTGCCGGCATGCAGCGCGAACTTCACCGCTTCCTTGGCGATGCCGTCCGCTTCACGTTCGAGCAATTCCTTGAGCGCGTCCTTGGCGTCCTCGGACACTCGCTCTGCGCCTGCCTTTCTGAGAAGCGTTTCCATCGCGGCGCGCGGAAGCAAACGTTTTGGCTGCGGCATACACCGTCGAGCGCGTGGAACCTTTTAAGCATTTCGAACGAAAGACACATAAACACGCCATCCTTCAGTCGGGGGCATGAGCCGCAAAGGAAAGGGGATTTCTGCAGAGCGCGAGTTGATTCATCTTTTCTGGGGCACCGGACTGTGGGCAGCGGTGCGCGTCGCGGGCTCCGGCGCAATCAAGTATCCCGTTCCGGACGTGCTCGCGGCCAACAATCTGCGCAAGCTCGCGATTGAGTGCAAGAGCACCAAGTCGGGACAGCAACATCTCGACAAGGAGCAGGTGGACGGACTACAGTCGTTCGCGCAGCGATTCGGCACGGAACCGTGGATTGGCGTGCGGTACGACCATTATGGCTGGCGGTTCTTCTCGCTCGAAGACCTTAAGCAGACCGTCAAGGGCTTTTCCGCGAATATGACTCTTGCCGAGCAGAAGGGGCTGACGTTTGAGGAATTGATAGGGAAATTCTGAAGGGTTAGAAAGCTTTATATAATGAAAATAACGGTTTTCAGACCTTATCTAACCCGTTTCGGAGTGAAGTGTTTGCCCAAGGCACCTAAAATTGTCGACGAAGTCGTGAGTCAGCTCATCGGTGAGGACGTTCTTCCGTTGGTTAAAGCGCTCAAAAACAAGAAAAACGTCTCCGAATTCAAGCTTGCCAGCACAATTCGCAGGGAAATCAACCTTACGCGCAACATGCTGTACCGTCTCTATGATCATAATCTCGTGAGTTTCTCGCGCAAAAAGGACAAGAAGAAGGGCTGGTACATCTATTACTGGACCTATAACATGAAGCGTTCGAAATACCTCGGCTTGGAACTCAAGAAGCGCCGGCTGGAACGCCTGCACGAACGCCTTGACCGCGAGCAAAGCACGCAGTTCTTTTCCTGTCCGACCGCCTGCATCCGTTTGAGCTTCGAACAGGCGACCGACTTCGAATACAAATGCCCCGAATGCGGACAGCTCCTGAACCAGGAAGACAACCGCAAAAAGATTGAGGAAATCAAGAAGGAAATCGAGCAACTCCAGAAAGAGCTCAAGAAGAAGGAAAAGTAGTTCTAACGATTCGCCATCCATGGATACGCGTGAAAGACATCGTGCACGAACGCGTCGTGCGACAGCACGCCCAATTCTGAAATGATGCCCGTGAGCAGGTCGGGAGCGACGCGTTCCTCGCCGCACGCTTTGCACTCTTCCCCTTCTGAGTCATATTGCAGCCCAATCGCGAGCGCATACACCGGAATGCCGCGTGCGTGCGCGAGTTCCGCAAGCAGTCCTGCTCCGAGCGGTGCCGCGACGCCGTTCGGCGTCACGTGCTCGCAGCCAATAATGATGACGTCCGCATTGCGCACCGCGAGATGCGCTGTCGACGAGGAAAACCCTTCCTTGTCGTCCATCATCAGCACGTGCGCGTGCTTCTTGCGCAGCGCGGCCATTAGCGACGTTTCTCCTGCGCTGAGGACGCGCTTCGATTTTGCTTTCATTCCCGCAAGGGCGAGCGCCTGATGTTCCGCGGAAAGCAGCATGCGTTTTCCGGATGCAGCAGCCGCAAGAAATCGGGAAGAGAACTGGGGCGCAGGAGCGTCCGCGGTAAGAACGTAGTCCAACAGGTTTCGCGTAACCGTATCAGCTGATTGATGCAACTGATACGCGGCATGACGTACACGAACGCCCACGACCTTTTCAGAGCGATGCCTGATTGCCAAAGAACTCAGCGAGGCAAGCGCATCCTGTGCGCCTAACGCATGGTTCATCGCTTGCGGAGCGAGCGTTCAATTTTGGTTTCTTCAACCGCAACCTTGTGCACCAAGGTGTCCATGTGCTCCTCAATCCGGGCAACTCTGCGCTCCATCAGCACAAGCACGCGGAGGGAGTAGACAATCGCAGCCAGCGTTCCTACAATAATCGCCAGCGTGATTCTCAGAAGGGTATCGTCAGCCATTACATTCACCTCTCACCTGAACGAGCGCAGCGGGGTATAAAAAGGTTGTGCCTATGGAAATCAGTCACAATAATCTTTATATAACGTCCGACGAACAAAAATCCCATGGTGGTGGACTATCGGGACAAGGTTCTCGCGTTTGTGCGCAGCAAAGGACCCATCTTGCCCGTGCAGATTGGAAAAGAGGTCGGCACGAACATTCTGATGGCAAGCGCCATGCTGAGTGAGATGACCAGCAAAGGCACGCTCAAGGTCTCTTCGCTGAAAGTCGGCGGTTCGCCGCTCTACTTCATTCCCGGACAGGAAGGAATGCTCCTCAACTTTATCCAGCATCTCAACGAAAAAGACCGCAGGGTTCTCGAGTTGCTCAAACAGCACAAGGTGCTGCGCGACCAAGACCAAGATGCGCTCACGCGTGTCTCACTGCGCGGACTGAAAGACTTCGCTTTTGCGCTTAATGTCACGCACGACGGCTTCAGCGAAGTGTTCTGGAAATGGCACGACATTCCCGACGCGGAAGCATCGGAAAATATCAAGACGATGCTGAACGCACACATTCCTGCGCCGCAACCTGCACCTGTTCCGGCTGCCCCTCGGTTTGTGGCCGCCGAAGCCGTTGCCGTAGCTGCGCCCGCACCGCGTCCGCCTGCGGTCAAGCCTCTTCCGGCACAGGGCAAGCCCTCACCCGCGGCAATCAAGCCGCGCAAGCCTCGCGTCACGGCACCCGTCGAACCTGCAGTTACGATGCCTGCGCCTGTTGCAACTTCACCTCTTTTGGCTGCGCCTCCCGTCGCCGCTCGATCGTCTTCCCTGTTTGTCCATTCGGCGCCGGCTGCCGTAACACAGACCGTGCTCGAAGATCCGGCTCTCTCTGACCCGTTCTACAAGCAGATTCAGGGATTTTGTGGACGGGCGAACATTAAAATACTCGAACACCTGATGCTGAAGAAGAAGCAGGACTACGACTTGGTGCTCGAAGTGCCGAGCCCGGTCGGCAGCCTGGTGTATTACGCCAAGGCGCGCAACAAGTTCAAGCTCAACGATGCCGACCTCAGTGCGGCGTTCGTCCAAGGGCAGCTCAGAAAACTGCCCACTATACTCCTTGCGCCCGGAGAGCTCAGCAAAAAAGCCGAGGAGCTCCTGGTCAGGGACTTACGCGGCGTCGTGTTCGCACGTCTCGCCTAAAGGAGGAATTCCCATGAAGAAAACCGCGATTATCGCATTGCTTTGCATGCTGGCATTGCTCGTTGCCTGCGCCCCCGTCGCGCAGCCCGCGGCGCCCGCGCCGGTTGCAGCGCCTTCCGCGCCTGCAGCCGCTCCCGCACCGAGCGTTACCTCGTCGCCCGCCATCGATTACTCGATGAGCACGGACACGCAAAACAAGGTTGACGCAGGCATCAAGGGAACCACGAAATGGTACTTGAGCGAAAACTTTGTCCCGCTCTCGGTCGGACAACACCACACCTTCGGTGTCGGATTCGCGAACAGGCAAAACACGAAGGACAACTTCCTTGTTGATGTCTCATTCAAACGCGCCTACGACAAGAGCAGCAACTCCATTGAATCAGCAACCGCAGCACAAGTCGCAGGCTGGCTGAGCCAGAACGACTTTGGCATCACTGCGTTGCAACCTGACGGCAAGAGCATCCAGCCCGTCGTCATCGAAGTCAAGAACTTCGCCGACGGCTCGACTCCGCCGCGAGGAACGTACGTGTTCGCCCTGAACGTGTTCCACCAGGGACAGTACAGCCAAGTGAACCAGCCGTACAGCGGCGCGCTCGACCTGAATATCCAAGTCGTGTGAGCCTGTGGGCGTTAAGATATTCGAGCTGGTTCCGAAAACCGAGCTCGAACTCGCGGACTTAGCCGGCAAGCGGGTCGCGATTGACACCAGTCTTTTTTTGTATCAATTTCTTGCCACCATCCGTCAGCCTGACGGCACGCCCCTCACGGACAGCAAAGGGAGAGTTACCAGCCATCTCATCGGGCTGTTCTCGCGCACGACCAGACTGATGCAGGGCGGCATCAAGCCGTGCTTCGTGCTCGACGGCAAGCCGCCGCAGCTCAAGCGTGCGGAACAGGAACGCCGTTCAGAGCTTAAAACGGAAGCAGAAGCAAAATATCACATCGCGGTCAAAGCAGAGGACACCGAAGCAATGCGCAAGTACGCCGCGCGCTCGATGCACCTGACGCGCGACATGATTGCGGAAGCTCGCAGGCTTATCGAGGCGTTGGGCCTGCCGGTCGTGCAGGGACAGGGCGAAGGCGAAGCGCAGGCGGCATACCTCGCAAAACAAGGCGACGTGTACGCCGGCGCAAGCCAGGACGCGGACAGCATAGTCTTCGGCGCACCTCGGCTGGTAAGAAACCTTGCTATCACCGGCAAGAAAAAGCGTCCGGGACAGCTCGCGTACACGATTGTCAAACCCGAGCTCATCCAGCTCAAGGACGTGCTCGGCACGCTCAAGCTGAGCCAAGACCAGTTCATCGCGCTCGCGATGCTCGTAGGAACCGACTACAACATCGGCGGCATCAAAGGAATCGGCCCCAAGAAAGCGCTCAAACTCGTGCACGAATTCGGAACCGACTTCAAAGGCATGTTCTCGTCGGTAAAGTGGACGGACAGCTTCACGACGGACTGGCAGGATGTGTTTGAGCTGTTCAAACATCCTGCGGTCGAGACATCCTACAAACTCGCGTGGAATCGCCCAGACGTTGACGCAGTGACTAAACTCTTGGTTGGCGAACACGACTTCAGCGCGGAACGCGTGGAAAAAACGCTCAACGATCTCATGAAGGGCGCCGAGCAAAAACAGCAAAAAGGGCTGTCGAGCTTCTTCTGACATGAACCTCAAAGACGTCCTGCGCGGAACCCTGACAGCGGCGCAGCTCACGCACGTCCGCACCAGCTTCGATTCCGTCGGCGACATCGCGATTCTCGAGATTCCCCGTGAACTGGTCAAAAAGCAAAAAACAATTGCGCAAACGTTCCTTCGCGCATATCCCAACTTCAAAGTCGTTGCAAAAAAATCAGGCGGTCACGAGGGAAAATACCGCGTGCAACGCGTGACGGTACTCGCGGGCGAGAAACGCACGCTCACCGAACACAAGGAAAGCGGAGTCCGCGTGCGCGTCGACGTCAACACGTCCTATTTTTCCCCTCGCCTCAGCACGGAACGATTGCGCATCGCATCGCTTGTGAAGAAAGGCGAACGCGTGCTGGTGCTGTTCTCCGGCGTCGGACCGTACGCGCTGGTTATCGCGCGGCACTCGAAAGCCGCGCACGTCACCGCAGTCGAATTGAACCCTGCCGCGCATCGTCTCGCCGTCGAGAACGTGAGGCTCAACAAGCTCGAATCAACAATAACGCCTGTGCGAGCGAACGCAAAAGCATGGTGCCTCAAAACAAAGGAGAAATTCAACCGTATCATCATGCCGCTGCCGATGACCGCCAACCAGTTCCTGCCTGCCGCGCTCAAGGTTGCAAAGAAAGGCGCGACCATCCATTGCTACGCATTCGCACACGAAGACGCATTTCAGGAAGCGGCGGATACGGTTCTGAACACGTGCCGCAAGGCAAAGAAATCATGCGTGGTTGAGCGTGTCGTGAAAGTCGGCCAGCAAAAACCGCACGTGTACCGTGTTTCCGTCGACGCGCGCGTGCGCTAACCGAACATCTGGCGGTATTCCGTAGAATCCTTCTGCACTTCGTCGCCGACCTTTTGCATGGCTGCGGTGAAGTCTTCTGCGGTGATGCGCACACGGTCGCTGCGGATGGCGCAGTAGCCCGCTTCGGTGCAGACCGCTTTCAGTTCTGCGCCGGAGAATCCGGTCGTTTCCTTCAGAAGTGATTCCATATTGATTTTCTTGTCCAAGGTCATGTCTTTGGTGTGAATGCGGAGAATTTCACGGCGTCCCTCTTCATCGGGCAGCGGTACGTAAATCAAACGGTCCAAGCGTCCGGGACGTACGATGGCGGGGTCGAGAATGTCCTTTCGGTTCGTGCAGCCGATGATTTTGACATTGCCAAGCGCCTCGAAGCCGTCAATCTCGCTCAGGAGCTGCATGAATGTGCGCTGCACTTCGCGTTCGCCGGACGTTCCGACATCGACACGCGTTGCGGCAATGGCGTCAATTTCATCGATGAACACGATGCTCGGTGCTTTCTCTCGCGCGAGCTGGAAAATTTCCTTGACCAGCTTGGCGCCTTCACCGATGAATTTCTGCACGAGCTCGGAGCCGACGACTTCAATGAATGTGCTGTTGGTGCTCGCCGCCACCGCTTTCGCGAGGAGCGTCTTGCCCGTGCCCGGCGGGCCGTGCAGGAGAATGCCTTTCGGAGGCGTAATGCCCACTTCACGGAACAGCGCGGGCTTCTTGAGCGGGAGTTCAATGACTTCCTTGATGTCGCGTTCCTGCTCATGCAATCCGCCGATAGAACTCCACGGGAGCGTCGGTTTGTCCACGACGACAAAGCGCTCGACATCAAACTTCTTGCTCGTGACAATCTTGCGTATGATGGTCAAGTTTTTTTGTTCCGCGACAACGCCGTCGCCCGAACGCAGCGGCTCGCACTCGGCGGACGCCTCGACCAGAAATTCGTTCCCGTTCGGCAGGCGAACGAGGAATTTGTCGTCGACAATGTCGCGGATTTCGCAGACAATCAAGGGAGCCCGTCGAAACTTCTCGAGCTCGCGCTCCAGCGTCTCATTGTGCTCCTTGAGCGCGCGGTTCTCATCCTCGAGACCGGTCACGTTATTGAGATAGGCATAGAACGCGGCGTCCATCTTGTCTTTCGGAGCGTCCTTGCTCGCCACACTGTTCCCCATGGAGATATCTGCAGAATTGAGGTATTTAAATCTTCACTCAAGGTAGGCGTCGCGGATGAGCGCGGCTTGACCGGCCATCTTCTTGCGAATCGGCGAGAGCAGCAGGTTGACTTCCGCCGCGACCGCACTCTTGAGGTCCATCGGGTGCACTTTCTTGGCAATGAAATCCGCTTCGAGCGTCGCGTAATTGGCGTATCGCACGTCGCCGCCGAACTTCGTCGGACGCTTGATGACCAGCGGTTCGCCGGAGGACTCTTTGAGCGCCATGATGACATACTGCAGGAACGCGAGGACGCCGTTGCCGTCGACAACTCCTTCAGGGCAGTACGCCTTGTCGAGCTTTTCCTTGACCGTCGCCTCGTCGTCCAGCAGGTCAATCTTCGAGTGTTTGATGGACGCGGACATCTTCGCGCCCGCTCCCTGCAGCCCCGGAATGAGCGGCGTCATGATTTCCACGCGCGGCTTGTACCCGAGTTTCGGCAGGTTTTCTCTCGCGAAGACGAGAATTTTGCGCTGGTCGATGCCGCCGTACTGCGCGTCGACTTGGAGATAGTGCTCGTCCAGCGCCTGCATGATGGGATAGATAAGTCCCGCAAGCTTCGGGCTTTCGCCGAGCTTGACCACTTCCGATGCCGCCTTGGTCGTGTCGTGCACGGTGACGTGCGTCGCCATCTTCAACACGTCAAGCAAGTAGTCTTTGTTGAGTTGGAAGGAACTTCCTTTGACAAACGCGATTTTGGACAGGTCGGCGCCGAGGCTTTCAAACATTCCCGCAATGACTTTTTCGTAATACTGGTACCGTTTCTCGAGCAATTCCCAAGGCGTGTTGTCAAGAGCGCCGTGGACGTCCGCGAGCAGCACCTTGACCTTGAAGCCCGCCTTCATCAGGTCCATCAGCTTGACCGTCCAGACAAAATAGCCGATGTGCGGGCGCCCGGTAATCGCGGTGCCAAGATAGACTGAAGGAGTCTTGCCCGATTGCAGCAGCGTCACCAATTCGTCTTCACCGATGAGTTCCTGCAGGTTGCGCTTCACCAGCGCAAGCCGCGCTTCGATGCTCTGAGCCATGGCGTTCTCTCCGGCGTGGTTTCTTTTAAAGGTTTGCCCACAAGACAGCGCGTCGAAACGTATAAGAAGGGCGAGGCGCAGGCAGAGCGTATGATTTCTGTGACGACGCTCACGACGCAGTTGTACTGCGCGCGCAAGCTCTGGCTCCAACAAGTGCTGAAACTGAAAGAACCGGTCAAAGACGTCATGGTGTTGGGAACGGTGACGCATCAGGCGTTCAACGGGCTCAACAAACGCGAGCAGGAAATCGTTACCGCAACGCCGCGTGATGCGACGCAGGCAAGCATCGATGAACGCTACACGAAGACCTGCGCCGAACTTCTGCGTTGGTCGGTCGCGTCGAACAAGTACAGTCTGCGCAACGTGCAAATCCCTCTCGAGAAAGCGTTTTCCCTGACGTGGCCGATGCTCAAGCGCGAAGCCGCAATTCGCTCGCTCAATCTGTTCGAAAATCTTCAGCGGCACGGCGTCGTCGGAGAAGCGTTGTGGGACGCGCTTTCGCCGAAAATCAAGAGCGAATATTCCATCAAAGTCGAGTCGCTCGAACTCAAAGGCATCATTGACCAGCTTCAAGTGTATCCGAACTTCGTGCGTCCTATCGAGTTGAAGACGGGCAAGGTTCCCGCCGAAGGCGTCTGGCCCGGGCACCGCATCCAAGTCGGCGCGTACGCGCTGATGCTCGAGCACGCGCTTCAGATTAAGGTTGAGGAAGCGATTGTGCACTATCTTGATACGCATACGCAACGGACAGTCGTGATGAATCCCTTCCTACGCGAAGAAATCCTTGCGTTGCGGGACGCGACCAAGGAAACGCTCGCGCAAACGACGCCCCCGCCCAAAACGCCTGATGTCAGCAAGTGCGCTTCCTGCGGTTTACGCGGCAGCTGCTACGACGATGCGCTCATTCAGGTCAAAACACAAAGTTTAAATACGAATCGGAGTATCGCTATTCCGCAATAAGAACAGATTACGATCAAAACGGATGGTGGGCACATGGCTGATGAGGAGCGCAAATTCTCGAAGGGCGTCATCGGAAAGACCGTCGTGAGCAAGACGGGCAAGCGGTTTGGCGAAGTCGGTGATATCGTCTTCGAAACCAAGAGCGGCGAGCTGATTCACCTCGTCCTCCGCAATCCGACGCCGTATGTCGACAAGCTCGAGCTCGAGAAAGACAAGGAAGGCAGCGTGCTGATTCCCTTCAGCGCCGTCATTTCCAGCGGCGACTTTGTCGTTGTTGCCGAAGAAGACATTGTTTGATTTTTGCTTCTTGGTTCTCTAAATCTTTTTATATCACACTCTAAGATTTGTTCCGTGGGGAGTTATGGCTGAAGAAACAAGCATCATCTGGACCGAGAAGTACCGTCCGAAATCGTTCTCCGACATTCGCGGCCAGCAGGAAATCGTCCGCAAAGTGAAGGCGTTTGTTGAGCAAAAGAACATGCCTCACCTCTTGTTTACCGGTCCCGCGGGCGTTGGAAAGACTTCTTTGAGCCTGGTCATTGCCCGGCAATTGTTCGGCGAAAGCTGGCGCGATAACTTTCTCGAATTGAACGCGTCGGACGAACGCGGCATCGATGTTGTCCGCGTCAAAGTCAAGGACTTCGCGCGAACCCGCGCCATCGGGAACGTCCCCTTCAAAATCATCTATCTTGACGAATGCGACGCGCTGACCAAGGATGCGCAACAGGCGCTCCGCCGCACGATGGAAAACTACACGCAAACCACGCGGTTTATCCTCAGTTGCAACTATTCCAGCAAAATCATCGACCCGATTCAGTCGCGCTGCGCAGTCTTCCGGTTCCAGCCGCTGCCGAAGGAAGATATCTTCTCCATCATTGACATCATTGCAGCAAAAGAAGGCGTTCAGATTGACGCTGACGCAAAAACGGCTCTTGTCGAAGTGTCCGGCGGGGACTGCCGCAGGTTAGAAAACATTTTCCAAAGCTGCGCGGCTATTGCCGACGGCAAAATTACGGGGCCGATTGTCTATTCGATGGCCAGCGTTGCGCACCCGAAGGAAGTCAAGGACATTATCGAGCTCGCGCTCGGCAACAAGTTCGTTGACGCGCGCGCCAAGCTCCTGGAAACCATGCTCAAATACGGTCTCTCAGGATTGGACATCATCAAGCAGTTCCAGCGCGAGTTCTGGAACCTCGACGTTCCTCCTCGCGCAAAGGTCGCGCTGATTGACAAGTGCGGAGAAATCGAGTTCAGAATGGTCGAAGGAAGCGATGAATATGTTCAGTTAGAAGCGTTGCTGGCGCATGTGGCTGCGTCGAAGACTCAATAAGTATTCTCAGAACTTATTCGCCCGCGTGCTTGACTGTCACGGTTGTCTGGGCTTCTTCCTGGTAGTCGAAGCCGACCGTGATGATGGCGGGAATAACCGCGTCAGTGGGGCTGGAAATCTGCTGTGTACACGTGATCGTTGCCGTGTTCGTGAACATCTTGATGAGTCCGCCTGCTTTTCCGTCTCCAGTTGCGTCGAGGCGTGAGCAGCTGAGCCCCGGAACGCCCGTCTCAACGTCAACGTGCGTGTTGTCCGCAAAGCTGCGCTGCGTCGAGTCGCACACGCTCGACTGCTGGAACACCTTGCCAGTGCCCGCATGCGTGAGGTCAAAGGAGAACGTGATGCTGTTCGCCGAGCGGGCAGCCTGCTTCACATTTGCGACTTGGATAGGACTGCCGGAGTTGGCGACCGGCTTGTCACCGGTAACTTCACAGATACCGTTCGGTTGCGGCTGGAGAATGTTTGCGCGGGAGCACAAGAGCGTGCTTGCAGTTGTTGCATAGGAATAGCACACGTCCGCGCGAATCGGGAAGTCCAACGCGTTGCCCGCGATGGCTCCGATGTGGTTGAAATTCTTGAATTCGACAAAGACCGGATTGCCGGAGATGACCTTGCCCGTGTTGTCCTTGTGCACGGGGCTGAGTTCTTCGCTCACTTTCTTGGTGAGGTCGCCGGATTTGAGATTGAATTCAGGCTCGAGCACGCCGGTGATGCGCACGGTCGTGTCGCCTGCCTTGATGTCCTGTTCGCCCTTGTTCTCGAGGCGGACGACGACATCAAACGGCGAGAATCCACCATCAAACGCTTCCTTCGGAGGCGTGTTGGCTTCGAACGTTGCTGAAACGCCCTGCGTGCCGCCGATAAACTGCGTCAGCTCCGTCTGTTTGCTGCCGGGCTGGCACGCAACGAGAAGCGTGGTGAGAATTGCAAGGAAGAGCAAGCGTTTGTCCATAGTGCCTCTTTATGGATAGAATTTCGGGCAACGCGTTATATAAATGTTTCGCTGGCTATCCGACACGGAGAATGGTCACGTCGCGCACCTGCGTCTGGCGGTAGCCGTACTTGACGTTGACCGTAAGAGGAGTGGTGTACGCGGAACTGCCGGCGATGTTGTCCAGCTCGCAGAACATCTGCCCGAGGCCGTTCGTGAGCCGCAAGTAGCCGTTGTCCAAGGGCTTGCAGGAGGGTAGGATGCTGACGCCGGAGACGCTGACATCCTGCACGAGCACGGCGTTGACATCATTATACTGCAAGCCGTTCGGGTCGTACGGGCTGCACTTCTGCAGGTTCGTTCCCGTCGGGCGGAAGACGTCGCCGCCCGCGGCATTCGTGACCGTGATGGTAAAGCGCGTGCGACCGGGGCTGGGCTCAACAACAACAGGACCGACCGTCACCGGCGCTCCTTGACTGCCGCCCATGCTGACCGCAGTCGGAACGCACACTTTGGTGGTTGTCGCGCTCGTGAACGGGTCGGGGTCAAGACAGACATTGTCCGAGCCGGTCGTTTCGTAGCCGTAACAGGACGTCACGAGCAGGCGGGGAGTGTACTTGTCGACATTGCGGAATCCGAGCGAGCGAATCGTGCCCGTGAATGATGCCGTGCCGATACCGCCGGGACCGTATTGCGTGATGCCTTCCAACGCAGGCAGCTGAAAGCCCGTCGTCGGAATATTCGTGATGATGTTGGGGTCAAATCCTGAGAGATAGATGCGGTCGCCCGGTCCGCCGACCGTGTACGCGCCGCGGTTTTCCAAATCCAGCACGACTTCGAGCGGCTGGTCGTCATAAACACGCGGCGGCGGAAGATTCGGCTGCCAAATCATGCGGACGCCTTCGGAACCGACGCGCCAGACTGATTGCGGCTGCTGCGTGCCCGTTCTGCTTGTGCATCCTACCACGAGAATACATAGGAACGCGAGTGCGAGCCAGCCTCTTTTCATGGGTTTTGTCGAGCCAACGACGTATTTAAACTTATCCCAGCCGCTTGATTTGCAGCTGTTTGGTGAGCGTGTAGGTGTAACCGTACTTCACTTCGACGCGCATGGTCGTCGTGTACGTGCCTGACATCTTGAGCACGCCGCCGGGCAGTTCGCAGCGCACGAAATTCTCGTTCTGCGCGATAATCTTGAGGAATCCGTCAAGCCCGCCGTTTGGGGATTTTGGCGTGCAGTCCAACTGCTGGTCGCCGAGGAACGCCTGGATGTTCGCGATGTTCCATGAGTCAGGACCGAGCGCCGCTGGCGTGCAGGCTTCGATGCTCTTGTCCTGGGAGTACAACTGTCCCGTTCCTATGTTTCGCACCGAGATGACGTACGTGGCACGCACCTTGGTTGTGTCTGCGTCGGGAGTGTAGGACGGCTCAACTTTGGTCACTGAGACGGGTCCGCCCTGTCCGCCGCTCAAACCAATCGCTTGCGCGGTGCACGATTTTGCCTTGACGCGTCCGAAGACGTCCGTGTCGACGCACATCGTGAGTTCAGCGTCCGTCGTGTACGGGAAGCAGACATTCAGCGCCACGCTTGTGGTCGCAGTTTCCGTCTGCGGAGGAAGCGATTTGGTGCGGAGTTGGACGCTTTCAATTTTGGTGTCGCCGCCCGGATTCGCGAGCGAGCGTCCGGCCAGCGTGAACGGACGGACGCGGTCGCCTTGCAGGGCGACAAAATCATCTTCGACGCCAATGCTGACGATGCCGTTGTCCACGTCCGACGCGCCATTGTTGTCCAGTTCATAACTGACGGCAGTCGCGGAATTCGCGTACGTCACCGGCGGCGGGTTTTGGTCGAGAAACTTGGCGACAATCCCCTGCGTTCCAGTGTGCACGTTCACTTCCTGAATCTGTCCGGTCTGCCGGACACCGCAACCCGCGAGCAGGACGATGAGACAAACGGCGAAGAGAAACGAACGTTTCATGGCATTGAACTCGTCGTTGCAAAGGTGTAGGGCTGGTCATTGAGCTTGCACTTGCCGGAGGGGCAAGCGCTTGAGTATGCAAACAGGTCGTAGGTGTAGAGCGCGCTGGGAGTCAGTCCCGAAAGCACGTGCGTGTGCTGCGTTACCGCGGTCGGAGCTGACGACGTCGAAAGGGTGGTGCACGATGCGGTGTTCGCTCCCTGACAATACTTGACTTCCGTCGCAGATGCAATATCAGTGGTGAACGTAATCGTTGCGTCCGTCGGATTCGGCGTCACGCTGGGCGAGCTGACCAGCGATATTTTCTGGTTCGCGGTTCCGGTCGTTCCCGCGGGATTGCCCTGGATAGTGATGCCGTACGACTTCTCGATGCGGTAGGTGTAGTCCGCGGCTGCCTTGAAATATTTCGTGCTGATGGGCGTGCTGCCCAGCAGCTTTTCGTAATCGCTCTTGCCTGCGGTGAGGCGGGCGCGGAGCGTGACTGCTTTCTGCGTATCAACGGGATTGATGGTCGGTTTCAAAATGTACAAATTCGTCAGCGCGTCATCACACCAGTCAGAAATCTTCGGCAGGTCGAGGCAGCGCGCCGGTTTGATGGATGCATCAATACCGGTCAATTCAGCAAGCTGGAATCCTTTGGGCACGAGCACGTAGACGGTGCTCAGGTTCTTGATTTGGCCGGGCCATGTGTTCGTCAGCGTGATACCCAGCGTCGCAGAGAACTCGTCCGCGTTCACGTCAATGCCGACCGGCGGCGTGCTGAAGCCCATGCCGATGCTGACCGGACCGTTCGTGTAAATGGCGACAGGAGTTCTGTCGGTAATGCCGTACTGCTGGAACGGGTCAATCTTGGAGTTGCGCAGCTCGCGCAAGCGGTCGCGGTCCATCAAGTAGGTCTTCAGGTAGGATAAGGTCTTCATCGTGAAATCCGTGGCGACGGTGATGGTCGCACCCTTGCCTGCTTCAAACGTCGCGGGGTTCCAGTCGCAGTCAATATCGACCGTTTCCTGCTGCGCGACTTCGATGGGCGTTTGGCTCGTGTCAGGGTGGAGCGCGTGGCGCTTTTCGACGGCAATTGCGTTTCCCTGTGCGTCTTTTGCGGTGCAGTCCACGAGAATCTTGAGCGGCTCTTCCAGCGTCTGCGCCGTGAGCGTGGTAAACACGCCGACGCGGTCATTGGCCGAGAACGTCGGCTGCGTGAGCTGGAGGTCGTTGACCGTGACGCCGAGCTTTTCCTTGGCGTTCTGGTCCACGCGCGCGGTGAATGCATCGCCGGTCGCGAAATTGATTTGCTGCTGCGTGGTGTTCTTGGTGGTCACGACAAGATTCTGCACGCCCGTGACTACGCGCTGCCCTTGCGCAAGCAAGAAGGCACCGGGACTTACGGTCACTTGGTCGGGGGTGACGCCCAACAATTGCGCCGTGCTTGCGCTCGCGCTCTGAAACCACGTCGGGTTGGAAAACACGAGCACAATGACCCAGATGACAATGTACCATTTGATGAATGTCGCGCCCCAGCCGATTTCTTCGCCGCGCTGGAAGAACAAAATCAGCGGGTAGATGGGAGCGAATACGAGCACGAACGTGATGACGGAATTGCTGAACTGGAAGCCCGTCAGCAAACGATAGGCAAGCAGCGGAATAACGACGGCGAGTGCGCCCATCACCCAAAGATACGCGGTGACGCGCCAGCGTTCGATAAAGGTCGCGTGTTCCTGCGAGAACAGCCCTCCGAGCCCGCCCCACAATCCCATGAAGAAGTACACGACCATGAAGAAAACGTCGTTCAGCGCATGCGTGCCCATTCTCCCGAGAAAGACATCCGCAAGATGGAATGCGACCGCAATGAAAAAGAAGAATCCGAGCGTGTGCGTCTGTCCAAGACCCTTCAACGCCTTCGCGAGCGCCGCGCTGCTGTCCGCCATCGTCCTACTCGAGGCGGACCTCGAGCTTCACGACGTTCAGTTTGGACTTCGGAATAAGCTCGACGTAGTTATTGCCTTCGACAGCGGACGTGCCGATGTTGCGCTCGTACGCGGGAGTGTCCTGGTCAATGAAATCGCGCTTGCCGTTGACGTTCACTTCCGCCTTCTTGCTTGCCAAGTCATCGACGAAGTCGATGTGGAGCAGGAGCTTCTTACGGCCCGCCTTCACGTCGTTAAACGCCGTGGTGTTGAGGTCGAAGTAGTTGATGAAACTCGCGGCTTCGGTGAGCTGCGTGTGAATCTTGATTTGCTCGACGCGGTAGCTGCCCTGCGTGATGCGGAACACGAGGCTGTTCCTGCCCGTGGACAAATCCTGCGGGTCGAGCTCGATGCGGTTCACAGTCTCGCAGTCGGGGATGCTCTTGGAGACGGTCTTGCCGTTCAGCATCGCTTCAAGCGCGCCCACTTGCGATTGCGTGCAGATGGGGAAGAACGTGAGCGTCGCGCTCTTGATGTTGCGCGCCTCGCTCGGGTCGAGCGTGATGATGTTGGCGCTTTCCTGCTTTGCCGTGTCGGTGATGTCCGCGATGACTTGTGCGTTGGTGATGTCATACTCATTGACGTGCCAGAACGCGAGCCCAACGCCCGATACGGAAAACGCGAGCGTATTGACGTCGCGCAGTTGTTCCTGCTTGAGTTCGATGGGCGCGAGATTCACCGCGTCAGGGCGACCCTCGAAAATGATGAGTCCGTTCAACAGCACGGTCAGAATGCCGGAACGAGTCGGCGCGTCGAGGACAAGCTTGATGTTGCTTGTCAATTCAGGCTGCGCGACCGTGAAGGTGAGCGTCTTTTGGTCATTCGCAAACCAGCCGTGGCGCACGACGAACGGGTTGAACTTTTCAATAGCCTGTGCGTTCTTGGTTTCGACCAGATAGACGTTCGGAACCGTGTGGTCGAACGCGCTCTCAGACTGGAAATCAAGTTTGCCGATGTTCGCGAGCAAGAGCGTTTTGGCATTCGCGGTCGCGTTGCCAGTAATGGTGGTGGAATTTTCTCCCGCGAGGATGCTGTTGCGGTCGGTCGCGGGCAAAAAGACGATGTAGAAAATGATGAGCACGGTGATGAGCCCGATAACGCTTGCCGCTGCGCCTCCGCTGGGCGGGTTTGCACCACGTTTGAAGAGCATCAGTTCACCTTTTTTCGTGAGTGAATTGTTTACCGAAGTATATATAAATGTTTGGGTAAGGGCTTTTGTCGTGAAAATCACCAAAAATGACCCGAAAACCGGCACGCTCGCGGTCGTTCCCGAATCCGTGGATGATTTGTGGACACTGAGTCAGGTGCTGGACGCCGGCGACGAGGTCAGCGGCAAAACCGTGCGCAAAATCAAGCTCGAAGGAGAACGCAAGAGCGAGGTCATGAAGAAGATTGTCTTCCTGCGACTCACGGCGGAAAAATTCGAGCTCGACGCGACCGGAGAGCTGCGCGTCAACGGCAAAATCATTGAAGGTCCGGAAGACATCGCGCGCGGCAGCTATCACACCTTTTCGATTGAACCCGGAACCAACGTCACGATTGTCAAGAAGCGCTGGTTTTCCTTTCAGCTGCAGCGCATCAAGGACGCGACGGAAGCGAAACCGCCGACCATCCTCCTGTGCGCGTTCGACCGCGAGGACGCGGTGTTCGCAAAACTCACCGCGTCCGGTTTTGAAACGCTGCTGAAACTCCGCGGCGACGTACAAAAGAAACGCGTCGAAACCAAGACGCCCAAAAATTTCTTTGAAGAAATCATCGCGCAGCTCAAGGACTACTCGCAGCGGCTTTCCGTCGACAAAATCATTCTCGCAAGCCCCGCATTTTGGAAAGATGAACTGCTCAAAGTGCTGAAAGACGCGGACCTCAAAAAGAAAATCGTGCTCGCGACCGTGTCGTCCGCGGACGAGGCAGGCATCGCGGAAGCATTGAAGCGTCCGGAACTGCAAGAAGCATTGCGGCAGGAACGTTCCGCAAAAGAAGTCAATCTGGTGGAGCAGGTGCTCGCCGCCATCGCGAAAGGCAGCGCGGTCGCGTACGGACTCGCGGAAGTCAGCGCCGCCGCGGAAGCCGGCGCCGTGACAACGTTGTTGGTCACGGACACGCTCATCACGCGCTCGCGCAGCGACGGCACGTTCGGAGCCGTTGAGCGCGTGTTGCAGGGCGTTGATGACGCGCAAGGAGCGGTTGTCATCGTGTCCGGCAAGCATGAAGGCGGCAAAAAACTCGACGGATTGGGCGGCATCGCCGCGCTTTTGCGGTATCGTCTGACGTAAACTCTACTTTTCAGCAGCAGAAAGCTCAAATACCCGATTCTCGTTGCCACTCCTCAGATAAAACGCCGGTTTGTCACTCACCCTTAGACCTGGCGTGTCCGGGCACGCGAATCGTAACATTTAAGAACGCGTGGATTTTACCCCCGGTAAATCACAAAGTGTTGTGACTAAAAAAGGGGGAGGGTACACGATGATCGTTAAAGAGGAATTTCTCAGTAAACTGCGCAGGTTCTTCGCGTTAAACCTGTATGAAGTGAAAATCTGGACTGCCTTGCTCTCTCGCGGCGTCTCCACTGCCGGCGAGCTCTCGGACATCGCAAATGTCCCCCGCTCACGGTCATACGACGTTCTTGAATCGCTTGAAAAGAAGGGCTTTGTCGTCATGAAGCTCGGCAAGCCCATCAAGTACATCGCCGTCGCGCCGGCAGAAGTCGTCGAGCGTGTCAAGAAGAACATGCAGGACGAAGCCATCGACCGCGTCAAGCGCCTTGAGGAACTCAAGACGACTGATGTGCTCAGTGAACTCAACCTGCTGCACACGCAGGGCGTCGAGCTCATCGAGCCGTCAGACCTTTCCGGAAGCCTGCGCGGCAGACACAACCTCTACTCGCACCTCGAACTTACGATTCGCAACGCCCAGCAGAGCGTCACCATCATGACGACGTCTCAGGGATTGATGCGCAAAGTCGAAGGGCTCAAGCCGACGTTTGAAAAGCTCAAGAAGAAAGGCGTCCGCATCCGCATCGCCGCTCCCCTCACCAAGGACACGAAAGACGCGGTCAAGGACATCTCGCAGGTCGCCGAAGTCCGCAACACGGACAGCAAGGGACGCTTCTGCATCGTCGACGGCAAGGAACTCATTTTCATGCCGTTGGACGACACGGAAGTGCACCCGACCTACGATTTGGGCATCTGGGTGAGCACACCGTTCTTCGCAAGCACGCTCGAAAATCTGTTCGAGACGTCTTGGAAGCAGATGAAGCCGGTCTCGTTTAAGTGAGTCGCGGGGGATTCCGTCTATGGACGTCAAAAAGGTAGCCGCGACGTTGCACCCGCTCGAACGTAAGGTTCTTCCTGCGTTGGCGCGCCACCGAGCGGTGGACGCGCTGATGCAGGCGACCGGCCTGAAAGACGTCGAGGTCGTGCGCGCGTTGCAGTGGCTAGAAAACAAAAAGCTGGTCACCGTCTCCATCGAGCCGCGGGAACTCGTCCTGCTTGACTCCAACGGACGCGCCTACCAAAAGAAAGGTCTCCCCGAGCGCCATTTTCTTACGGCGCTCGCGCAAAAAGAACTTCCGCTGGAACAGCTGGTCAAGAAATCCGGGCTCTCGCGCGAGGAAGTCAACGCGTGCATCGGTGTCTTGCGCGCAAAAGGGATGATTCTGCTCCGCAAGGAGAAAGACCTGCACCTGAAGCTCACGGAAAAGGGCCTGCACGCCTTGAAAGCCGAGCTTCCCGAGGAACAGTTCTTCAAGAAAACGTTTCCCGTGCCCGTCAGCGCATTGACGAAGGACGAAAAACTCCTGCTCGACCAGCTCAAGCGGCGCAAGGAGCTCGTCCAAATTGAACTGCGCAAGGACAAACTCGCGACGCTCACACCCGACGGACAAAAATTGATTGCCGCCGGCGTCGGCGAAGTCAACGTCATCGAAACGCTCTCCGCAGAACTGCTGCGCTCGGGACAGTGGCGCAACAAGGAATTCCGACGCTACGACGTCACGGCACAGGTGCCAAAAATTTCCGGCGGCAGACGTCACTTCGTCAACGAATCCATTTCGTTTATCCGCAAAATTTGGGTCGACCTCGGCTTCACGGAAATGGACGGACCGATGCTGCAAACGAGTTTCTGGAATCTTGACGCGCTGTTCGTCCCGCAGGACCACCCCGCGCGCGATTTGCAGGACACCTTTTACATCAAGAACCCCGCGCTCGGCAAGCTGCCCAGCGCGACGCTCGTCAAGAAAGTGAAAGCAGCGCACGAAAACGGCGCGGGCACGGGAAGCGCGGGATGGGGCGGCGACTGGCAGGAATCCATCGCGCAACGCAATGTCCTCCGCACGCACACGACTGCACTGAGCGCGCAAACGCTCGCGCGGCTGAAGCAGACCGACATTCCCGCAAAATTCTTTGCCGTCGGACGCGTCTTTCGCAACGAAACGCTCGACTGGAAACACTTGTTCGAGTTTAATCAGGTCGAAGGCATCATCGTCGACCCCAACGCAAACCTGCGCCACCTGTTCGGCTACCTGCAGGAATTCTACCGCAAGATGGGATTCTCCAAAGTCCGCATGGTCCCGACGTACTTCCCGTACACCGAGCCGAGCGTCGAAGTGCAAGTGTGGCATCCCGTCAGAAATGAATGGGTGGAAGTCGGAGGCGCCGGAATTTTCCGCTCGGAAGTCACGATTCCGCTGCTCGGCCACGACATTCCCGTCCTCGCGTGGGGCCAGGGCATGGAACGCATCATCACCGAATACTACAACATCGCGGATTTGCGCGAACTCTATCGCAACGACGTGAAACAATTGCGCGAAATCAAGGCGTGGGTGCGTTAATGGCAGGCGTCACGTTCCACAAAAAGCGCATTGAAGCGCTCGTCGGCAGAAAACTTGCCAACGACCAATGGAACGACCGCATCAGCCATCTGGGCGTCGGGTTTGACAGCGTCACCAATGACGAACTGCATCTGGAAGTCACTCCGAACCGCCCCGATTTGCTGAGCGAGCAAGGGCTTGCCCGCGCGCTCAAATCATTTCTCGGCGTCCGCAAGGGACTGCTCAATTACACCGCCGCGAAATCATCGCACGAAGTGCACATTGACGCGAGCGTGGCAAAAGTGCGCCCGTTCACCGCGTGTGCGGTCGTCACCGGACTGAAATTTGACGACGCAGCCATCAAAAACATCATCCAATTCCAAGAAAAATTGCACGTCACCTTCTGTCGCAACCGCAAAAAGGCGGCCATCGGCATTTACCCGCTCGAAAACATCGCGTGGCCTATCCGCTATCTTGCGAAGCGGCCGGACGAAATCAAGTTCCAACCCCTCGAGGCGGGCAAGCAGATGACCGCGCGCCAGATTCTCGAGCACCACCCCGCAGGCAAGGCATTTGCGCACCTGCTCGAAAAAGCCGACCGGTATCCGCTTTTTGTCGACGGAAACGACCGCATCCTTAGCATGCCGCCGATTATCAACAGCGAGGAAACCGGACGCGTCACGCCGAAAACCAAGGACGTCTTCGTCGAATGCTCCGGTTTCGATTTACGCGTGCTACAGCACTTGCTGAACATCATCGTCACGTCGCTCGTTGACGCGGGCGGCAAGGCGCATCACGTCACGCTCAAGTACGGCACCAAGAAAGTGGTCACACCGGACTTCACGCCGACGGCGCACACGCTTGACCTCGCGTACGCAAACAAGACCTTGGGAACTTCATTCAAAGAAGCCGACGTCAAACGCCTGCTGGAAAAGATGGGCTACGGCAGCAAAGGCAGTCAGATTCTCGCGCCGTGCTATCGCATCGACATTCTCCACGCGCGCGACATCATCGAAGACCTCGCCATCGCGGCAGGCTATGAACATATCGATGCGTCCATTCCCAACGTCGCCACGATTGCGCAGGAATCTCCCCGTTTCTTGTTCGCGCAGCGCGTCGCCGAACTGCTCGTCGGATTGGGCTTGCTTGAAACCAACACGTTCCATCTTACGAGTGCGCACGCGCAGACGACCGCTATGCTCTCGGAACACGCGCAGTTGGTCGAACTCGCAAACTCGCTCAACGCAGAATACAACGCGCTCCGCGCCGCGATGCTGCCGTCATTGATGGATGTACTCAAGAACAACAAGCACCACGACTACCCGCAACGGTTGTTCGGCATCGGCACCGTGTTTGCGCACGACAAAAACGAAGAAACCGGCGTCGCGGAAAAACATCAGCTTGCACTTGTCACGAGCCATCCGAAAGCGGACTACACCGAAATTCGGCAGGTGCTGGAATATATGCTCGACCGCCTCGGCGTTTCGTTCACCATCAAAGAATCAGCCCACTCAGGATTTATCCCCGGACGCGCAGCCGACGTGCTTGTCGGCAAGCAGGTACTCGCGCGCGTCGGTGAAGTCCATCCGCAAGTGCTGCGCAACTGGGAGCTTGAGCAACCCGTTTCGGCAATTGAACTGGATATGGATGCGCTGTTCGCGCTCATCAAGAAATAACTGAAAAAGAAATTACTTCTTTGCAGGAATCGGTTTGTGTTCCGCGGGCTTTGCTGCGTGAACAACAGGTTTCGCGGCGGGTGCAGCGGTCTTCGGCGCTGCTTTCATGGCAGCCGGAGCAGCTTTTGCCGCGGGTTTGCCCACTCGCTTTTGGGAAGGCTTCACCGACTTCTGCTTCTTGGTCTTGCGCTCGACAACTTCAATGCCGATGTGTTTCAGCGCCGCAACGACCGTGTTGTGCGACGCGTCTTTCGCGACTTGCACGCTCTTGGCCGTGGGCTCGAGGTGCAGGATGTTGCATTTTCTGCGGCGCACCTGGCCGTCAATGACTACAATGTTCTTGTCGAGAACGTCAACGATGACTGCAATCTGTCCGGCGTCGCGGCCGGCAAGTTTGACGCATACGCGTCCGATGTTCAAGCTCATGTGTTTCTCCGTCTCCGGTTCATGGGGGCCGTCGCCGGCATCCCGGGAGACACTGTTTAGATAGACTGGGCGCGCTTCTTCATTTCCGCGCGCATGCACCGCGAGCACAGGACGCCGCCGAACGGTCGTTCGGGGCGCTTGGCAGACTTCGGCATGTTGCGGAGCTCGCTCGGGCGTCCTCTCGGGACTGCCTGAAGGATGGAGCCGCAGTTGCCGCACTCGGCGAAGCCGGTTTTGCGCCGCGCATAGTGCATGATGTGGCGTCCGCCGGGCGTGCTCGTGCGTCTGCGCGTGAACGTCCTGGATCTCAGTCTGGGTGCGACCATACGTCGAGGGGAAAGGGGAGGGTTTATAAAGCTTCCGTAGGCAGGCAGAGGGGATGCATACGACTGTTCTGGTGCGTTACGCCGAGATTGGCACGAAGGGAAACAACCGCAGTTCCTTCGAGCAAAAGCTGCAGGACAACGTCGTTGCCTGCATCAAAGCGCAGGGTTTTCCCGCTCCCGAGAACGAACGCCGCTTCGGGCGCATTCTTATCCACACTTCCGCATCTGCAGACCTCTCGAAGGTGTTTGGCATCGCGAGTTACAGCTTTGCGCAGGACGCGGGAACGACGCTTGAGACGCTGTACGAGCACGCGACTCCGTTGCTGTCCGCTCTTTCGCCAGCCACGACGTTTCGCGTCACCTGCCAGCGTCTGGACAAGACCTTTCCGCTGAACTCGCACACCGTCGCGCGAGAGTTCGGCGCGTTCATTGTCGCCAAAACAGGAGCCAAAGTTGACTTGCACCAGTTTGACAAAGAATTTGTGGTCGAAATCGTGCACCGCAAGCTCTATCTCGTGACGGAAACGCACGCCGGACCCGGCGGGCTGCCTGCGGGAATGGAAGGAGTTGTTGTTGCGTTGATTGATTCTGAACGCGCGGAGCGCGCGGCGCTGCTGTTAATGAAACGCGGATGCACCGTCATCTCGCTCCTTCACGAAAACAAGAAACTGAGGCTGCTTCCTTCCTATGCGTGCGGACTCAAACTCACGACGCACACCATCAAACGGCTTGAGGACATCGACGCAATCGCAGAAAAAAGCCATGCGCAGGCATTGGTGGTCGGCGACACGCTGCACGACCTCAAACAGTATCCGGTGTCGCTGCCCATCTTCCGCCCGCTCGTCGGAGAAATCAGTTAAGCTTGAGCGCGCGGCGCAGCTGGCGGACTTCTTCGTCAGTCAGTTTGCGCGACTGTCCTGACTTCAGCGTGCCAATCTGGAGCGGACCGAGCGCGACACGCGCGAGCGCGTCCACGTGCGTACCGAGCTTGACAAACAACTTCTTGACGATGTGTTTTCGCCCCTCGTGAATGCTGAGTTTGACCTGACTGGTGCCGAGCTGTTCCGGCGCGGCGACCACGACTTTACGTTCATCAACAACCACTCCTTTTTCCAGGCGCTCCAGCAAAGAAGGAGTCACGGGCGTGGAAAGCGTCGCAATGTACGTTTTCGGCGTTTCGTAGCGCGGATGCATCATCCGGTTCGCGACTTCGCCGTCATTCGTCAGCAGAATCAGCCCCGACGCGTTGCGGTCCAGCCTTCCGACGGGAAACACGCGCTCGGGAATGTCAATGATGTCGCGTACGGTCTTTCTGCCCATCGGGTCATCCAGCGAGGTGACGACATTGACGGGCTTGTTGAGCAGGAGATAGACTTTCCTTTCGGCGGCAATGGACTTACCGTCCACGACAATCTTGTCCTTGTCGGGGTCGGCGCTCTGCCCGAGCGTGACGAGCTTGCCGTTCATCGTCACGCGGCCTTCCTCAATCAGTTCCTCGGCCTTGCGCCGCGAGGTCAGTCCGGCGTTCGCAATGATTTTCTGGACGCGCTGTAACATAGCCTTCCCGCCGGCGCAAACGTTTAAATAACTATCTTCCCGGTTTTGCGCCATGACCGTCGATATCGTCTTTCCGGACAAGAACGAGGACCAGCTCATCGCCCGCGCGCAAACGCTGGGCATCGCCGAGCTCATGTTGGTCTACGAGAACCCCGCGCAGTTTTTCACCCGCGCCAGCCCCATCAAGATTGTCAACGCACTGCTTGCTTCGCCGACCAGCGTCGAAAAGGCATATGCAAAAACCAAGCAAGTGTTCCTGCGCAGTTCAGAAAAAGACCTGCACACCGTGGAACACACGCCTCCTTCGGTTCTTTTTGACCTCGAAGCGAGCCCGCGCCACGATGCACTGCACCAGCGCGCTTCAGGACTGAACCACATTCTCGCGAGGCAGTGCGCGAAACAGCGCGTTGCCGTCGGGTTTTCGTTGCACGCCATCCTTTCGGCAGGTTCAGAGCGGCGTGCGGTGCTCCTCGGCAGAATAAGCCAGAATATCGGACTGTGCCGCAAATTCAAGGTCCCGATGCGCATCGGAAGCTTTGCCCGCACGCCCGGCGGCATGAGAAACCCCGCCGATATCGCTGCACTGTTCCGCACTCTGGGCATGCATCCTTCAGAAGCAGCAGCGGCGCTCGGCCCATTCTAGCACGAAACCTTTAAATCCTGCCCAACATGTTTCTTCGCTAAAAAGAGCGTGTACTATGATTTCCAAGCGGATGCTCGCCATCCTCTGCATTGTCGCCGTTATCGCCGTCGGCTGCGGCGGTGGCGGAGGCCCTCCTGCTGATGTGCAGTGCGCAAGCCAAGGAGGCGACTGGAACGGTCTGTGCTGCATTGACCAAGTCAATCCCGGCTATACCTTCCCTCCTTGTGCGTATGACACCGGCAGCAGCTCCTTTTGCGGCAAGAACGAATCCGGCAGCTGGAAATGGGCGTCGGTAGCGCCCGCAGGGAAAGTGTATCATTATCCTGACTGCATCGCCGAGGGTATGCTCCTCTCGAACGGAACCGCGTTCTATCAGTGCGGCGGAACTCCGATCAGCGGCGTCAACCCCTTCCCTTCAGAAGGAGTTATGCCCATCAAGGGTCCTCCCGAGGCGTACATTTTGGTTGAAGAGCCGATACCCAGTCTTCCCCAGGCGGGAACGTATTGCCGACTCTTCAACTCCCCCTATCAATACGGGAATGATCTTCCTACCGGAACCATCGTTGTTCCCGGTGCAACGACAACCATCACCCAATCGACGGCCGGCGGGCAGCCGACCACCTTGACGACCGAAGTCGTCGATGGACTCCTGCAGTACGCGTGGGCGCCGAGCGGATGCTACCCTGACGGCTCATGGACCTGCTACGCCCGCAATGACCACTGCACGTCGAGCATGGGAAAAGTATGGCGCACCGTTTCCGTCGTGCACGATTACTATTGCAACGACAGCGCCATCACTGAGTGCCGAGGCGGACAGCTTCCGCTCTCGAGCGACGAAACGTCTGACGCGACGGGCGTTGCTCGCACAGTCAATGTGACCAACAAGGTGTATTACTGTGCCGCAGACGGCAACTACACTACCGATCTTGACAGCAAGAACGTGACGTCTTGCGCCGCGGCAGGCTTTACATGGACGGGCACTAAATGCTGCTCCGAAGCAGACGACCCCGACGAAACCTATGAAGACCCGGGCTCGATTGGCGCCTGCTGGAATAAAACCTTCCAGCAAAACGGCGCGTTCCTCCTGAACCAAACGCTCATCACCGTCAATGGGACGATGCAGGGGTGCGGAGCGTACTGCGGCAAGCCTTCCCTGCAGTTGCTGCGCGACTACACGGGAGACAACACGCCCGCGGACGCTTCAGGCAACGGTCCTTCCCTCAAGAACACGTTCGGAGTCAGCATCCCTCCGAGAAAACCTATCGCCTACGGCCCGGGAAAAGTGAACCAGGCATTTGTCTTGGATGGCGCATCCGTGCTCGCCATGCCTCTTTCCTCCGACTTTTCGTTTGGCTCGAATGTAAGCTTCACTGTCTCGCTCTGGATGAAACCGCGGGCTGAAGGAGCGAGCAACACTCATTTGGAAACACTCTTTGATACCTATCAGGTAAATTATAATGAGCGGGTGACGCTGAACTACTACCCTGACGGAGAGCTCTTCCTTTATTTCATCAACCAGTTTGACGGATTTGGCAGCGCGTCCGTTTCATTGCAGAACGCGACCAATTACGGGCCTGCATTCTGGCAAGACAAATGGCACCAAGTCGCCATAGTCCGCTCAGGAAACACGATGAAACTCTACGTCGACGGTGAAGTTCTCGCTCCCAGCTCAATCGCAACGTATCCGTCAATAGGCAACATGCGGTTCAACGCAGGAACCCTCACCCTCGGAGCGTCTCAGGACACGTCCGGCTCACCCGGAGATGTTAATGACATTTCGTACAATCATTTCAACGGGTCCATCGATGAAGTGAAGATTCTCAGATACGCATTGAGCGACGCAGAAATGCGCGCCCTCTACAGCAGCACGGGTTCTAATGAAACGTGCGACGTCGCGGCTCCCGTGACTATCAATGGGCTTCCTCGCCCGAACCCCGTCTGTACGGTCCTGCCGCACGCGCACCCGCAAGGCGACGTCTTCTGCGCGAAGGCCGGTCAGTGGAAAGTGGACACCCGCAACAGCAACCGCAACATCCTGAAGACGATTGCATGGGGCACGCCCGACGCGGGCACCACCGCGAGCGAGTGCTGCAGCGCGACCTCGTGCTGGACCGGCTCCGCATGCCAGGACAACCAGCTCGGCACCGCGGTTCCGCTCAACTATCACGGCTACCGTTGCGAAAATGGCACGTGGCAGTACCGCGTCCCCGTGTACAACTGGGACCGCAGCAAGAGCGGCTATTGCCCCACCGTGACCGACTGCATCGTCCAGCCCGACGGCAGTTCCGTGAATAACTACCTTCCCAATCAATACTACGAGAACGTCCTGCATCCGCAATGCCTCGCCGACGGCCAGTACATCGTCGACGAAGACCAAAAGAGCGACCACATCTGCGAAGCGGGCACCTGGAGCACGCGCACCAAGGAAATCGGCCTGCGCCTGCTGAAACTCGCCGACGCCGTTTCACCGACCAACTATCAGCTCTTCTGCGGCCCCGCCTCGGAAACGCTCAATCTTCCCGCGCAAATTTCCGCGTTTACCGGCGACAACACGTGCCATGCAGGCATCCGCTCGTTCCCGTGCGCCAACAACTTCTGCGTGCTCACCACGCCGCAAGGAGTCGCGTGGGGCGTCTCGCTCAACAAACCCGTCAACGATCCGAGCAAGAGTTTCCTGCTCGCGCTCAACAAATCCGTCACGTTCTGCGACAATGCGTTGTCAGGCGGGTTCAACGAGTGCTCGTCGCCCAGCGGCATCTGGTATGATTCCGTGACGCAGACCGTCCTTTCCGTGCCCTTTGCCGCGGGAGGATTGTCCATCCAGTCGGGTAGCGCGTCCGGCAACATTTCGACGGCTGAACTCTTCAATCAATTCATCGAGTCGCCGTTCGACCAGCTCAAGCAGTTCGTGTTCACGCGCCTCCACAACCCCGCGGGCGGCAACGACTGGAGCTTCTTCAACAACACGAACACGTTCGGCCGCATGTACGCCGCGCGCAAGGACAGCAGCCGCATCTTCGCGTTCCTCGAGGAAAACGTCTTCGATGACCAGAAAATCAAGCGCGACTACATCGGCATGCAATACACCAACGTCGACCTTGGCGCGAATCCGTGCCTCGACCTCATCCTGAAATACGACAATCTTGCCTCGTGCAACGCCACTGCCGGCAATCTCCAAATCGTGCGCCAGAAACCGCTCGGCGACGTCAGCAAACGACCGCTTCTGCAGGCGTGGCGCGACCTCACGGCAAAACTCCGGCCCGGCGGATAGTAATGGCTGCCCGCGGCCAGCTTACGATACTTATCATTGTCGGCCTCCTCGTGTTAATCATGGTCGGCATCGTCCTGTACGCGGCGCGTTCCGCGACGGTGAAACAAGGTGATCAGCGCGTGCAAACTCAGCAACGGACGGCGGCATTGCTCAAGCCCGTGCAAGACTACGTTACCCAGTGCCTCGACCTTTCCGCGCGTTCCACGCTCGAACTGCTCGGACAGCAGGGAGGCGTCATTTACGCGAGCCAAGGCGGCGCGACTCCCGACCCGTTCCAGTCCGGCGTCGATTATCTTGCCGACGGGCAGACCAAAGTGAGATACGGCATCCTTCTTCCGCAAGGCAACGTCGGAACGGTTTTCTTTTCCCAGGCTCCCGAATATCCGTGGGGCGCGTTTCCGCAAATCCTGAACGACACGCCTCCGCATACCGTTCTGCTTGCGGACTATCTGCAAGGGTATTACGGCATCAACAACCTGCCGCCGCTCGAACGCCCGGACAAGGACGCGGTGCAGGAACAGCTCGAAACCGCGGGTCTCGCAAAACTCTCCGCCTGCCTTGACTGGAAAGTATTTGCATCGCAAGGCGTCACCGTTTCCTCCGGCACGCCCTCCTTGCGCGTCGTGTTCGGCGCGCACAGCACATCGTTCCTGCTCTACGACCCGCTTGATTTGACCAGCACAATTGACGGCACTCAAGCGCACATCGACTCCTTCGCAACCGACGTTCCCGTGCGCATGAAATCCATTTTTGACACGGCGCGCACGGTCATTGACAAGGACGCCACCGACATCACGTTCGATCCGTCCGCGGCGCTCGTCAACGGCATTGAAGTGTCAGTTGCGCGGGACATGAACCTGCACGACGACGAAGTGCGCTTTACCGACCCGCTCTCAAAGATCGGAGGCGTGCAGTACATTTTCCAGACCGCCCGCAAAAACCGCGCGCCCGCGCTGGTGTGGGTTTCCAATACAACGGTCAACGCCGCGAGGCTGTGCGACGGAAGCACCGTCAATGCGCAAGGTCCCCTGCTGACCGGTTCCATCGCATCCTGCGCGGGAAGTTTCTCCGCATTTTCCTGGACGATGCAAGCCTACGACCCTGATGAGGATAATCTCACGTTCAGCTACGCCGCAGGGCCGGGCCACGCGCCCGTTCCGCAGGCATACACGGTCACGGGCAGTGACGCAAGTTACGGCCTCCTCGCTCTTACGATTACCGTCTCCGACCAGGAGCTTACTGACTGGCAAGATGTGCTGGTCCCCGCAGCATTTACCCCGCAACCATGAACCGCTTCCCGCGAACAGTTTTTCTCGTGTTCCTGCTAGCCCTCGCTGCCACGCTTTCCGTCGCGGCGCAGACCGCGGGATGCTGCTGCAACCTCGCCAACGCTTCCGCGCAGGCAGACTCCTACCTTCCGCAGTCCAACTGCCTGCCCGCCTATCCTGATTTTGTCACCCCGACTTCAACGGACATCGTGCTGAACAAAAGCTGCTCGACCAAGTGCGGGGAAGTCGCGAACATTCCCAACATCACGACCGGCGCATGCGGTTCCGCGACGTTCAAGCCGCCGCCGGGAAACTTCACGGTCAATCCTGTCAAAGGCCAGCGCGCGATGCGGCTCACGTGGAGCGCCGTCTGTCCCGCGGACGCATACGTCATCAGCAAATGCACCGGCGCGGGATGCACCAATTTCCAGCAGATCGCGATTATCGGACCGTCCACCAGTTTTACCGACGGCAGCCCCGACCTTCACTGGAACACTAATTATAGTTACCGCGCGACCGCAAAATACAGCATCCAGGGCGACAGCTTACCCGCGACCGACACGGACGCCACCGGCGACCTTGAATGCGAAGCGCAGTTCAGCACGGACAGCTTCTGCATCTCCTCGTACACCTACATTTCCTTCAAGAGCTACCTACAGGCCTTCGGGTACGACGGAACTCCGAAGACCGGCGCGTCGCAATTCGCGAGCGCCAGCTTTGACACGACCGTGAACGCGACATTCTTCTTCAAGTTCAACAAAGCAGTCACGTGCGACGCGCAAAACCGGCTGAGCATTCTCCAAAGCTGCGGTGCCGGAACGTTGTGCGTCGCGCAAGGACTGACGCCGCAGTGCATCACGCCCGGACCATGCGACCCGCAAAACGGACTGTTCGGGCTCGGCGCATCGGTCGGCGAGTGCGAAGGAACCGCCGGCAGCCAAAAGTACTGCTTCCTCGACCGCAGTTCCACCAGCGTCGACAGCTGCTATGCCTGCAGTCAGGCGCTGGCGTGCTATGACTACAAGAGCAAGGGCGCGTGCCAGCGCAACAACTGCGGAGCGGGCGCGTGCTCATGGTTTGACACCTATCCCGACGTCGGCGCAGGCGTCTGCATCGATACGCGCTACAACAACTGCGCATTGTGCAACAAGACCGGAACTATCGGAGCGCCCAACTCCAACTCCTACAACCTCGTCTTCGACCAATGTTCTCCCCAGAAAGCGACCGCGCTCAGCACGACGCAGTATCCGTGCTTTTTCAGCGGCGGCCAGGCAGTCGATTGCACCGGCGTCACGTGCAAGGACTACTCCGCAGGGCAGTGCGGTTCGCCCGCGGGCGGCATTACGCTGAATCCCGACAACAGCATCGCGACGCCTAGCACCGACCCGTGTAATGTCGCCGTCTGCCAGCTTGACTCGCTCAACCCCAACATCGGCTGCCGCAAGAACGCCGACGCGACACCGGCCTCAACGTTCTGGCCCGACTGCGGACTCAACGACACCTTGTGCGAACGCGACCACTATCCTCCCCTGACCACGCTTATCCCCATCGGCGGAGCAGGCAAATTCGACTTTCTCAACGTCCGCATCTGGGACCGCAGCAACAGCACCGAATTCGGACATCTCATCCAGCCGCAGGGAGGGTTCTCGCTCAGTATCGGCCAATCCAACAGCACCGGCAGCCGGCAAGAGCTGAGCAACTGGACAACGTACTTCTGCGCCGCCACGCAAGGAGGAGCGCCGTGCTCGAACTTTGTCGGCGTCAACAGCACGCAGCTCAACCTCAACAACCAATTGCTGCAAGACGGAACGAAAGTACTGTTGAACATGTCAGTCGGCTGGAACACGCTCCGATATTATTCGCAGGACCCGTCAAAGAACCTCGAGATTATCAAAAATTTCAGCGTGTACGCGTGCGACGCATGTCAAGGACCCAAAATGCTCACGTTCAACTTGACCCCGTCGAGAAACGTCGGCGGCACCTATTATACCAACTCGCTGGCGCCGGTCGCGCGGCTGGGTTTCAACACGCCGGCAGACTTGGTATTCTCAGGATTTGTCCAGGGAAGCGCGTCCACGCAGCTCGATCGCGCTCCCGCGTCAGGGTTTAGCCTCAACTACGTCTCGACGCTGCCGTCAGGGCAGCAGCTGAGCGAAGGCGCGTACACATTCTCGGCGAACGCGCGCGACTCCGACAATCTGTTTATGGACGCTCCCGTGAGCCTGCCCATTGTCGTGGACACGACGCCTCCGACCGCGACGTACGCGCCCGCCGCAGGCGCAGTGCTCACCACGGGCACCGTCCAAATCAAAATCAACTTCAGCGAGCCCGTTGTCGTACAGAACTTCACGCTCATTGAATATCTCGTCTACAACACGACCGTCGGTCCTGTCCGGCGCCCTGTTGTCCGCGATTACACGTCCCAGTTTGTTGCGAGCAACAACAACCGCACGTTCACCGCGACGCTCATCCTGAGCGAAGGAAGGAAAATCATCGTGCCCATCGTCACCGACCTTGCGGGCAACGCGCTCAGTTCGAGCACCAACAGCAGCGAATTCGTCATTAACGGAGGTCCGCCCGTCGTGACCCTCAAGCAGCCGCCGTACGGCGTCAGCTCCACGTTCACTTTCGACCTCGGCTTCGAGACCGACAGCGTCACCGAATGCAGATACTGGGACAGCCAGACGCTTCCGCCGCCCTCGCTGTTCGGCGCGCTCCAGCAGTTTGACAGCACCAACAATTTTGACCACCTGAAGTTCGGCTTCAACAAAATCACCAAGCAAAACACGCCCTACAAGTTCTACGTGCAGTGCGTCGACCCGCAAACGGGAACAGGCAGCAACACGTTCTGGCTTTCCGTAGACCAGTCGTCGCCCAAGATTCTCTCCGCGTTCGCTTCGCCCAATCCCATTGTCCAGCTGCCGCTCCAGACCACGCTCAAAGTCCAGACCGACGACCTCACCGTCTGCAAGTACAGCACGACCACGACCAACTTCGACGCGATGGACAGCGAATTCCCCTGGTTCAGCGTTTTCGGACTGACGGTGCACGCCGTCAATGTCACGGTGCCCTCGCCCGCGACCTACACCTACCATGTGGCTTGCAAGAACGTCGCAGGACTCGGTCCCGTCAGCAAAGACATTCTCTTCGGCGTCGATTTGTCGCAGGACTTGACCATCGAAAGCACCACTCCTGACTACTGGGGCAACCTCAGCGTTCCTATCGGCATCATTACCAACAAGGACACGTTCTGTTATTATCTGCTCGACGGCAATCTCATTGCCTTCGGTCCGTCAAACGTGTCGTCCATGTCGCACTCGGTCATCATTCCGGTGCCCGGCCCCGGCGAATGGGATATTCCGGTCTACTGCAACACCGGCGAGGGAACCTCCGAGCAGGGCATCGAGGAAACGAACATCACCATCCACGTGTTTGTCGACCTGACCCCGCCCACGATGACGTACGTCAACGACACGAGCAACAACCCCGCGTTCCCCGAAATCAGCTACTTCCTCGACCGATTGCGCGTCGCGATGCTCGGGCAGGACCTGGAAAGCAACGTCTCGCGGTATTTCTACACCGTGCAGGAAAAGAACACCAACGCGGTCGTCAGGAACTGGACGCCGAGCGTCACGCTCAACGGGCTGCCTTGGTACATTCCAAGCCTCAACCTTTCCAACGGAGTTTCCTATTACATCCGCGCAAAAGCAGAAAACCGCGCCGCTCTGTTGAGCAACGACCTTGCCAGCGACGGCGTTACCATTGACATCACCAAGATTCCTCCGCAGTGCGTCAACCAACTCCTTGACCCGAACGAAACGGACATTGACTGCGGCGGCATCTGCCCGCCCTGCGCAGACTTCAAGAACTGCACCGTGAGCATCGACTGCCAGTCCCGCATCTGCAACTCTACCGAGATATGCCAGCCTTCGCTCTGCACCGACCTCGTCAACGGCGGCAACGAAACCGACATCGACTGCGGCGGCAACATCTGCACACATTGCGACAACAACCGCACGTGCGCAATCAACGATGACTGCAAGAGCAATTACTGCGCGTCCGGCGTGTGCAACAATAATCCGTGCAAGAACGGACACCTCGACGGCCAGGAAAGCGACGTTGACTGCGGCGGAGCGTGCGCCGACAAGTGCGGACCGGGTCAGACCTGCGTCGTGGAAACCGACTGTGTACTCGGCACCGCGTGCGTCGACCATCTCTGCGCGTCCGTCGGCGATGAAGACCAAGACGGCATCCCTGACAACGTCGACAAGTGCCCCGGCACGCCGCCCGGCGAACCGGTGGACCAAGACGGCTGCAGCGCCAGCCAGCGATATTCCTGCGGCGACGAAATTCCCGATTCCTGGCGCATCCGATACTTCGGCGACGTCGTCTGCGAGGGCGACGCCGCGGCGACCGCCGATCCGGACGGCGACGGTTACACCAACCTGCAAGAATGGCAGAACGGCACCGACCCCACCACATCGGATCGCTTCTTCCTGTTCACGTGGCCGTGGCTGCTGCTCCTGTTCTTGCTGCTCTCGGGATTCATCGTAGGATTCTGGTATTACCGCAAGCACAAGGACGCTGTCAACAAGCGCCTCCAGCACCTGCGCCAGCGTTTCCTGCCGCGCCAAGCGCCGGTTCCGACGAAAGCGCCCGAGAAACCCGCTCCGCCGAAAGAGGCGCCGCACATCGAAGATTGGCTCTCGCTCAAGGACCTGAAGAAACTCGGTCCCGAAGACATGAGCGCAACGACGTTCAACAAGCTGGACGCGTTCATCAAGGGAGAGCTCGCGGAAAAAGAACACGCGGGCCTGCTCAAGCGCCTTGAGAAAGAGGCCACTCCGCTCGACCGTCTGCGCGCCATGGCGCTTGCCGGACTTTCCGCAAAGGAGCGCAAGGATTTGCTGATGAAGCTCCGCCTGCTCCGCAGAGGCAAGCTCACCAAGGAACAGATTGAAGAGCTGTTCCGTAAACTCCGCATTACCGCAGCCTATTATGACACGCACAAGCAAGAGCTCGAAGAAGAACTGGCGCGCTTTGTCCGCGGTGAAAAGCGGAAACGCAGGCGATGAAACGCGCCCAAATTCTCGGACAGGTTTTCGTCCTCATCCTTGCGGGGGCGGTGTTCATCATGATTCTTCTTTACGGCTACAAGGCCATCAGCCAGTTCGCGCAGCGCTCCGACGAAGTCTCGTTCATCAACTTTGAGTCGAGCTTGAAAGACTCGGTCAAGCAAGTAAGCCTCGACTTCGGCAGCGTCAAGCGGCTCGACCTTTCGCTTCCGTCAAAGTTTTTACAGCTCTGCGTCTTTTGCAGCCCTGACTTGGGTCCCCAAGTCGCCAACTGCGCTCCGACGCAGACATTTCAGCAGGCGCACCAGCTCCTCTATGAATCATGGAAAGGCGGCTCGCAAAACGTGTTCCTGATGCCGCTCGCCGACACGCCGCTGTTGGTCGACCGCGTCGAAGCCGCGGAAGGCGGATTCTGCATGCCCGTGACGCAAGGACGAGTTTCCCTGAGGCTCGAAGGCAGGGGCGACCGAGCACTGGTGGGTCCCTGGCCGCAATCCAACTCATGAGCTTGTTTCACCGTCGTCGAGGAATGCTGGAAATTCAGTTCAACTGGATTTTCATCCTCATCGCGGGCGCGGTCATTCTCGCGTTCTTCTTCAGCATCGTCCAGAAACAGCAGAGTTTGAGCCAGGAAAAGCTCTCCATCACGCTCATCGGGCAGCTGGACACCATCGCGACCGGCGCGCTCGCGGCAAAAGGCGCGGCGCAGCCCGTAGGACTGCCGAAAACCGGCATTGATTTCGCGTGCAGCGAGGAGTGCTCGTGCGGCTTCACCATCGGAACGATTACGCGCGATTACGGCGACAAAATCCTGTTCGCGCCCAAACACGTCGAAGGCAAAACGATTACGTTCTGGACGCTTCCCTGGAACATTCCCTATCACGCCGCGAACTTTTTGTTCGCGACCAACGACCGCATCAAATACTTCTTCGTTTACGACCAGTCCGGCGGCAGCCAGCAGCTCAAAGACAAGCTCAGCCCGGCTCTGCCGAAAGATGATACCGGGCAGGTGCAGGTCAACGCGCAATTTATCACGCTGGACGAGCTCAACTGCGCGACCAACAGCCAGTGCGTCAAGAACGAAAACTATCTCGAGGTCAAGCTCGTCTTCCTTGAAGTCGTTCCTCCCACGAATTTCGACGGCAGCGCCGGCGTTCGGCTCGACACCTCGTTCAAGGACACGGACGTAACGGCGGTGTACATCACGACGGGCTCAGCGACGTTCTACCAGCGCCAAGGCAAGTCCGCGACGACGTTCACACCGACCTCGCTTTACTATGCGGGGGACGCTTCGCTCTTCGGAGCCATTTTCGCCCACGACGCGGCGACGTACGATTGCCAGATGCGCGAAGCGGCAAAACGGCTTGCTTCAGTCACGCGCATCCTCACGCAGCGCATGCAAACGCTCCGCGACGATCCCACGCTCGCGGACCGCGGCTGCTCGTACAGCCCGCAAAACCTCAATCTGCTCGCGTCCCAAGCGGACAGCCAAATCGGCGGCATGACGCAGGACCTCACCGCCATCAGCGGCACCGCGCAGCAGATCACTCAAGAAAACGAAGCCCTGCTCCGGCAAAGCTGCCCCACGCTCTACTGACATGAAACGCGCCCAAATCAAGCTGTTTGAAAGCCTCGCCGTGTTAGTCATCTTCTTCTTTTTCATCGTCTTCGGCGCGAGTTTTTACTTCAAACTGCAGGAATCATCCCTGCGAAAACAGCTCGACGAAAACAGCCAGCTTCATACCCAGCAAATCGCGCAAAAATCCTCAACCATGCCCGAACTGGAGTGTTCCAGCCTGGGCGTCGCGCAGGAAAACTGCATTGACGTGCTGAAAGTGCAGGCGTTCGCAAACCTGCTCGCGAACGACGACACCGCGCGCCTCGATTACTTCAAACTTTTTGACTATTCCACGCTCGTTGTGCATGAGGTCTATCCTTCCGCTGACAGCTGGACCGTGTACGACCGCCAGCAGGAGAATAAAACAACGTCGTCCAACGTCATTCAGATTCCCGTGCTTATCCGCCACCCGGCGCAGGGCGCCAACGCGTTCGGCTACCTCGAGGTGAAAGTATATGGGTAGCCCGCGGGCGCAGATGGAAATCCTCGGTCTCGCGATTATTGTCGTACTCATCATGATGGGCGTGCTGTTCGCCATCGTGTTCGTGCTCCGCGCGCCCGCGTCCAACACGCTCGGACAGTTCAAGGAATCAGAACTCGCGGCGAATCTGGTCACGACCATGCTGGGCACGACCACGCCGTGCCACGACGCAACGGTCTCGCAACTGCTGGGCGACTGCGCCGTGTTCGCGCGGCTCGACTGCGGCAGCATCGGCAACTCCTGCGACGCCGCAAGCGACGCGTTCCGCCAGATGCTTGCGGGCTCGCTTGAAACGTGGCACCGCAGCTATCGGTTCAACATTACCGGCGCGTACAACGTCCAAGGCATCAGCTACAGTTCAGGAGCATGTAGCGGCAACATTGAAGGCAAAACCAGCTACGTTCCGACGGCAGGCGGGACGCTATCAGTAACGCTGCAGTTGTGCAGTTAGCGGCTGGGCGTATAGAAAATACCGTCGATAGCGCGTTGTTTCTTGAATTCAGTCGTCACGGCCTGCGGAGGCAGTGATGCGAAGTTCGTGAACCGTTGAATCTCAAATCGGTAGATGACGTTGTCATTTTCATCGAGCGTTCCCGAGCCATCGAGGTCTTCTCGACGCGCAACAATGTACCATTCGCGCGGCGTCGCGCCTTCCGCGACTGCGACCACGTTCACATCGCTTTGCAGCGGTCCTGCTTGGAATGCAATCCACGAACGGGTTTTATCGCGCAGTTGAATCTCCAGCACGGAATTGGTGATGTACCACACGCCGTGCCTGTTCTTCAGCGCGCCCAGTTTGCTCGCCGTAAAACCGGAGATGCCTTGTTCTGGAGTGAGATTGACGCGGTCGTAGGATACGTCGCTGAAGTGCGCGACTCTTCCGGCGGGTCCTACTCCCTCCAGAGACACCACCAAGCCGTCATTGGTCCAACAGTGCGAACGCACCGGCTGCATGATTTCATCAACCTGGCGAAGCTCTCCCGTCGGTTTGACGAAGAACAGCTGTCGGTTGTAGAGAAGACTGAGGTACGTCCCTTGCGGGTTCCAGTGCAGTTCGTCGCTCCAGGGCGCGTTCACGCTGTTCCGAGTGCCTTTTTTGACGTCAATCAACTCAAGCGCGGTTCCTTGTTCGCGTGTGCTGCTTGCCGCAAGCACGCGTTCATCGGGTGAGAATTCAATCGCGTGATATTTTTCAGACGTTGCGATAATGCGTTCAATACCGTCGCTTTCGCGGAGCACCAACTGTGCTTGTCCCGGCAAGGATTTTGCGTAGGCAAGAACGCGTCCGTCAGCCGTGCCCGTAAGGCAGGATTCGGCGAGCAGGTCATTCGTGAGTCGCGTCTTTGCAAAGCCTTGCGTGTCCATCGCGTACAGATCTCGCTGACCGTTTTCGTGGGAAATGTAGACAAGCCGGTCGTCTTCCGCAGGAGTCGCCTGCTGAACCGCATATATGGCGCCGCCCAACGCGCAGCCTGCAAGCACGCTTGCGGTCAGTCCTTCCACCAGCCACGACGGGCGAAGCATCCATCGCGCCTTGCGCGGCGAAGGACGCTTTTCCGGACTCTTGTCCAGACACGCAAGAATGACTCGTTCTAATCGTTCGGGAATGTGCGGATTCTGTTGACGAGGGCGTATGGGAGATTTTTGCACAATGGCCTGCTTCAGTTCTTGACGATATGTCCGAATCTCCTCAGGAGACGCGCCGCTCCAATCATCGCATGAGCTTGCGAACGGGTACGTTCCTGTAGTCGCAGCGTACAACAGAATGCCGAACTGCCACATGTCGCTTGCGGGCGTTCGCCTGCCGTTGCGAATCCACTCAGGAGACAGGTAGCGCAATGCGCCTGCGCTTGCAAACGGGTGTTCAGGCACTGCAGCTGAGCCGAAGTCCGTGATGGCGACTCGATTGCCTGACACGAGAATGTTTTCCAATTTCAAATCGCTGTGGACGATAGCGTTGCGGCGAAGATGCTCAAGACCGCGCAGAATTTCCCGCGCGTAGCGTTTGATGGCGCGGTGCGTCGCTGTTTTCATCAGGTCTGCGCCCTTCAGCGCGTCCGCAAGATTCTTGCCGGGTAGGTATTCTTCCGCAATGAAGAACTTGCCCGTCGTTGCGTCAACGTTCGCGTCAAAAATCCGCGCGATGCAGGGATGCGCGCCGATGCGCGTCAGTGCGACCGCTTCATTGCGGGCAATGGACTCCAAGTCGCGGGCAGGATAGTGCGCGCGCAGCGCGGCGTCAGAAAGTTCGTAGATTTTCAGCGCGACTTCCCGTTCCTGCATGGTGTCGTGCGCCTTCCACACCGTCTTGGTCGCGCCTGTGCCCAGTACTGCGAGAAGCTGATACTTTTGGTTGAATCGTCCGTCAGGCGGGATCATGGTGTACATCCTGCACGTCGTGCAAGAACAATTCCTGGATGGACACCGCTTTTTTGATAAAACTGTTCAGTCTCACTGTCGCGCGCTGATTGCCGTTTCTTAGGGCGACTTGCTGTACTGCCTTGACCGCCTGCTCGTTCGCGCGGGCGACCGCCTGTGCGTTGGACAGCGTTCGCTGGAACAAGAACTGATACGAGTGATGGTAAAGACGCGCCGCGCTTTCCAGCGCGTTGGACAGTGACGCATACGCCGAAGGATTGGCTTCGAGTTCGTGGAGGATAACCTTGACGTCGTCGCCCAGCTGTTCCGTCTGATAGATAAGCGTGTGCATCCGAGACGCGTAGTCGGGCGCAAGGTGCGGGTTCTTCGCGAGCGCGCGGATGCAGAGGTGCGCAAGCTTGTTCACGTCGAGGTCGCGCGCCGCGATGCTCGGAAGTTCGTGCGATTGTTTCATCTGCACGGCGCGGATGCCGTCATCCAGCATTGTCTTGATAAGAAGCAGGAACCGTCTGAAGAGCACGTCAAGGTCCTGTTCGGATTTTCCCAAGTCCTCAATCACGATGCTGCCCCTATGCTGTTCGACAATGTGGTACCCGAGCAATTGGTTGAGCGTGTCCGTGACGCTTTTGACGGTCTGCGGCTTCGTCGCGGCAATGGTGACGCGGTCCACGCCCGCGTGATAGAGTTCGTTGAGCGTGCGCTTGACCAGCACCCCGAAGGCGTCTCCGTCAAAATGGGTAGAGGTCTTGTTCCGCGCCGCTGCCTTCGAAATAACGACGCTTGCCCTGCGTTCGTCGCACGTGACTTCGTCCCCCTTGCGGACGTTGTTGGCCTTGCACCACGCGGCCGGAAGCGAGACCACGAGCGTTTGCTGCGCAAGCTTGATGACTTTCCGTTTCACGACGCTCCGTAGGCAGGAGGCGTATTAAATCCTTTCGGTAGCTTATAGGTATAAGGTAATCTATAAGGTATAAGGAAAAAGTATATACTTCTTACATCGTAAGTATTCTCACAGTCCAGGAACGTTTCCGTGATGGAGACTCCGGAGGCTGCATATGAACATTACAAAAAAGGATTTAATTGTGCTCGCGCACTTTCGCAGGAACGCGCGCTGCCGGCTCACGGCACTGAGCCGTGAAACCGGCATTCCCGTGAGCACGCTCTTCGACAAACTCAGCGCTTATGAGGAGCATATCGTTTCCAAGACCATTTCTCTGCTCAACTTCGGCGCTCTCGGATTTCCGACGCGGGCGAACGTGCTTTTGCGGGGCGGCAAAGACCGCGAGGAACTGAAACATCACCTGCTGATGCACGGCGCGGTCAACTCGCTGTACAAAGTCAACAACGGCTTCGATTTTCTCGCCGAGTGCGTGTTCCGCAACATGAAGGAGCTGGAAGAGTTCATCGACCGCCTGCGATCGGACTATGACGTTAAGGGGCACGAGACATATTACGTGGTGGACGACCTGAAGCGCGAAGCGTTTCTGTCCGATCCCTCGCTGGTGGACCTGCTTATCCTGGAGCCGGGAAAAGCGCCTGCTGCATAGTGCGGGAGCGGCTTCCGCTCGCTCGGCCCGTCGCCCCCTCCCGTGAGCTGCCCAAGCCGTTTGGTCGTGCGTTCGCGACGGAGACATGCTGAGTTCAGGCGGCCACTCCTTCCTCGTTCGCATCTTGGCAGCCGCTCCCTGAACAACCCCAAAGCTTTTTATACCGTCAGGGACGCGTTTCAGGCATGGAACAGACACTCCTCCAACGCGTCCGGGCACGGCTGATTATCGAGATGCTCGGCGCTCCCCAAGACCACGTGGAGCGCACGCTGAAGGACTACATCGGCAAGCTCCGGCAGGACAAGACCATCCAGATGCTGAAGGAGGACTATTCCACCACCGAAGCGCGCGACGGCGGGCTGTTCGCCACGTTCGTCGAAATCGAGGCGTGGTTCAAGGACACGCACCACTTGCTCGCATTCTGCTTTGACGCCATGCCCAGTACGGTTGAAATCATCGACCCGATGGAAGTCAAGCTCAGCGCAGGCGAATTCGGCATGCTCCTCAACGACCTGCAGGCGCGTTTGCACACCGTCGACCTCGCGCTCAAACAAGTCAAGGCGCAGTTGAAAATCGTCGACACGAACGCGCTCAATGTTCTTCGCAATTTCCTGATCTACGCGCTCAAGCAGGGAGAAAAGTCCGCGGACGAGCTCGGCAAAGCGGTCGGGCTCACTGCTGAAATCGTACAGCCCTATCTTGACCGGCTCGTCGCCGACAAGCGCGCCAAGAAATCCGGCACGAAATACGCGATTGTATAGCATCGCAGCATGGACGACCTCAAAAAACAGGTGGAGAGTCTGCTCTTTTCAGCAGGCCGCAAGCTCGAGATTGCCGAGATAGCGAAGCTCCTCAAGGCGCGCGACATTTCCGCGGTTCTCGAGGCGCTTGAGCAATTACGCGGCAACTATGAGGCGCAGGGCGGTTCGTTGATGGTCGTGCAGGACGGAACCGCGTGGAAGCTCACGGTTCGAGAAGCGTATTTGCAGACGGTGCGCAGAATCGTCACGCAGACCGAACTTCCCAAGTCCGTGATGGAAACGCTCGCCGTCATCGCGTACAAAAACCCCGTGCTCCAAAGCCACATTATCAAGGTACGTACGAACAAGGCGTACGACCACCTCGGACTGCTCGAGCAGGACGGATTCCTCACGCGCGTCAAGCACGGGCGCACCAAACTTATCCGGCTCGCGCCGAAGTTCTTTGACTATTTTGACATTCCCGAGGACCAGCTGAAACAGAAATTCTCAAACGTGCTCGCTGTCGAGAACGCCATCAAGGAAAAGGAAGGCGACATGGAAGCGCGGCAAAAAGCAATCCTCGAGAAGCAGGAAGAAGTCAAGCGCGTCGAGGACGCGCACAAGAAGCACGTCGAAGCCGAGCACAAGCGCCTTGACGCGGAAATCGCCAAGCTGCCGGACGTCGAACTCGTCGACGAGGAAGGCGAGGCGCACAAGCTCAAGGCGTATCCCACGACGCCGATTCCTCCGGAAGAGCCGAGACTCGGACCGGATGTCGAAGTCATTACCGAAGCGGGCATGGAAACGTACGGCGAGCCCGAAGTCGAGCCCGCGCCGATGCCCGGCACGCCGAAACCGCGCAAGAAAAAACAAGCGGCTTCGGTTCCGACGAGCGCCGAACTCGCAAGGTCGGTCGTTGAAGAGGCGCCCTCGCCCACGAATCCTGTTCTTGCTCCCGCAGTTGAGTCATCTCCTGACGAGCAGGCGGCGATTGACGCCGCGCGCAAGGAAGCCGCTGAAGAACTCGCGCGTGAGACTGAGGAATTTGACGAAACCGCGGAAGAAAAAATGGAAGCGCTCGCCCAGAAAATCGCGTCCGGCGAGGAAAAACCCCGCGAGTTTCTCGGTCAGGGCATGTTCCCCGGCGGCGTGACCGCAAAAATGGCGAAACGCATCGACGAGCGCGTCGAAGAACTCGTGCACGGCGAGAAAAAACCGGGGCAAGCAGAAGCAGAATCTGACGAGGAAGAATCCGAAGATGAATCCGCGCCCGTCGAGGAAGAAAAATGATGCACCTGCTCCGCTGCCCGCACTGCAAGAACCAGATGAAGTACGACCCCCGCAAGTCTGTTGACCGCGAATCGCGCAAACAGTGCGTGTATTGCCCGAAGAGTTTCGCGGTGCATGACAACATCGTTTCACGCGCTTAATTCCGCTGTTTTCCCGTTCTACCTCTTCGCCAAAAGTGCATTTAAATGCCCTTTTAGACCTTATAAGCCACTTTTACGATAGAAAGACTTATAAACGGCGAGCGGTTTTTCTTAGGTACGAAGGGTGGTTTGGGCCCTCATTTTCGCACCGTTTATGGCAGCAGAAACACCGCAGTCCAGCCCGCAGCATCCGGGCGAGCGCATCATTCCGCGCATCATCGAAGACGAGATGAAAACGTCGTATCTCGCCTATTCGATGAGCGTCATCGTAGGCCGCGCCCTGCCTGACGCCCGCGACGGACTCAAACCGGTCCACCGACGCGTGCTGTTCTCGATGCACGAGCTCGGACTCGCGCCCAACAAGCCCTCCCGCAAGTCCGCAAAGATTGTCGGTGAAGTGATGGGCAACTACCACCCGCACGGCGACACCGCTATCTACGACACGATGGTGCGCATGGCGCAGGACTTCTCGCTTCGCTATCCTTTCGTCAACGGTCAGGGCAACTTCGGCAGCGTCGACGGCGACAACCCCGCCGCGATGCGATACACCGAAGCAAAACTGATGCCGCTTGCCGAAGAAATGCTCGCGGACATCGAAAAAGAAACCGTTCCGTTCGTTCCCAACTACGATGGCTCGCGCAAGGAACCCTCAGTACTGCCCAGCAAAGTCCCGAACCTTCTCATCAACGGCAGCGCCGGCATCGCGGTCGGCATGGCGACCAACATCCCGCCGCACAACCTCCGTGAAATCACCGACGCAACCATTGCGCTCATCAAGCATCCCGACACGCCTGTCGAAGAACTCCTGAAGCTCGTACAAGGCCCTGACTTCCCAACGGGCGGCAGCATCCTTGGTTCGAGCGGCATCCGCGACGCCTTCCGCACGGGACGCGGCAGAATCATTGTCCGCGCGAAGACACGTCTTGAGGAAACCAAGACGCGAACCAAGCTCATCATTACCGAAATTCCCTATCAAGTCAACAAGTCCGAATTGGTTGAGGAAATTGCCGACCTCGCGCGCGACAAGAAAATCCAGGGCATCTCCGACCTGCGCGACGAAAGCGACCGCGACGGCATGCGCATCGTCATCGAGCTCAAGAGCGGCGCCAACTCTGATGTCCTGCTCAACCAGCTGTATGCGCACACGCGGATGCAGACGACGTTTGGCATCATCCAGCTCGCGCTCGTCGGCAACCAGCCCAAAGTCCTCACGCTCAAGGAACTCATTCAGTGCTTCATCGATCACCGACGCGATGTCGTGCGCAAGCGCACCGCATTTGACCTGCGCGAAGCCGAGCACAAAAGCCATTTGCTCGCGGGACTCATCATCGCGCTCGACGACATCGACGCAGTCATCGCGCTCATCAAGTCCTCGAAATCCGGCGAACAGGCGCGCAGCGGATTGATGAGCGACTACAAACTCACCGAACTCCAGGCGCAGGCAATCCTCGACATGAAGCTCCAGCGCCTCACGAGCCTCGAGCAAAACAAAATCCGCGAAGAACAGAAGCAGCTCCTCGTCACGATTACCGATCTCAAGGACATCCTTGCGAAGGAACCGAGAATCCTGTCCATCATCACGCAGGAACTCGAGGACTTGCGCAAGAAGTACGGTGACGACCGCCGCACGCAGATTATCGAAGGCGCGGTCGCCGACATCGAGGACGAATCGCTCATCAAGCCCGAAGACATGGTCGTCACGGTCACGCACGCAGGCTATGTCAAGCGCATTCCGGTCGACACGTACCGCGAACAGCGCAGGGGCGGCAAGGGCATCATCGCCACCGGCACCAAGGAAGAAGACTTTGTCGAGGACCTCTTCATCGCGAACACGCGCTCCTCAATTCTGTTCTTCACCAACAAGGGCAAGGTGCACTGGATTAAAGTCTACCAGCTGCCGGAAGCATCCCGCATCGCGAAAGGAACCGCCATCGTGAACCTGCTCCAGCTCGAAGAAGGAGAGCAGGTCAGCACGTTCATCCCCATCCCGACGTTCGACCCCCAGAAATTCCTGTTCTTTGTCACGCAAAAGGGAACCGTCAAGAAAACCTCCCTCGAGGAATTCTCCAACCCGCGCAAGGGCGGCATCATCGCGCTCGGCATCGAGCCCGACGACAGCCTCATCAGCGTGCTGCTCACCGACGGCAAACAGGACATCATCATCGCAACGCAGGAAGGCATGGCAATCCGGTTCACGGAATCGGACGTCCGCACCATGGGACGCACCGCCTACGGCGTCATCGGCATCAAGCTCCGCGACAAAGACAAAGTCGTCAGCGCCGTGACCGCCGACGAAACGCGCACGCTCCTCAGCATCACGGAAAAAGGCTACGGCAAACGCACGCCCATCAACGACTACCGGCTCATCGGCAGAGGCGGCGTCGGCGTTATCAACTTCAACATCACCGACAAGACCGGTAAGGTCGTCGCGGTCAAGAGCGTCGTGCCCAAGGACGGGCTCATGCTCATCAGCAAGAACGGCATCATCATTCGCACGATGGTCGGTCAGATTTCGGAAATCGGGCGCAACACGCAAGGAGTGAGAGTTATGCGGCTCGAGGACGGCGACGAAGTGATGAGTGCTGCGCTTGTCGCAGAAGACGGAAACAGCGAGCACACGAATGAGTAGCCACGCCGCCGTCGCCATTCCCGCGCCGGGATTTGAAGACGTCTGCGCGGCGGAAGTCAAAGACATTCTCGGGATTTCCGCAACCGCGAGCGTCGGCTCGGTCTCATTTACTGTTGACGATTTGCTCAAACTCGCGGAGTATTGCTATCGCGCGCACACGCCAAGCAGAGTCATGCTCGAACTGCTCGCGTTCAAGACTCCGGAACAGCTCAAGAAAGCGCTGACCGAAAAAAAGGTCCTTGAGAGCGTCAAGGCGTGGATTCCCGACGGCAAAACGTTCGTCGTACGGTGTCACAGCGACTCCGACGCCGTTGATCGGCAAGTGCTTGAAGCCGAAGTTGGCGAAATCATCCATGAGCATCTGCACGCAAAAGTGGATTTGAAACAGCCCGACGTCACGCTCCTCGTGCTTGCGGTGGGAAAAACGCGCGTGTTCGGTATTGATTTTTCTGGCGATGACTTGGGCAGGCGCGACTACCGCATCTTCCTCGGTCCCGAAGCGCTCAAAGGGCACATCGCGGCGTCGCTCGTGCTGCTTTCCGGCTATCGCGGCAAAGGAGTGTTCCTTGATTTGTTCTGCCGCAGCGGCGTGATACCGATTGAAGCCGCGCTCCTCGTCACGAAACAATCACCGCACAAATTCGGCAAGGAAAAATTCCTGTTCCGCACGCTGCCCGCGCTCGCGCCAACAGATTGGGAACCGTTTTTCGAAAAACTCGATACACTTGCAAAACCCGATGCGGGCACGACCATCATCGCGATGGACCCTTCCTTTAACAGCATCAGCGCCGCGAAAAAGAACGCCAAAATCGCGGGCATCATCAAAGACGTCACGTTCTCGCGCACGGATTTGCAATTCCTTGACGCGAAGTTCGGCAAGCGCGCGATTGATTATCTCGTGACCCTGCCGCCGCAAGTCAGCGTGAACCTTCCTGCCGCGCGGATGGCTGCGATGCTCAAGGACATTTTTTATCAGGCAGAGTTCGTGATGAAGCCGGGCGGCACGTGCGTGCTCATTACGCGCACCGGTACGGATATCCTGAAAGAGCACGCGAAGGAGTATGGGTTTACGCTCGCTCGGGAACGTGCCGTCAAGCAAGGTAGCGCCGACTTAATCGTTCTCGAATTCAAGAAGTAACAAGTATTTTTCTTTATGGAAAAATATTCTGGTGCCTACAACCGCAAATCTTATAAACCCTCAAAACAAGAATATGCTTGGTTGGGTGGGTAGTCTGCCGTCGGTGGCTTCGGCCGCTGAGGAACGTCTACCCACCGCAAAAGGCCGCTCCTTCGGGAGTTCCAGTAATGGAAGGCAACGTCACAGCAACGACACGGCCTTCCTGCGCTATCAGAATGAGGCTGCGACTGTTTCCGCGAGGGAACGTAGCTAACCAGCCGACGAGCAGGAAGGAACCGATGAAACGGACAGGACCGGCCGGTGCAAGGCCAGAACGGCCGCCTAGTGGAATGCAGACACAGTCCATCCCGCCCGTCAAAACCGGGCACGCCGCGTGTTCAACCGGCGGGGACTGACACAAGGTAGCGTACTCCCACCCAACCACTTTTTTTTCCCAAATTTTATATAGCGCACGGCAAAACCCACAACCATGGCACAACCCAAGATGCAGATGCCCTCCAGCAGCGCAGGGCTCACGCGCTATTTCGACGACTACCGCAGCAAAATTCAGTTCAAGCCCGGCCACGTCGTCATTCTTGCCATTGTGGTCGCGCTCATCGTGATTTTGCTCAACGTCTACGGGCACACATTGCTCGGCTTCTAATCCATGATTCCCGGAATGAACCCACGCGACATGCAGAAGGCGATGAAACGCCTCGGCATCCAGCAGCAGGAAATCGACGCGGTCGAAGTCGTCATCAAACTGCACGACAAAGATTTGGTCGTCAGCTCTCCCTCCGTCGCAAAAGTCAACATGATGGGGCAAGAAACGTTCCAGATTTCCGGAGTTGTGCATGAACGCCCGCACAGCAGCGAGCCCGATATTTCCGCGGAAGACATCGAAGCGGTCGTGCAACAGACCGGCGTTTCGCGCGACCAAGCAGTCGCCGCCGTCAAGCGCCACCACGGCGATCTCGCCGCGGCGATTCTCGAACTTCAGGAATAGCATTTAAATAGAACACACGCCACACCTTCCTTATGCGCTCGCCCCAGAACCACCTCGCCGATGCACAACAACGACTCGGTGTCGCGAACCATTTGCTCGGAAGAACGTACCTGATGGTCAAGGACTCGCGCATCCTCCTCGCCGTCGCCAAAGAACTGCACGCCGCTGCCGTGAGCGCAACCAGCGCGCTGCTTGAATTCGAGCGCAAAAACAAACGCATCCCCGTGCTCGTCAATGATCCCGCAAGCCGGCTTGAACTGCTCGAAGAAGCAGTCGCGTTCCACAAACTCAACGCATCATTTTCGAAGTCAGCCAAAGAGCTCCACGCGATTGTCGTGGAGCACGAAAAATCGCCGGTCGAATTCGCAAAACCCGACCGGTTCGTCATTTGCGACAAGGACTACCAGCTGACGACCGTCACCGACGTGTCGCTCAAATCATCCGTCAGTTCCCTTCGCGAATTCATCAGCGCCGTCAGTACCATTATTGTGAGTGAGGACCATGCAGGAGTCGCTGTATAACGCCAAAGCGGAATTGAAACGCGCCGACCATCTTATCAGCGTCAGCCTCAAGTACACGCGCACCGTCGATGTCATCAAGCACATCATTCAGCGACTGATGGCCGCCATCGAGTTTGGCATGGAAGTCCTGCTCAAGTATGCCAAGGAGAAGAAGCGGCTCGCCGCGGTCCCGACGCTTCCGCGCATCCGCCTCGAAGATACGCGGCGGCTGTACGCGGACAACCCCGACATCATGCACTTCCTCGACCTGTACGTGTTTCTCAAGAAAGTCGACAAGGCAAAATTCGACCGCAGCCAGGAATTCCGCAGGCATGTCACGATGACCGCGCACCTCGAGAAGGAAAAAGTGGAAATCAACATCGACATCATCACGGACTATTTTGAGAAGGTCACCGAATTCATCGCACTCGTCGAAAAACTGGTGACCGGCGTCGTATGAACGCGCGCGCTTCCGGAGAGGACTGATGGCAGTCACGACTGATTCTTTGCGCATGTCGCTCGCGGACAAAGGCTGGCAGCCGCACCAAATCACGCGCGCGATTTCGCTCATTCAGTCGTCGCAAAGCGTCAAAAGCGACAGCGTCCGTTTGCTGGACTCGTTTATTTATTGGGGCGTCCTGCTCGCCGCCATTCTCGGAAATTTCGTGCTCAGCATCACCATCATTCCCATCCTGCTTGTGTTCACAGACATCGCGCTGCTCATCAGCGTCGGGCTCATCGCGCTTGCGTTCGGATTGGTGCTGGACTTCATCCTGCGCGAGATTGAGCACCTGCAATCGTCGCATTTGGTCATTCCCGAACTGTTCATCCCCGCCATTGCGCTCATCAACATCTATATTATCACCAATCTGGGCAACGCCGTGAGTGCGCTCCTGAAGCTGCCCACCCAGCACAACCCTCTTCTCGTGAGCATGATGTACGTCTGCGGCTTCATTATTCCCCACTTCGCGCTCAAGTACGGCAGAAACAAGGCAGTGGCCCGTCCGACGCCGCATTAGTGCTTCTGAAGGAAAGCTTTATAAACAACCCCCTTGCCTGTCAAAGTACGAGCCCGAGTCCACCGTCGTGGGCGATTGAGGGTTGCAGGAAGCATCTTCTTGGGCTCGTTATCCGTATGGCAGAAAACGTCCGACACATTGTTCGCATCGCGAACACCGACCTGAAAGGCACCAAGCATACGCTCTACGCTCTTGCCGACATCAAAGGAGTCGGCGTCATGTACGGCAATGCGGTCTGCGCTGCCGCGGGCATCGACACCACGCGCAAAGTCGGCACGCTCACCGATGAGGAAGTCCGCCGCATGGACGAGATTATCAAGAACCCGACCAAGTTCGGCATTCCGGAATGGATGCTCGACCGCAGAAAGGACCCCGAAACCGGCGTCGACAAGCACATCGTCACCAATGACCTTCTCTTTATCCAGGAAAACGACATCAAGATGATGAAGAAAATGAAGTCGTGGAAAGGCGTCCGCCATATGCAGGGCGCGCCTGTCCGCGGACAGCGCACGCGCAGCAACTTCCGCAAGAACAAGGGCAACGTCATGGGCGTCCGTGTCGCAGCCAAGAAGTCGGGGACGTCCTAATGGGAGACCCGAGACGACTCACGTCGCACGTTCGCGGCCCCGGCCACCCGTGGCAGAAGGAGCGCATTGAGGACGAAAAGCGCATTCTCAGCGAGTACGGCCTGAAAAACAAGAACGAACTCTGGCGCTTCTCGACGAAAGTCAAGAACTTCACGCAGCAGGCAAAGATGCTCATCGCCGCGACCGGCACGCAAGCCGAACGCGAAAAACAGCAGCTCTTCCAACGCCTCCAACGCATGGGCATGATTAACGCCGGCGCAAAACTCGACGACATCCTCGGACTCACGCTCAAGAACATCCTCGACCGACGCCTGCAGACGATTGTGCACCGCAAGGGACTTGCGCGTAGCGTCAAGCAAGCGCGCCAGTTCATCACGCACCAGCACGTCATGGTCAACAGCAAGATTGTCAGCGCGCCCAACTTCATCGTTCCGCTTACCGAAGAATCCAGCATCAGCATCGTCGGCTCCAGCTCGCTCGCGAAGGGAGACCATCCCGAGCGCGTCCCGCTGCCGCCGAAGGCAAAGAGCGCCGCACGCAAGCAGGTCGACGACCGCAGGCGCGGATTCCGCCGCGGCGGACGCCGAGGTGACCGCCGATGAGAGACGCACCGATGCGCTGGGGACTCGCACACATTTACGCGTCCTATAACGACACGATTATCCACATCACCGACATCACGGGAACCGAGACGCTCGCCGTCGCGAGCGGCGGCATGATGGTCAAGTCCGACCGCATGGAAGGCTCCCCGACCGCGGCAATGATGGCAGCCAAGCGCGCAGCCGAAATCGCCCTCGAAAAGGGACTTACCGGCGTGCACGTCAAGGTCCGAGGACCCGGCGGCCACAACGGTCCGAACACTCCCGGTCCAGGCGCGCAAGCGTCCATTCGCGCATTGAGCCGAATGGGACTGCGCATCGGCATCATCGAAGACGTCACCCCCATTCCGCACGGCGGGTGCCGCAAGAAAGGAGGCAAGCGGGGAAGGCGCGTGTAACCATGGATCTCACTCACGTTGAAACGGACAAGAAATCGGGACGCGAAACGTTCCTGCTCAAGGATGTCAGCCCCGCGTTCGCGAACGCGCTGCGCCGCACCATCATCGACAGCGTTCCGACGATGGCCATCGACGACGTCGAACTCATCAAGAACGGCTCGGCACTGTACGACGAAGTCGTCGCGCACCGCCTCGGCCTTATTCCGCTCAAGACGGACTTGAAGGGCTACACTCCCCGCGACCAATGCGACTGCAAAGGCGCCGGCTGCGCCAAGTGTACCGTCCAACTCTCACTCAAGGCAAAAGGTCCCGCCATCGTGCTCGCAGGCGAGCTCAAGAGCAAGGACCCGAAAGTCAAGCCCGTGTTTCCGGAAATCCCGATTGTCGAACTGCTCAAGGGGCAGGAACTCGAAATCGAATGCACCGCCATCCTCGGACGCGGCAGCGAACACATCAAGTGGAGCCCCGGCCTCGCGTGGTACGGGTACGAGCCCATCATCACGGTCAACAACGATTCGGCGAAGCTCGCCGAGTGCAAAGACAAGCTTCCGCCGCAGGTCTTCGACAAGAGCGGCAAAGTCGACAAGAAGCTCATCACCGGCAACCTGGTCGACGCCTGCGACGGCGTCTGCCCCGAAGTCATCAAGATTGAGCGCAATTCCAAAAACTTCATGTTCAGTGTCGAGCCGTGGGGTCAGTTGAGCGTCCGTGAAATGGTCACGACCGCGTTCGACTTCCTCGCGGAACGATTCGCCGAGTTTGATGCCAAATTCGGCGAAGCAAAGTAAGGTCCCTCACCGAAATAGGTCATCGATTTAGGCGGCTGTGCCAGAGTGGCCAAATGGGCACGGTTGAGGGCCGTGTAGCTTAGCGCTTTCGCAGGTTCGAATCCTGCCAGCCGCATTACAGGCGATGCGCAGGTTCGCGAGAACCGTGCGCAGGATGGCAGGCTTGCCGACGGGTGTCGGCATTGTCTGCCAGCCGCATTCCAGAAATCAAAGAAATCAACAGTGAACCACCATGTCCAAACGAACAGGACCCAGCAATGAACACCTCGTGCAGCTCATCGGCGAGCTGCGGAAGGTCTGCTCTATTCAGAAGGCTGGACTCTGGGGACGCGTCGCGGACGACTTGAGCCGCTCGACTCGCCAGCGCCGCGCCGTCAACATCAGCAGAATCAACCGCACGACCGCGGCCAACGAAATCATCATCGTGCCGGGTAAGGTACTCGGTTCGGGCGCAGTCGACCACAGCGTTACCGTCGCGGCTTGGTCGTTCTCGACCACTGCGCAGCTGCGCATCCACGAAGCCAAGGGCAAGACACTCACGATTCCGGAACTGCTTAAGCAGAACCCGCAAGGAAAAAACATCAGGATTATCGGTTAACATGGCAGACATCATTATTGACGCAACCAACACCATTGTCGGCCGCGTAGGCAGCTACGCTGCTAAGCAGGCACTGGGCGGCGCACAGGTCAAAATCATCAACGCCGAAAAGGCAATCATGACAGGCAACAAGGCGACCATCTTTGCGAAATACATGCACGTCCGCGTCGAGCGCGGACAAATCCGCCACGGCCCCTATATGCACCGCGGTTCCGACCGATTCGTGCGCCGCATCGTGCGAGGCATGCTTCCGTTCGAGAAAACGCGCGGACAGAACGCGTACCGCAACGTCATGTGCTACATCGGCGTTCCTCCGGAACTCAAGGGCGCAAAAGCAGAAGTCCTCGGAGCAAAGGCCAACGTCAACAAATTGAAGACGCTCAACTACGTCACTATCTCAGAATTGTGCAAGCATCTTGGAGCAAAAGCATGAAAACGATTAACACGAGCGGAAAGCGCAAGACGGCAGTCGCGCGCGCAAACCTCACGCCCGGTTCGGGCGTCGTGCGCGTCAACAGCGCGCTTTTGCAAACGGTTCAGCCGGCGTTCCACCAGCTCAAGATGCGCGAGCCGCTCCTGATTGCCAAGGACGTCGCGCCGCACGTCAACATCGACGTTTCGGTGCGCGGCGGCGGGCAGAACAGCCAAGCCGAAGCCGTCCGACTCGCAATCGCGAAGGCGCTCGCCCAATTCGACAAGAAATTGCACAAGGAATTCCTGTCCTACGACCGTCAACTGCTTGTCGCCGACGTGCGCCAGAAGGAAACGCACAAGCCCAACTGCCACGGCAAGGCTCGCGCCAAGCGTCAGACGTCCTATCGTTGAGGAGGCCACAAAATGATCATCCCTGTTCGTTGCTGGAGTTGCGGAAAACCGCTCGGTCACCTGTGGAACCAGTTTAAGGAACGCGTGATGAAGGGCGACAACCGCAAGAAGGTCCTCGACGACCTGGGAGCGGAACGCTATTGCTGCCGCGCGATGCTGATGGGTCACATCGACCTCATCGAGACCGTCGGCCAGTTCAAGAAGAGCTGAGCAGTTTTTCTTTTCCAATAAGGTTTTTATACCGTTCTCCTGCCTGCAGGTCATTATGCAAGAGAACGCTCTCGAACTGAAGTGGATTCAGGCGTGGAAAGACGCCAAGCTCTTCGAGGCAGACCCCGACAAGCGCAAGAAATTCTTTGTCACATTCCCGTACCCGTACGTTAACGGCTACTCCCATCTGGGGCATTTCTACACGCTGATGCGCGTCGAGGCGCTCGCGCGCTACAAGCGCCTGCGCGGGTTCAACGTGCTGTTCCCGCAGGGATGGCACTGCACCGGCTCGCCCATCGAAGCGGCCGCTCAACGTATCCGCGAAAAGGAAGAAAAGCAGTGGAAAATCATGCGCGAGAACGGCTTTTCCGACGCGGATATCCCGAAGTTCGGCAACCCCGAATATTGGGTGCGCTATTTCCCTCCCGAGTTCAAGAAAGACTACGAACGAATGGGCATCTCCATCGACTTCCGCCGCAGTTTCATCACGACCTCGCTCAATCCGCATTATGACAAATTCATCCAGTGGCAGTTCCGCAAGCTGCAGGAAAAAGGATTTGTTCAAAAAGGCAAACACCCGGTCGTCTGGTGCCCGAAAGAGAACACTCCTGTTGGCGACCACGCGCGCGTTGAAGGCGAGGGCGAAACCCCGCAGGAATTCGTGCTGTTGAAATTCAAGTTCGGTGACAAATTCCTCATCGCCGCCACGCTCAGACCGGAAACGGTGTTCGGGCAGACCAATCTCTGGGTCAATCCTGATGTGCAGTACGTCGAAGCGGACGTCGACGGCGAGCGCTGGATTCTGTCGGAGCCCGCAATCGTGAAACTCAGCGAACAAGATCACGACGCGAGAGCGGTGGGTTTTGTGCAGGGACGCGATCTCATCGGCAAGCTCGTGACCGCACCGATGATTGACCGTCCGATACCTATCTTTCCCGCGAGTTTCTGCGACCCGCACAAAGGCACCGGCATCGTGACGTCCGTGCCGTCGGACGCGCCGGACGACTACATCGGACTGCGCGACTTGCAGCGCGACGTCGCGATGCAGCGCAAGTACAACCTCGAC
>JBGPOY010000008.1:0-55203 GCA_041488275.1 Candidatus Nanoarchaeia archaeon
AGGAAGCCGCAGAGGACCGCTGGGACGAAGAAGGTCCCCTGAGCGCCTTTGAGGACGCCGCCTACCACGCCTACGACGAGGAAATCCTGAAAGCCGAGGAAAAGGAAAATGCCGATTGGTTCGAAGAGTAGGTTTATCGAGGATCTTGACGAACTCCGAGAGTTCGTCCGGCTCAATCTCGAACAGCAGACCTACTTCGAAAGCATCTGGAGACAGGCACGGGCGCGATAAAGCGTTGTCGCCGCGCCAAGTGCATCTCCCATCACACATTCGCGCTCGTCAATACCAGTCTTCACTCACTGATTGACGGGTCCGCCGGCCACTCCGTGGACCGGCGGATTCTTTTCATTCCATCCACCAGAGCCCCCACGAGGTGATGCACCACGGCTCTGGCACATTTTTTTTTTCTTCATTGTTTCCCTTCGCCAACGAAACGGCAAGACTTTTAAACCACGTCCTGTTTCACCGACGCTATGGCACCCGCCAAGAAATCCGAAGAAGGGCTCAAGAATGTCCAGACGCTGAGCGGCGAAACCTGCCCGGTTTGCGGCAAGAAAACCCTGACGATGACCGAGGCAGACACCGAAGTCCCGTACTTCGGCAAGCTCTTCCTGTTCTCCATGTCCTGCACCGACTGCGGGTTCCACAAGGCGGATGTCGAAGCCGCCGAGCAAAAGGAGCCCGTCAAGTGGACGCTCGAAATCGGCTCAAAGGATGACCTCAACGTGCGCGTCGTCAAGTCCGGCGAGGCGACCGTCAAAATCGCGCACGTCGGCTCGATCGAGCCCGGCCCGGCGAGCGAGGGCTACGTCACGAACGTCGAAGGAGTCATCAACCGCATCAAGCAGCAGGTCGAACACCTGCGCGACAACGCCGAGGAAGACGACGACAAGACCAAGGCGAAGAACCTGCTCAAGAAAATCATGCGCATCCTCTGGGGCGAGGAAAAAGTCAAACTCACCATCGAGGACCCGAGCGGAAACTCGGCAATCATTTCTGACAAGGCAGTCAAAGGAAAGCCCTGATGCGCGCAAGCGAACAACTCGTGCGAACGCTGATGAAACACGCCGGCGTCGAGCTGAACGGCTCCCGCCCCGACGGCATCGTCGTTCATAACGCTCGTTTCTTCGACCGCGTCGCCAACGAGGGATTCCTCGGGTTCGGCGAGTCGTACATGGACGGCGACTGGGACTGCGACCAGCTCGACGTGCTGTCGTTTAAAATCATCCGCGCCGACATCGAGGCGCAGGTCAAGAAAAGCCCGCGGATGCTGTGGCTCGGAGCCCTATCAAAACTGTTCAACCGCCAGACCAAACAGCGGGCCAGCAAGGACGTCCAGTCGCACTACAACATCGGCAACGACCTCTATGAGGCAATGCTCGACAAGCGCATGACGTACACGTGCGGGTACTGGAAGAACGCGAAGACGCTCGACCAGGCGCAGGAAGCAAAGCTCGACTTGGTCTGCCGCAAAATCGGGCTGAAGAAAGGCATGACCGTGCTGGATATCGGCTGCGGCTGGGGCAGTTTCGCGAAATACGCCGCGCAGAAGTACGGCGCGAAAGTCGTCGGCGTCACGATTGCGAAAGAACAAGTCGCGCTCGCGCGCGAACTGTGCAAGGGCTTGCCTGTCGAAATTCGCCTGCAGGACTATCGTGATGTGAACGACCAGTTCGACCGTATCGTTTCTCTCGGGATGTTCGAGCATGTGGGGCACAAGAACTATCGCGAGTACTTCCGCGTCGCGCGCCGCTGCCTCAAGGATGACGGGATGTTCTTGCTGCACACCATCGGCAGCAGCTGGGATATGTACGGTTCCGACCCGTGGATGGACAAGTACATCTTTCCCGGCGGAGCGCTGCCCGGAGTCGCCCAGCTCGGCAAGGCCCTTGAGCACCAGTTCGTGATTGAGGACTGGCACAACTTCGGGCAGGATTACGACTCCACGCTGATAGCGTGGTGGAAGAACTTTGACAAAAATTACGACAAGCTTAAATCCCGGTACAACTCGCGCTTCTACCGGATGTGGCGCATGTACCTGCTCGGCACGGCCGGCAACTTCCGCGCGCGCAACATCCACCTCTGGCAGCTCGTGCTGACCAAGCAGGGAATCGTCGGCGGCTACAACGCAGTCAGGTGAACCATGGCAATCAAGAAACTCGAATCAAAAATCAAGCCCGCGTTCCGGCTTTCCGGGGACCAGGTTGACCTGCGCACGCTCGACACGAACATCGTCGTTGACTTTCTCGAGGCGCAGATCAAAGCGCGCGAAATGCCCGTAGAACAGCACGTGAAGAAGGCGTTCAGAAGGATTTGATTATTTCTTGTTCGCAATATCCAGCGCCTTTTCCTGAACCCAGGAGTAATCCTGGTTCTCAATCACCGCAGGGTCGCGCTCGACCAATCCGTTGAATATGTCAAATTTCGGGATTGCAAGCGCCTGTTTGATGCACTCGTCGCGTTTGGCGGTGTCCACTTTATTGTGATCGGCGTTCTCCAGGAGCTTGTTAATGGAATACGACTTCAAATCAAGCAACACCTGACAGAAGTCCGTGGTCGAAATGACTTGAATGTCATGCTTTTCTCGCGTGTGCTCGACCCAATCGCACAGAATGCCCCGTTCGAATATCGCGGACTTGTAGTCTCCCTGAATCATGTAGTTGGCCACATCAGAAACCATCAATTCGAACTTGTGGCGGGCATCGTCAAGATAAAAGCACTTGAGCAAGGCCTGATGGTACACCGGAATGCGCGGGACTTGCAGCCATCGTAACTGACCGCGCCCGATGAACCCCTCGACGTGCTTGAAGCGCTGCTCGCCGCTCATGACGGGGTACTCAAGCAAATGGATGTAGACGCGAAGGGCATGCGCCTCAAAATACTCCGCTCGGTTTTTCAACGCGGCCTTGTGGGCATGTTTGCGCTCGATACCATAGGCGTGCCTGCTCGCGTCAAAATCCGCGATAAGGTCATTGAGCGTGGCGTAGTCATGCGCTTCTTCACACTCCATTTCGCCGTTGCGGAACTCCTTGTCTCTTTCGAAATAGTATTGGGCACGATAGAGAAACCGTTCTTCGCCCTTGTTGAGGTCAAGCTTCATCTCTTTGGCGACGACCTCGAGCCTGCTCGGGTCTTCATCCGCGCCGTGATCGCACGTTGGTTCCCCCATGAACCTCACGCCTCTTTTGGTATGATATAAACGTTGCTGTGACCGGTTCGTCCCGTGTTTAGGACAGTAACCCTCACCGCCTATGATTTTTCTGTGACAGACCTGTCCTCTCCAACGCACGAGTAGATATAAAGGGTCGATGTGTATTCTACAGACTAGGATATATCAGTCATAGGAGGACGGTATGGCAGACAAGCAAAGCAAAGACGAACAAATCGGCTTCCACAAGGGAGCGCTCACGACGCTCGCGAAGGAGCGCACCGAACTTATCAGAATCCTGGGCATTGTCGAACAATTGATGCAAATGCACATCAAGGGACTGAAGGACTTGGGCATCGACCTCGAAGCAGACGCCAAAAAACCGAAGCTCGAAGAAGCACTCAAGCGCTAATCACGATTCACGGGGGAAGACTATGGCAAAGAAAACGGCGCACGACAAGAAAGACCACAAGGCCGACGCAAAAGACTCAACCTACCAGCCGAAAGGCACCGCCCCGAACGCGCCTCCGGCGGACCCGCTCGCGCACCTTCCTCCTGAAGTGCAGGAACAGTTGAAGAAAATCAGGGAAAAGCTCGACTCGTTCCAAAAGAAGATTCTCGAAAAGTTTGACAAGTACATCGTCGGCATCGGTCTTCTCCCTCCGCCGAAACCCGAAGCGGGCAAAGAACCGGACAAGAAAATCCATGCTCTTGTGCTTATCGACGACAGCGACAGCCAGAAGATGAGCAAGCAGGAACTGAAAGACAAGCTCACGTTCATCATCGAAAAAGAAGCCAAGGAAACCGACGAACATCTCGTCCCGCAAGTGCTCATCCTGAGCGAAATCTGGCAGAGCTGTTACGACGGCAAGTACGACACGCTCCAAATGATTGCCCTCTGCGCTCCTGTTTTCGACCGCGGCATGCTCGGCGCCATCAAGATTGCCGAAGTCCACAAGCAGATGGTCCTCAAGAAGTTCGAAAAGTACGTCGTTTCGTACGTCCTCGCGGGCTCGATGGTCACGGGCAAAGCGACTCCCGCGTCCGACATCGACGTCTGGATTGTCGTCGACGACACCGACGTCAAGAAAATGACGCGTGCCGAGCTGAAAGACAAGCTCAGAGCAATCATCATCGGCATGGGCATGGACGCCGCCGACGTCACGGGCATCAAGAACAAAATCAACATCCAAATCTACATCCTGACCGACTTCTGGGAAGGACTGCGCGACGCGAACGCCGTGTACTTCACGCTCCTGCGCGACGGCGTTCCCTTCTACGACCGCGGCATCTTCATGCCGTGGAAGCAATTGCTCAAGATGGGGCGCATCAAGCCCTCCGCGGAAGCCATTGACATGTACATGAGCTCCGGCGAGCAAGCGCTTGAGCGCGTCAAGTTCCGACTGCGAGAAATCGGAGTCGAGGACTTTTTCTGGGCAATTCTCACGCCCAGTCAGGCTGCGCTGATGCTGTACGGCGTCCCGCCTCCGGCTCCGAAGGAAACTCCCGCGATGCTGCGCGAAATCTTTGTCCGCAAGGAAAAATTGCTCGAAGACAAGGACGTCGACACGCTCCAACACGTGCTCGACGTGCGCAAAGCCATCGAGCACGGCGAGAAAAAGGACATGACCGGCAAGGAAATCGACGAACTGTACGATTCCTCGGACAAGTACCTGAAGCGCATCAAGCGTTTGTTCACGCAGATTGAGGCGATTAAGGAAAAGGAGCAGTTCATCCAGCTCTACGACCACATCGTGACCGTCGTGCGCGACATTTTGTCGTTGGAAGGCGTCACGAAGAAGCGCGACGACGAATTACTCAAGGCGTTCGAGGAAACGCTCGTCCACGGCAGCAAACTGCCCGCGAAATTCCACCGCTCGCTGGAAGGCGTTTTGAAAGCGAAGAAAGACTACGATAACGGCAAGTTGACGAAGTCCGAAATTGAACAGGCGCGGAAAGAGTCAAGCGAGCTCATGCGCTCGCTCGTCGAACACTTGCAACGTTCGAGAGGACGCGAGCTTGAGAAAGCGCGTATCAGGTTCAAGTACGGGCAAAAGTTCGGCGAAGCGTTGTTGCTCGGCGACGTCGCGTTCATCACGCACGACGTTGACGCGGAACAGAAACGCATCAGCAAAGCCGTCCTGAAACCCGACGGAAGCCTCGGTCCCTTGCAAGACAGTAATCACGATGAATTGGAAGCCGCGCTCGCGAAAGTCACGCTGCCGATTCGCGTCTTCATCAAAGCTCCGATATTCGGTGATTTGAAGAAGCTGTTTGGCGGCGACGTTGAAATTATGGTGAGCGGATAAGATGAGCTATACCACGACTGCTTCGACGACGTACGACACTACTGCCTGGGGAGCGTATGCGGGAACGGGTGCGGGAAAAGCGCGTGCCGGGAACGGCTACGCTTCACGCATTCCTCTTTTGAATGATTTCACCTGCCAAGGCACCTGTCGCTCAACGATAGGATGCTCATGCGGGAAACGACCGGGGTACCGAGAAGAATGAAAACTGGAATGACTGTTTCAAGCGCGATGACGAAGAATCCGGTGACCGTTCCTCCGGGAACGACGCTGCAGCAGTGCGCGCGCATCATGAATGAGAAGCACGTCGGCTCGCTGCTTGTGAAAGACGGACCGGGCGTCGTCGGCATCGTCACCGAGCAGGACATCGTGCGCAAAGCAGTCATCAAGGACGTCTTGCCGTCCAAAACATTGGTGGACGACGTCATGGCGATGAAGCTCGTCGTCGTTTCACCGTCACAGGACATCTCTGACGCGGTTCTGCTGATGCGCGAGCACAACATCCGCCACCTGCCCGTCATCGACGCGCGCGAACAGTTCGTCGGCTTCATCACGAGCAAGGACATTCTCAGAATCCAGCCGAAACTGTTCGAAGTGCTTGCGAAGAAACATTAGAAAGGAGACGTGGGGCCAGCCCCGCGAAAAACCAGCCCCAACGCCCCACACCCCTTTTCTGGGGTTTTCACGGGGGCGCGTTCTATTTAAGGATTGTTGCGGTGAAAAGATGAGGATGGAACACTGCTTCACCGATACTGCACGTCGAGAACACAAATCTTTTTATAGCGTCGGAAACCGCGCAAGCGTATGCGCCGCAAGACCAAGCGCAATCTGCTGATTGCATCGTACGTCATTCTCTTCCTGATTATCGGCTGGCTCGCATTTGACCACTATCGCATCCAGTCCGGACTGAACGCGTGGTCGGGAGCGTACTACTCGCTCAAGTCGCTGACCGGCATCGGCAACTTGGGCAGCACGCACGAACACGCTGACTTCATGATGTACATCAACGGCAAGCAAATTGATTTTACCAAGCCGCAATATCAAGTGGCTCACCCGTTCGTGCACGTGGAAGACCCCGATGTCACGCCGTACGTCATCCACAAGCACGCGACCGGCATCACGTACGGCATGTTCTTCAAGACGCTAGACATCACGATTGACGACTGCGTCACGATTAACTCTAAGGAATTCTGCGACGCCAACGGGCGCTCGGTGAAATACTACCTCAACGGCGTCGTCACGCCCAGCCTTGCGTCGACGGAGATCCACGACTTGGACAAAGCCCTGATTTCGTACGGCGCGGAAACAGCGTCTGAAGTGCAGGCACAACTCGCGAGCGTCGGCAACCGCGCGTGCACCGCAAGCGGCAAGTGCGGAGACGGCAATGTCTCTCGAGAGTGAATTGAAGGACCTTCTCAATGAATCGCCTCCGTTTGAAGTAGAACACGAATCGCGGGAATACTGGAAGGGACGGAGTGACCAGTACGCGACCGCGCTCAACCGGTACTTCCACCTTCACCAGAATCGCTTCTACGGCAACGGCATCAGCACGCAAGAAGAGCAGGAATACAACCGTTGCAACGAAGTGCTACTCGAAATCAGCAAGAACGACCCAAAGACCAAGTGGCAGCAGGAACAGAACGTCAAAATGCAGGAAGTACTGGGCAAGCTCGAGACGTGGCTGAACCGCGATACGAGTAACGAAATCCCGTTCTAAGTCAGGCTGCCGTTCTGCACGAATTTCAGGAAGTCGTTCATGTTCGTGACGAATTTCTCGCCCATGTTCAGGTACTTGCTCGGGTCGACGCCGAGCTGCGCGGGAGCGATGACGTGCGTCGTGCGCGCGTTGTTGTCACGTGTCGGAGATTCGTTCAGCACGCCGATGATGCGCTTAATGGGGTGAAAGTAGTGGGAGCGCGGGTGCATCTCGTCAAGGTCCTGTTTGAGATAGAACTCGGCGCGCAGTCCCGTATGGTCGAACAGGCAAACTTTACCCGTGCTCGTTTTGCCGAACGCGGTCTGCTTGATGAGGTAGCCGCGCCCGCCGCGCAAGCCGGCGCAGAGCGCGTTCTGGGTTTTGGTGCCGATGAAATCGTCGTCGGCCGGCGCCTTGTTCAAGTAATCGGAAGGAAGATATTCGCGCTGGAGTTTTTCGATGGTGCGGATAGCGTTGTCGCGCAATACGCTCTGGACAAGCGCGTGAATGAAGACCTTGTTGCTGATCATCCGCTTTTCGAGCACGTACGCGCCGTCTTTTCCCGATTCTTCGAGGAACAATTTTCCGAGGTTGACCTCGTCCAACGGACGGAAGCGCAGCTGCTGCGCGACGTGCATGCGAATGGTGGGCAGGTCGCGGATGATGAGCGGCGCGACAAGCTTGTAGTTTTCCTCGCCGTCGCGGGTCGCGAACTTGAGCGAGCGCTTGTAAAAGTTTTCAACGACTGAAAATTTCACGAGGTAGCGAAAAAGAGCGTCTTGGCTAATTATGTCGGTCATTGCTTTTGATTTAAATAGGGTTCTTATATTTAAAGGTTACTAGTATAGAATTTAGTATACTGGAGAATTTACGTGGAAACAATATATTTCTGGTCCGCCTGGATTTGGCGCGCGGCGATGATGAAGTCCGTGAGCTTCCAGCGGTCTTCGGGCGCGACGCGCAAGCCGATGTCCACCAAACTTTCGAGTTCGGGGGAAATGTTCGGCAGGTATCCCTTGATGCCGGGCGCGAGCTGGTTTTCGACGCGCTGCTGCGCAAGTTCACGCGCGCTAGCGCCCTCAAACGGCGGGTCGCCCGTCAGGAGTTCAAAGAACGTCGCGGTCATCCCGTAGACGTCGGTCGCGGCGGTGACTTTATCGCCGCGAAGCTGTTCGGGAGCCATGTATTTCGGCGTGCCCATCACGGTGCCCGCCATCGTTTGGTTGGGGTTGCGATAGTCCTTGCTCGTGCCGAAGTCGAAGAGTTTGAGCTCGTCGTCCTTCGAGACCATGATGTTGGACGGCTTGACGTCGCGGTGGATGACGCCGTTCTTGTGGCAATAGTCGAGCGTTTCGGCAATCGTGATGATTTTGTCCAGCGCGTCCGCCGGAGGAAACCGGTGTTCAGGGAGACCGCGCGCGAACGCCTGCAACGTGCTGCCCTCGAGGTATTCAAGCACCATCGCTTCGCCGTATTTCGGGTCGGAAAGAGGCAAGAGCATCCTGACGATGTTCGGGTGGTGCAATTGGTAGAGCGTGCGGACTTCCTTGCGGAAGCGCTCGACGAGGTCGTCGTTGTCCAAATTCGGTCCCGGCGGGCGCGGCATCTTGACGGCGACGGACGCGTCTTCTTGGAGCGCGGGGTCGTTAAGACAGACAATAAACGATTGCAGCAGCGTCTTGGCGGCGGCGGGGTCGTTAATGATGTATTGTTCAAGCAGTGCCCAGTAGTGCCGTCCCGCGGCGCGGATGCGCTCGGCAAGTTCCGTTTCGACAATGTGCAGTCCTGGCGTCGCGGAGCGCACGAATTCATCGGGAATTTCCAGGCAGCGCGCGTAGACCAACTGCCCTTTGGCAGCCATTTCCGCGGCAAAGCCGGGGAGGTTGTTGATGCGTCCTTTGTAGACGACGCCCTGTCCGCCCTTGCTGAGCTGCGATTCAAGACAGACGAGATTGTCGCCGAGCATCAGCTGGCGCGAGCGCGTGTCGTGCTTCCGCTGCGCGATGCCATCGAGTTCACGCTGGGCGAACTCTTCGACCCGCTTGATTATCGGGTTATTCTGAGGCGGAGTGTTGTCTACCATACTCACTGCGACGAGTCCCCACCTCTTCTAAGAACTCTATCGAGAATGAACCTATATTCTGGAGTATATAAATGTAACGGGAAAGGGACGAAAATGCAACCGGCAGGATTTGAACCTGCGAAGCCCTAAGGCAAGGGATCTTAAGTCCCCCCCGTTTGTCCACTTCGGTACGGTTGCGATGCGATAATCGCGATGCGTTCTTTTAAACGTTATGAAATAAAGTCCTGACCAGAGCCGTTGCGAATCGCTAAACTGAATCGTTTGATTGAACGGATGGCCAAGAAAGGATTCGACCACCGCAGATGCGAGTCACAAAATAATTACTTTTGACTGACTGCGCGGTCGAGTGAATGTTATGCTAAAGCTTCGGTAATGACATTGAATGAATTTCTTGCACTGATATTATCGATGTGTCCCGTGCTAAGGACTGATTCGAGGTTGGCATAGGCGTCATGGTATTGAATGGTTTGTACCTCGATGACTCCGCCCTGATTCCAGATAAGCTTGTCTGCTGCAGCAACCGATGCGAGCACTGCCGCCCACGTGCGTTCAAGCATGACTTGATTGAGTTTGCCACCGATAACGGTCCAGCACTCACTGTCGTCAGTGCGCTTGATATGAGTACTTTGCTTTTCTTTTTGCACATACTCGTGGAATGTTCGCGTCGGACTTGCGCTCAACCGGATTTTTGAACGCAGGACGCCTTCCGGCAAGACGTAGTCGCCATTGTGCAAGGCAATCCCGTAATTCTCGGGCGTGATGTTTGCAATGATGCGAAACACTTCCTGCGCGCGCACGAAGTCATGCCCTTCCTTCGGCAAACGGCTTGCGAACTCAATGAGCTGATAGCCTACTTTGTACGTTTTTGCGTGCTCGCGGAGCAAGGGGTCTTGTTCCTTGATGGACGGGCGCTTGGCGAAGTACTCAACCACGTTCTTGGTGCTAAATTGCTGCGAGAGGGTCATAACTGCTTAATCCCACTTGTCCCAGTCGCTGCCGGTGGTTTCGACGGTCTGCACGGGTGCAGGCGTGAAGTCGCGCTTCTTGGGAGCGTACTGGAATTCCTCTGCGGGGCCGAGCGCTGCGAGCTCTTCGGCTGACATCTGGTGCGGTGTTGCCGCCTTGATGGTGCCGTCGAATTCGGGGCCTGCCTTTTGGACGTCGAGGAACATCTGGATTTCGCGTTCGACTCCTTTCAAAAGAGGTTCGTCTTGCTGAGTTATCAGGGTGATTGCGTCGCCGTCTTCTCCTGCGCGTCCGGTGCGTCCGATTCTGTGGACGTAGTCCTTCGGGTTTCTCGGAAGATCGTAGTTCACGACGTGCGTGACGTCGTCGATGTGCAAGCCTCTCGCTGCGACATCAGTCGCGACGAGGACGTTGAACAAGCCTTTCTTGAAGTCTTCAATGACCGCGCTTCTGCGGTTTTGGCTGAGGTCGGAGTGGATGCTCGCGACGCGGAAACCCTTGTTGCGCAGGATGCGCGTCATGGTGTCCGCCCAGGTCTTGGTGTTGCAGAACACCATGCATTTCTGCACGTTGTTCTTCTGCAGGATTTTGACGAGCGTGTTGAGTTTTTCTTTCTTGTCCACGCCGTAGCAAATCTGGCGGATTTTGTTGACGGTGATTTCGTCCTGGTCGAGCAGGAGCTGCTGCGGAGACTTCATGTACTCCTGACTCAGGCGCACGACTTGGTCGGGCATCGTCGCCGAGAAGAGCATGACCTGCTTCTGCATCGGCGTGTGCTTCAGGATTTCTCGGACATCGTCGATGAAGCCCATGTCAAGCATTCTATCGGCTTCGTCGAGGACGACGAACTTGATTTTGCTGAAGTTGACCGTGCGTCGGTTGATGTGGTCCAGGACGCGTCCGGGCGTTGCGATGAGGATTTGCGCGCCGCGGCGGATTTGGTCAATCTGCGGGTTGATGCTGACGCCGCCGTAGATTTCGGTGGCTTTGACGTTCTTGTCCAGCTTCTTGATTTCTTTCCAGATTTGCTGGGCAAGCTCGCGAGTAGGCGCGAGAATCAACGCCTGAACCGCAAGTTCGGGCGACATGTTCTGGAGAATCGGGAGCAGGAACGCGATGGTTTTGCCGCTGCCGGTTTTGGCGCGGACGACCAGGTCTTTGCCTGCCAGCAAAAGCGGAAGGGATTCTTCCTGAACGTTGGTGGGCTCGGTGATGCCCATGGCGGCGAGCGCGGACTTATGTTCAGGTTTGATGTTCAATTCTTGAAATTTCATTGGTTTCAACTCTGTTGAGAAACCGGGTGATAACGAGTGTTATTGCTCGGTTTCTATCTTCGTTTTCTAGATGACAACGAAAGATAGACGCCGATTATTCGCTGAGAATAATCATCAAAATCCCGCAGTTACCGTCGGGTTTTGCTACCTTTCTATGCCTCTATGAGTAGTGTTGTGCTGGCTCCGCTATTTAAGGGTATGCATTTTTAATTTATTTGCATATATTAATTTATATAAGGAAAATTGAAAATCTATATGCTCGAGAAGCTATTTAACGCGCGTTGGCAAAATAGAACAGGAACGGTTCCAGCTGCTTATTGGTGTAACTTTCAATCAAGGTCAGGAGCGTTTTCTGCAACGGGAAAAATGTCATTGTTGCCGCGGGCAGCGTGTCCAAATCAATCTGGCCTTCGTGCAAGAGTTCGGATTGAACCGTAGAGTTGGCGGCGTTGAGCTGTGAGAGAATCGGCGCGTCCACTGATGCTGCAAACGTGTCGAAGTCCCAGCGCTCCTGCTGACGGAACACATGCATTTCAAAGTTCAATTGGAGTGTTGCGTCTCGTACGCCGAGCAACACTTTGACCGATGGAGCGGACGGCGCTTGCACGCTCACTCCTTTCAGCACTTTGAAGTCGTCCACGCATTTCTTGAAGCGTGACGCGACGTCGACCGCGAGCGCGCGTTCCGCGTCTTCCAACGCAATTACTGCGTTGCCGCCGTTTCTGAGCAGGAACGCAGTCGGAGGCGCGCTAAAGTACGGCTGCTGCAGCGCTAAGTATCCGCCTTGAAGATCGAACGCGTTCAGCGACTGCTTGCCCGACATTTCCAGACATTGCGTCACGTACGTCTGAATCTGCTGGCGGTCGGTGACGCGCACCGTCGTTCCCGGAAGCGCGAGAATGCCCGCCGTGTAGAGCAGCGTACCGACAATGATGAGAATGATGAGCCCGAGCACCATGAAAATGGTTAATTGCCCCTTTCTTCGGAGCGGGAAGAACGCCAACACGCCGAGCAGTGGGAGTAGGAGCGCGGTTCTCGCGTCGTTGAGTTTCTTGACGATGGGCGCAATCTTTGCGTCGCCGTCCGGCAGGGCCGTCACTTTCGTTCCCTGGCGCTCGTAGACGAGTTCGTTACGGTCAACGGTCGTCGTCGCGTTGCTGTAGACGGTCGCGTACGACTTCAGGAGGCTTGTGCTCAACTGGTCTTTCGCGATTTTCTCGTCAATGCCAAGCAGACGTTCCGTATGGTTGCCGGTCTGGACTGATTCGGACAGCGTGAGATAGTTGCTGATGAAGGTCTTGTACGGCGGCGCGTCCGCGAGGATGGTGAGACTGCTAACGACGGTGTTGTCGTTGGTGAAGGCGAGCTGCGCTCTCGCGTCTTTGTTGCCGGTGGTGAAGAAAGGCTTGAGGACCGTGCCGAGCTTGCTGATTTGATTCTTGCTGAAATCAATAACACCGCGAACGTCAATACGGTGGTTCGGCAAGTCAACAACGACACATTCCTTGCACGTTGCTGCTTCTGCGGGAAGCGCCTGCGTCATCGTCTTGCGCAGGAAGAGCGTGCTGTTGTCCTGCCACGCTCTGACGCTGAAGTCTTGGAGCGGGTCGCGGACATCGTACGTGTAGACTGTGACCGGCGTGAGCGACGCCTTCTCGATACCGTTCTGGCGATGGATTTCTGCCTGCGCCGTTCCGTTCGTTTCCAACGTCTCCGTCACATTATTGCGGTCCAGCGAAAGGAGACCGTCCGTGAGCGTGTACGTCGGGGAGACGGTTTCGCGCGTGATGATGAGTGAGGAGTCGTTGCCGTCAGCGGCGAAGACCAATTGGTTCGTGGCGCAGTCCTTGACGGTGAAGTTCGCGTCGGCGGCTGATTGAACGTGAATGTTTGTTGCCGCAGTAATGCGGCTGTGCTCCACATCTTCCATGTAAACACAACCCGCCCAAACGCTGTCCGCGTGTTCCACATCGAGCGTGTTGCTGCAGAAATTGAGTTGGTTAAGCTGCGTGGCGACGGTGTCGGTGTGGACTAAGGAGGCTGCGCTGGAGGCGCTGACGCAACCGTTTTCGTAATGCACGTTCTGTCCGTTCGTAATGACGACAGGGCCGGCTTGAAACGTGCCAACCTGCCCCGCGTCAATTTCTTCATTACTACCCGTCGCGACAATCGTTCCCGCGTGGTCGACATTAATCGTGTTTCCCGAACCAGAAATCTGCCCCGCACCCGAGACAAGCTGACCGTTAATCGTGACTTGCCCGCCGGAGACAACGACATTCGCCCCCTTGAAGTCCTTGAGGTTGACTTTTGTGCCATCGCCGAGTGTGAGGACGCCGCCAGAATAGGAACAGCCTGCGCAGTCTTGAAGACTGACGCTGGCGCCGGAGTCGGCGGACAATGCAGTGCTTGCACTGGCGATGTTGTTGTTATTAATATCCCCTGTGTTAGCGTTGTATGCAGTTTGCCCTTCTTCCTCTTGGCTCAAGACACTTGCACTAAGCAATGCTATAACAATCAGCGAGCAAACAAGTACTGTAATATTTTTTCTCATCATGCCTCTTTTATGACTGAAATAAGAGAAATCGCTTTTAAATGTTACCTTCCTACTTTATCTCTTGCATTTGTGTCGAGTTGTTGTATTTGAAATGCTTGCCATTAGGAGTCTCTTTGTCCAGTAGCAAATAGTTCGCCCAGTAATTCACTGCGTTTCGCGTGCCAGGGGGCACGAGCTTATCCTCACCAGGAGCTCCTTGCTTAATGTCAATGGTAGTTGCCGCTTTCTTATCTTTGTCGTAGACAACGAGCACAGTAGACCCGAAGTCTTTAACTTGATAGGTCTCACGGAACGGAGTGTAGTTTTTGACGGTCAATGCAGGATCAATATTCATATCAAAGTAAATGAAAGTGACGTCTTTGCCCATTGCGCGCGACATTGCCTTCACCTGAATTGCGCCACGCTTAGAAAGTTCTCGGTCATTTCCCGTCAATTTTTCAGATGAAAATAGCACAACATACTTGCCGGTTCCTTTCTGCAGCAAATCTAGATAGTTATTCGTAGAATGTTCGTTGTCGTAAATAACAAATTGAATGGGCGCGTCTTTGATGGTTTCATCATCGCGGAGGATAGCGTCGAGAGAATCTTTCTTTTTGAGAGTAGCAACTTCATCATCCGTCAGCAGCGTCGCGGGAACAGTGGAAGTTGCTTTGGGTTCGTCTTTCTTTGCCGTTTCTTGCGCGTAGGCTTGTCCGGCGATGCCCATGGCGAAGGCGGCTGCGACTGCGCCGTATTTCAGTCCTGCTCCGAGGAAGTGGCGTCGTGACTGTACGTCGAGCTCTTCGTTTTTCCGGATTGCGTCGTCAATGCTCATGTGGAGTCTGTGTTTGTATGCTTCGTACCGGACGAGAATGCTGTTCTCCAGTTGCGTTGTGTCGCCGCCGTGGTTGAGCGCAATTTCGAGGTCGAACGTGTCTTTCTCAAACCGAGACAGCCACACGAGCGCGTTGTTCAGGTGCCGCAAGACTGTATCCAGACTGAAGCTGAACCGCCAGTTTTGGCGGACGCTGGAGTCGGACAATTCCTGCCGCGCCTGCTGCAATGCCGAGGTCAGCACGCGAATTTCGTCGCGGACAATCGGCAGTTTCAGGAGCGCGAGCTTTTCCTGCGGCGCTACGCTCACGATTTGCCTGCGCAGTTCTTCGGGCGTCCTGCTGAAAAACAGGAACCGCTTGAGCCGCTGCGCATCGAGTTGCTTGAGCGCGTTCGACGCATCCTTCAACACGACCATCAGCCGAGTGAAATCCGCTTCGGAGAGCATACCGTCCGGTGTGCCTTCAGGGCTATATATAGTCTTTTATCTATATAAGAGTTATGGACATTGTCGACGGAAACGGCGATTTTCCTCCGTCGGACAGGATAGTTTAATGAACGCGGACGCCGTATGAATCCCATGATTCCTGGCAATAAGCTGTTCAGCACGAAAGGCAAGCTTTTCGGTACTGAGCCAAGCAAGATTGTCAAGGACGCGCTCGCGCAATGGACGCATCGCCCGAACGCGCTCGCGCTGGACATCGGCGCGTACACGGGACGCAACTCCATCTTTCTTGCAAAGCAGGGTTTTCGCGTTATTGCGCTCGATCCCGCGGACAAGCCGCTCGCGGAAATTCGCGCAAGCGGACTGCCCGTCGAGATTGTCGTGGAAACGCTCGAAAAATTCCGTTGGACGCACGAGTTCGACTGCATCGTGTGCGTCAACGTCCTGCACTTGCTGACGCCCGAAGACGCGGAACGCGCGATTTCGACGATGCAGCGGCACACGCTTTCCGGCGGCGTCAACGTTCTTACGGTCTTTACGTCAAAGCCGTTCAAGAACCAGCGGAACGTTTTTGCTCCTGACGCGCTTAAAGAGTCGTACGAAGACTGGACCATTCTCGAAAACATGCCTCGAACGGCCAAGCTTGCCGCAGGCGGGACTGCCGAAGTCGTGGACTTCATCGCGGTCAAGCCGCGCGCCAACTGACACAAACATTTATAAGCGCACCGTCGAGATTTAAGAACGCTATTCTCCGCGAACAGAATAGAGTGAGACACCGCAATGCAGTTTTCCGATCTTCATCTGCCCGCACCCCTCCTGAAGGCAGTCCACGAACTGGGCTACACCGCTCCCACGGCGATTCAGGAAAAGACGATTCCGCTCATCCTGTCCGGCAAGGACATCATCGGGCACTCGCAAACCGGCTCGGGAAAAACCGCAGCGTTCGGGCTTCCGATGCTGAGCACCCTTACCCCGCACAAAGGCGTTCAGGGACTTATCCTCACGCCGACGCGCGAACTCTGCGTCCAAGTCAGCGACGCCTTGCGCGGATTTTCCAAGCACCTCCCGTTCCGCATCGTTCCCGTGTATGGAGGCGTGGGCATCGGCCCGCAAATCCAGGCAACCCGCACTGCGGACATCATCGTCGCGACGCCCGGTCGATTGCTTGACCTGATGGGCCGCGGACTCAAACTTCACTTCGTCAAATACCTCGTCTTGGACGAAGCCGACCGCATGCTCGACATGGGCTTCATCGACGACGTCGAAAAAATCCTGCGCGCGATTCCGAAACAGCGCCAAACCATGCTCTTCTCGGCGACGATGTCGCCGCGCATCCAGGCGCTTGTGCACCGCTACATGAACGCTCCCGTTGCCATCCAAACCAAAACGCACGTGGACACAAGCCTCCTGACGGAAAAAGCGTACAACGTGCAGCCGCACGACAAACTCTCACTGCTCGCGCACTTCCTGAAGCACGAAACTCCCGGAATCGCGATTGTCTTTTGCGCAACGCGCCACGGCTGCGACAAAGTCGCCAAACGCATGCGCGCAGCGCACATCGACGCAACGCCCATTCACGGCGGCCTGTCTCAGAGCAAACGTATTGCAACTATCGATGCATTGCACCGCAGCGGCGAAGGCATCTTGGTCGCAACGGACGTCGCGTCGCGCGGACTCCACATCAACAACATCTCACACGTCTACAACTACGACCTGCCGAACACGTCCGACGATTACACGCACCGCATCGGCCGCACCGCACGCGCGGGCGCGAAAGGCGACGCCATCACGTTCGTCACGCCGCAGGACGCCAACGACTTCAAAAGCATGACCCGCAACCTCAAACGCATAATCCCTGTCGCACCGTTGCCGACGTTCGAGAAACTCATCCTTCCTCCGGAAGCCCCGCGCCCGCACCACGCTGGACACCGACCGCAGGGCGGACCTCGCCCGGGCGGAAGACCGTTCTGGAAACGCGCGCGGCGCTAAAATTCTCAGTCGTTAAGAATGCGGGCTCACCACATAATCCCGGAAGCCCCCGGCGAGATTTGCACTCGCGACCTCGTCCTTACCAAGGACGCGCTATAGCTACTAAGCCACGGGGGCGAATGCCGTTGTTGCCCCTGTTTTGCTTTTAAATCTTTGCAAGGAATAAAAGTCGTTCTTCCCCAAGCAGTTTGGAACGTCCGTTACGAACGCGGAAAACGACGGACAATACTGCCTGGGCTGCTCAGAGACGCCGGTCTCTGGCATCGCTTCGGCGATGAACGAGCGGAGAGCCTGGTTACGAAACTGAAATCAAGTCGTCGTTGGTATACGTAAAAATGTGAGAAAAAAGAGTGAATAAAAAAATTATTCTTCTTTGCCTTCTTCACTCTTGATTTCCGCGGTCTGCTTGGTGCGGTAAATGGAAGCGAAGCCGGGCGTCGCGACGATGTAGTCCTCACCGAAGCCGGCGACTTCGCCTTCAATCGCGTCGGCGGTCTTCTTGAGCTTGTTGATGGCGCGCTTGAGCTCGACAATGTCCTTGTCCTTCAGCGGGCGGATGTTGACGAGCGCAATCGTATACCCTTCGCGCAGCGCGTCCAGAATCGGTTTGACGTCTTCGAAATCCTCAAGCAGGAACGGGCGGACGACGACTTTACTCTTGCCTTCCTCGCGTCCGTTGTCAATTTCAATATAACTCTGTTCGGGAGCCTTGTCCATTTCGTCATACGACGGACCTGCCAGCTTCTCCTTCAGTTGCGAAAAGAATCCCTTAGCCATTGTCGCCTCCTCATTACACCTTGACTTTTTCGCGGCTGTCGTTTTAGGGGCGCGGTTTGTATTTAAACTTTGTGCTTCTGTATCATTCACGAAGAGTAACGCGCGTTTAAATTGCACTCGAATAGCTAAATGCATAAAAGCAGCTGTTTCTCTTTGCAATCCATGACACAACCTTCCGGAATTGAAGAAATCACCGTTGCTGAACTTACGGAAAAACTGCGCACCGTCCCGCTTGGCCATCCCCTGGCGCTGGTTCTTGAGCGCGGCGGCATTCATGCAATGTTTGTCGGGGAATTCCAGGACGTCAATGGCACGACCTTGAAGGCTTCAAACTCCTACTTCATAGGCGCCGAGAATCGCTGCTGGACCAGGGCCATCAAACTTGATAACGTCAAGGTAGCCTATGTTCTCGGCATTCCCGACGACGAGCACGTCTATCGCGTAAAGGATAACCTTTAAATACCCCCGCCTAACAGCATTCTGTATGTCAAAGCGACTCGGCGGCGCGCGCAGGAGAACCCGACGCACATTCGCGAAGGAAGGGCGCGACAAGGGCAAGGTCAAGATTGCGGACTACCTCGCCGAGTTCAAGCAGGGAGACAAGGTCTGCCTCCAGTTCGAATCGAGCGTTCCTGACGGACGCTACTTCCACCGCTACCACTCCAATACCGGCCTTATCCAATCGAAGCGCGGCGACTGTTACGAAGTCGTCATCCGCGTCTCGAAGAACAACCGCACGCTGTTCGTTCACCCGGTCCATCTCAAGAAGATTCTATGAAACAGAAACTCGCCGAAACACCGCTCAGCATCTCCGATGTACGTCACACGCTGGCGGCCATCAAGGAAAAGGAAGGCGAACTGAACTACCGTGCCGGCAAGACGTACGAATACCTCGAACAGTTCGCCAAGCTCGACGCCAAGGAAGCGAAGAAGCTCGCCGACGAACTGACGAAGCTCGAAATCCCGCGCGTCAAGGAACAGCACATCATCAAGCTCATCGACGTCCTGCCCACGACGGCAAAGGACGTCAAGACCGTTCTGCAAGGGTACGCGGTGACCGTGACGAACGACAATCTGCAAAAGATTGCCGACGTCATTGTCAAATACGCGCCCCTCAAATAAACCACGCGCGCCGTAATGTTTAATAATCGGCGCATCTCATGGAGGAGAAAAGGGTGGATTTGATGGAAACTCAACCGAATATTCCTACGAGGCAGCCTGTTGATGGCATCGACCGGCGACAGCCCGGCAGAGCCATCCCGAAGGAAGACATCGTGATTGTGCTTGACTTCCTCCCGAACGGCTACCCGAACGATCCTCGGCCCGCGTACCGCAAGACTCCTGTCGTGCAAGCGGTCGGCAAAGAACACTTCCTGCTCCTCGAGCTCGTCCCGAAGAAGGACGTCTTTTTGCAGCCCTACGAAGAAGTCTACATCGGCGAGGGCAAGCGCGACAAGATTCACCATATTCTTGGACGATTGACGCTCGACAAGCTCACTTCAACGGCGAAGGCGGAACTTGAATTCGTGCTGCAGGAATTGGTCAAGAAGAACGAGACGCGATTCGTCGAGTTCTTCAACAAGGCGCAGCCGCTCACGATGCGAATGCACTCGCTCGAACTGATTCCCGGCTTCGGCAAGAAGCACATGTGGGAAGTCATTGAACGAAGACAGGAAAAAGTGTTCACGAACTTCGAGGATATGCGCGACCGCGTGAAACTGATGCCCGACCCCGAAAAAGCGATTGTCCGTCGCATTTTGGCGGAGCTGGGCGGCTTGGAAAAGCACCGGCTGTTCGTGGATTTGTAATTGTTTTTTCTATTGCAATTAATTGTGCCTAACCCAAAAGTATATAAATCGCCACGAACGAATACACGAATAGCCTACTACTCGAGGCTACTCAGTAAACCTGTGGGGTGAATGAATATGGAAGGCAGATGCATGAAGTGCAAGATGAATCGCGAAATGAAGAACGCGAAGGAAGTCACGATGAAGAACGGCATGCGCGCAATGAAGGGAGTTTGCACCCACTGCGGCACGTCAATGTTCCGCATCATGGGCAAAGCCAAGTAAGTCTTTCATCTTTTGTTTTCTTTTCTTTCAAATCGTAATCTTTAAATATCGACGCGGTTCACGAATGAACGCGTTCTCGAAGTGAACATCAATGAATGACGGCGAAAAACAGGCGAAGACAGGCACCACGACGATAGCCATCATCTGCAAAGACGGCGTTATTCTCGCGGCAGACAGACGCGTCACCGCAGGCTACGTCGCCAACAAGCGATACCGCAAGATTGTGCAAATCACGGACCGCATCGCGGTCACCGTGGCAGGCACCGTCTCCGACGTCCAACTGCTTTCTCGACTTTTGAAGGCAGAACTCAAGCTCAAAGACATCCAAACCGGCAGAATTTCCAGCACGAAAGAAGCCGCGAACCTGCTCGCAGGAATGGTCTACAACAACTTCCGCAAGTACGGCATGCCCGGCATCACCGGATTCCTGCTCGGCGGCGTTGACGAAACCGGATTCCACGCGTACGAGCTCGGCATTGACGGCAGCGTCATGGACATCGACGAATACACCTCGGACGGTTCAGGTTCCGTGTTCGCAATCGGCGTGCTCGAAACCCTCTACAAGAAAGGAACGAGCATCGAAGACGGCATCAAACTCGCGGGCAAAGCAATCAACGCGGCAATCCAGCGCGACACGGCTTCCGGCAACGGCATTGACGTGCTCGCCATCACCGCCGACGGCGCCAAGTTCGTCTTCGAGAAAGACGTCACCGTCAGACTCGAAATATAATCATACTCTCCGCTCGTTCATCGCTAAAGCGATGCCAGAGACCGGCGTCTCTGAGCAGCCCAGGCAGTATTGTCGCAGGTTTTCGTTCTGACTTTCACAACCAACGACAAAACGGCCTGTGAGCCTGGCACGAGCGCGCAATAAACGAAACAACTCAACAAAGGAATACTCAATCTTACAACCATGGCAGACATCATCAAAGAAATTATTAAAATGCTTCCCGAAGGCAAAATCTCAGACGCAGTCTTCGAAGCCGCGAACATCGTGCTCTACACGAAGGATAAGGACTTCTTCCTTAACAACGACGGCGCCATCCGCGAAGTCGTGAACGAATTCAAGAAACGCGTCGAGCTCCGCGCCGACCCGAGCGTCTGCGAAGAAGTCGAAAAGGCAGAGGCATCCATCCGCAAGATTCTTCCCGAAGAAAGCAGCATCACGCAAATCATTTTCGATCCTCCTCGTTCGATGGTCATCATCGAAGCCGAAAAGCCCGGCTTGGCTATCGGCAAACAAGGCGCGCTCCTGCGCGAAATCCGCGAAAAAACGCTCTGGGTGCCTGTCATCCGGCGCACGCCCGCCATCAAGAGCCCGATTATCGAAAACGTCCGCGCCGTTCTCTATCAACACACCGACTATCGCAGAAAGTTCCTCGACAAGTGCGGACACCGCATTTACGACGGATGGATGCGCGGCAAGAAACAGGAATGGGTCCGCCTCACGTTCTTGGGCGGCGCACGCCAGGTCGGACGCTCGTGCTTGTTCCTCCAAACGCAGGAATCGCGCATTCTGCTCGACTGCGGCATCAACGTCTCGGACAACAACGACCCCTACCCGATGCTCGACGTTCCGGAATTCCACATCCAAGACCTCGACGCAGTCATCGTCTCGCACTCGCACACCGACCACGCCGGATTTGTCCCGTACCTGTTCAAGTACGGCTACCGCGGACCGGTGTACTGCACCGCGCCTACTCGCGACGTGATGGCGTTGCTCCAACTGGACTACGTCAAAATCGCGAAAGGCGAGAACCGCGATCTCATCTACGACGTCGATGACGTCAAGGAAGAAGTCAAGCACACCATCACGCTCGACTGGGAAGAAGTCACCGACATCACTCCCGACGTGAGAATCACACTCTACAACTCAGGACACATCCTCGGCTCAAGCCAAGTGCACCTCCACATCGGCAACGGCTTGCACAACCTCGTCTACACCGGCGACCTGAAGTACGGCAAGACCATCCTCTTCGAACAGGCAACCACGCGCTTCCCGCGCGTCGAGACGCTCATCATCGAATCAACGTACGGCGGCAAGACCAACATCATGCCTCCCGTGAAAGAACAAGACGAGCTCCTGATGAAAATCGTCAAGGAAACCGTCGCGCGCAAAGGCAAAGTGCTGATGCCCGTGCTCGGCTCAGGCCGCGCTCAGGAGATGATGGTCCTCATCGCGGACGGCGTCGCCCGCGGCGAGCTCGGCGAAATCCCCGTCTACATCGACGGCATGGTCTGGGACATCATGGCCATCCACACGGCCTACCCCGAATACCTCAACGCGACTATTCGCAAAGCAATCTTCCACAAAGACCAAAACCCGTTCCTCTCGCCTATTTTCAAGCGCGTCGGCTCGGCAAAAGAACGCCAGCAAGTCATTGAAAACGAAGCCGGCTGCGTCATCATCGCAACTTCAGGGATGCTCGTCGGCGGTCCGTCCGTCGAATACCTCCGCAATCTCGCGGACGACGCGCGCAACTCACTCGTCTTTTCCTGCTACCTGCCCGAAGGCTCGATGGGCTACCGCATCCTGCACGGCGAACGCGACATCTCGTTCCAAGTCGGCTCGAAGAACGAAATCGTGCCCATCAAGATGGACGTGTGCAAGCTCGAAATCACCGACCACTCCGACCGCAAGCAATTGATGAACTACGTCTACAGCGTCGAGCCGCGCCCGAAGAAAGTCATCATCCAGCACGGCGAAAGTTCGCGCTGTCTGGACCTCGCGTCAAGCATCCACAAACAACACCACATCGAGACCATCGCGCCCCGCGTTCTCGAAACCATCCGTCTCCGATGAGCGACACCCCTCCCCTCTACCACAGCAAGATGCAATCCCGCGCCGTCGTCGAAGGCGGCAGCAGCACGCTCTGGAAAGACACGCATCTCTTCCGTTGGCTGAAAGACGAGATTCCCGCAAACGTCACGCGTTTGCAAGGGTCTGTCGGCACCTATGAATCTGATTTGGAACTCGTCGCCCAATACAACGGCGGCGTGTACATCGTTTCTCCGCTCAGGCGCGTTTGGAACTGGCAGTTCGGCAGGACCTACACACTCCCTGAAGAAAAAGACTTCTGCCCCGTCACGTGCGTCACGAAAGACCGCCGCATTTTCGCGGACCCGGGCTACATTCATGCGCAGAACGACGGATTTCACGGCAAGCGCGTGTTCAAGTTCCTCGAAGAAGGCGGGCTCGCCAACGTCGCACACGCGTTATTTGTTGCGCACAACGCGCGCATGCACCACCGCGTCAACCGCTTTCTCGGACAGCAGCGCATGAAGCCGTAAGTTCTCAGAGATTAAGGAATCGTCACGAACACGTCGCCGATTTTGCGGTGCGCATTGTTGGTTTCGTAATTGATGTAACGGACATTGATAGTGCCTGTGTAGCGTCCAACCGCGGGCGTGCACGCGACATTGTACGTTCCCTTGACGCCTGCTTTGAGCGAGACCGGACCGCTTGCTGTCGCTGCGCAGCCCGTTCCGTTAATCGCAAGCGTCACGTTGCTGATGTCAAATCCCAAGTCGTTCCGCACAATCATAACAACGGACGTTTCCGACGTTGCAAAGTCCATGCAGGTAAGCCCCGACGGAAGCGTGCAGCGGTCCTGCAAGAGCTTGGTCGGGTCCAGAAAGCCAAACGTCGCCAGCGCGGCGATGATGGCGACCAGCGCGAACAGCGCCCAGCCGTAGGTATACAACAGCTCCATCGCCGCCTGCGCGCGGCGTCTCACGGGATTTGCAGGATAAGCTCGCCGCTCTTCACGTGCGACAGCCCCGTATCCTGATTTGTATATGCGACCGTGAGGTCTCCCTTGAACTTGCCTGACGGCGGAGAACAGGTGACGACATACATCGCCTGCCGGTCATTTTCGAGACGCGTCGGACCTGCCGCGGCGGCAAAGCAGCCCGTGCCGTTCACCGACACCTGCACGTTGTCGAGGTCAAAGCCGAATCCGTTCTGAATGATGAAGCTCATCGAACTCCGGCTCGCGGTCGAGTCCAGACAGGCAATCCCCGAAGGAAGCACACACTTTTCGGCGAGAAAGCGCGACGGGCTGAGCACGCCGAAATACGCCAGCGCGCCGATGGCCGCAAGGACGACCAGAATGGCCCAGCCATAGGTCATGAGAAATTCCAATGCCGCTTGAGCGCGCTTCATGCCCGCCTCACGGTATCTGAATGATAAGAACACCCGTCTTCATGTGCGCAAGGGTCGTGTCCTGATTGGTATAGTTCAACAAAATGTTCGCGCGGAACTTGCCTGAGGGCGGCGTGCAGTTGGCATTGTACGTCATCACGTACGTCGATTTTGCTCCGTTGACGAGTGACGCGGAGCCGTTGAGCGTGTTGGACGCGGCGCAGTTGGTGCCGTTCGTGATTTGAACGGTGACGGCGTTCACGTCGGTGCCAAGCGAGTTCTGAATAACGAGGTTGATGGAGGTTGTGGTGCCCTGAAAGTCGAGGCACGCGAATCCGGAAGGAAGGTTGCAGTCGGAAGGCAGAAAGCGTCCGGGGTTCAGGACGCCGAAGAACGCGAGCGCGGCGATGGCGGCGAGGACGACAAGAATCGCCCAGCCGTAGGTCATCAAGAATTCCAACGCTGCTTGTCCGTTCTTCATTGCGTCTCCCTATGAATGGCTACAAAAAATTAAGAAAAAAAAGAAAAAAGAAATCAATCAGTTGCTTACGGAACCTGCACAATCAGTTCGCCCGTCTTGGTGTGAGCCAAGTTGGTGTCCTGGTTGACATAGTTCATGTTGACGTTCACACGGAACTTGCCGGACGAAGGCTGGCACGCCGTTGAGGCGTTCAGACCGAGCGTGTAGGTCGCCTTGGCGCCGTTGGTCAAGGAACCCGCGCCGGTCATGTTCGTCGATTGCGCGCAACCAGTGCCGTTCGAGAGCGTCACTGCGACGTTATTAATGTCGAATCCAAACGAGTTCTGAACGATCAGCGTCAGCTGACCGCTTACGACCTGAAAGTCAAGGCACGCAAGCCCGGAGGGCATGGTGCACTTTTCCGGCAGGAAGCGACCCGGGTTGAGCACGCCGAAGAAGGCGAGCGCCGCGATGGCCGCGAGGACCACCAGGATTGCCCAACCGTATGTCATCAAGAACTCGAGTGCTGCTTGTCCTTTTCTCATGTATTCTTCACCTCTATTTTGGGCCTTTTTATGATAGTAGATGGGCTTTGTGGCTACTACTGCCCTGTTCTATTTAAAGCTTACGCTTCACGAGAAAATGCCTGTCAGCAAAAATCCCAGAATATATGCACAGATGAAGTACAGCGTCAGAGAAACGGCGATGAACGTCGGAATGTTCTTCAGCCCTTCCTTGACCGTACCCTTGTGGATAATAGCGATAATCATCGCAGAACACGTGGACGTAATCACGCAGATGAGTATCGCGAAGAATCCGAAGTCGCCGGGCGAAATGCCCACCGAACCAAACGACAAAGCAGCACCCTGCTGTGGAATCGGACCGATGCTCGCGCTCACGCCCGAAATAATAACGATAAGCTGTTTCGACAGCGCGAGCAACGCCGGCAGCGCGACAATCGCCGCGAACGTGAGGAAGATGCTATAGCTTGTCACGTTGGCTGCCATCTCTTTCTGAATCGTGCGGACTTCCTGAATGTTCTGCGACGTTCTGTTCAGCAGGTCGCCGACTTCAGAGCCGGCGTTGATGCCTTCAATCAAGAGGTTGATACTGCGCTTGAGAATCAAGGAGTCATACTTGTTCGAGAACTTGCGCAGCGACTCCGGAAGCTCCGCGCCCGACATCACTTCCTTCGCCACCGTCTCGATTTCGTGCGCGAGAATACCGAACCGCGGACGGATGGCAAGCCACAGCGCGCGGTCAATCGTCATACCCGCGCGGACGTTCGTCGCGGTCAATTGCAAAAAGTCAGGAAGCACTTCCTCGATCTGCTTGGTGCGGTTGAACATCCGCAAGTCGAGCACGACTCCCAGCCCGAGCCAGAGCAGAATCATGGACACGATGAACCCGCCCATCAGCACGCCCACGCCGATGAGCCCGAGATACACAGGCGAGTGCCCTCCCTTGACGTAATAGATGAACATAATGTACGCGCTGACCAGTATCGCGAGCACGACGCTTGCCTGAATCATCACTTTCTTGAACGTTCTGGCTTTGCTGCCGACGCCCGCGAGCAGCAACCGCTGTTCCAGCGGCTGCTGGGCAAACGTCAGCACCGGCTTGAACCGCGGTTTCACAAGCCCACCGCCGGACGCGAGCTTTTGATGATGGCGACGAACGCGAGCTGCAGCACACCGAGCCCGCAGGCAAGCGAAACCAAGATGACCCGGTCAAGCGTGATGGGGAAGAAGCTCGACATCACGACCAGCAGCGTGACGCCCAACGACGGGAGAATGACGGCAATCATCATGTAAAACATCGCGAGCGGGTTGAGCTTGTGCGCGTACTGGTTGATTTCAATGATTTGCTGGCGCGTGATTTGCTCGACCACGCTGGTAAGCGAGTCCGCGATGTCCGCGCCGGTGTTGATGGCGTTCAGCATCTGCCACAGCACGCGCCGCAAGTCTTCGGACGGCGTGAACTCGATGGCGTCCACGAGCGCGTCCTCAAGGTTCGTGCCGAGGTCGACGTTCGAGACAATGGCGCGGAAGTATTTGCCGATGCTCTTGTAGCTGTACGAGGCGGCCTTGAGCGCGTCGTACAACAGCACGCCGGACTTCAATTCAACGACGAGAAAACGCCCCGCGTAAATGAGCTCCTGGTTGATTTCCCGGCGCTGGCGCGCGATGTACACGTCCGGCAGGCGCAGGAAATACGAAAACATCAGCAGAAACAAGACGGGCATGAAGAAGGCGACGGGAATCAGCAACACGGGAAAACCGTACGCGAACGCAAACAGAATCAGCCCGATGCCCGCCGTACCGTACAGCGCGAGCATCAGCACGCGCTGCATGAACACTTCCGGCGTGAACGCAAGCCCCGACTGGCGCAGGCGCAGGGTCAACCCCTTGAACTGCCGCGAAAGTCGGAAAAACAGCTGGCTCATGGCATCACTTCAGCGACTTCATCAGCGAATCATGGTTCAGGTAGTACTCCGCCACAATCTTGCCGACCTCGTCCACCGTGTTGATTTTCTTGTCCGCCATCCACTTCAGCACGCGCGCCTTTTCCTTTAGGTGCCGCTTGAGCTCGGCGTGCCCGATGCCCGTGAAGAGCTGGAGCGTCTTGATGTACGCGCGCGACTGGCTGTGCGTCTTCAGCTTGTCCGTGCGAACATCCCACTGCATCAAAATGTTGGGCGTCGCGTCAGGAAGGATTTCCGCAAGCTGGAACACGCGGCGCAGTCCGGTGCGACGGTTGCGGTGCTGAACGAGCAGCATCGACACCGCCGGAAGCATGTGCTTCGGGATGTTGATGGGCGGGTTCGTCAGTCGCGTCACGGCTTCCTCGGCGTCGTTCGCGTGCAAGGTCGCATAGACGGAGTGGCCGGTGTGAATCGCCTCGAACAAAACTTCCGCCTCTTCCTTCCGACGGATTTCTCCGACCAGAATGCGGTCGGGGCGCATACGCAGGGAGTTGACGAGCAAGTTCAGCATCGTGACGCCGCCCTTGCCTTCGTTGTTCGGAAAGCGAGTCGTCATCGGAATCCAGTGCAGGAACGTCGGCAGTTTCAGTTCGCGCGTGTCCTCGATGGAGATGATGCGCTGGTTCGGCGGGAAAAAGTTGCTGATAACGTTCAGCAACGAGGTCTTTCCGGACGCGGTTCCACCGACAATAATCATCGAGAGTTCGTACTGAATTCCCTCCCAAATGAGGGCTGCCGCTTCCGCGGACATCGTGCCCGTGGTGATAAAGTCAGTAATGGTCCACGGCTTGGTCGCGAATTTACGCAGGGTAATCGTGTTGCCAAAGTTGGAAATCGGCATCAGGGTCGCGTTGAAACGCTCGCCCGTCGCGAGGTTGGCGTCCATCATCGGCTCAAGAACCGTAATCTGTCGTCCGACGCGGCGTCCAATCATGGCGGCGTAGTGCTTGATGAGGTTTTCGTTCTCAAGCGTGATGTTGGTCTTCAGCCAGCCGTACTTACGGTGGTAGACCCACACAGGCTCGCTCGAACCGTTAATCGCGATTTCTTCGAGGCTCGGGTCGTTTCGCACGATTTCGAGGTTGCCCAATCCCAATGATTTCTGCAGCAGGAACGCAGTCAGGATGGTCACCATCTGCTCGGACGCGTCGGGGAACGACTTCTCAATCATTTTGCGCGCGGCATCGGAGTAGCGCTCTTCTGCTGCGGTCTCGCGCTTCGGGTCGGTGATGTCCGCAACGCCGATGTTGATGTCGCGGATGAGCGCCTGACGCACTTTTTCGAGAATCAGCTGCGTGTTCTGACTGATGTTTGTCAGCTCGGCTTCATAATGCGGAACGAACTCGCCCTTGATGCGGCGAATCGTGATGGTAATGGGAATGCCGTCAGCAGTGATGGAGTAAGAGTCGAGCTTGTCGCCCGCGTCGCTTGCGGTCTTGCCCGCGGCGTGCTTCGAACCGCGCTTTCCGTGAACCTCGTGCTTGGCGGCGTGAGCGGCGTGCTTCGCGATGTGCGCAGTGTGATGCTTCGCGTGTTTCATATCCCCTCTTTTTTTTAGGCGTTGCTTAACGTTTGCGCTTCTTCGTCGCCCGATGTGCCGGGCGTGCTTTCTGTCGTGAGCGTGACTTCAACGGCACGTGCGGCTTGATGTGCGGCTTGCGGCGGCTGCTGGCAAAACGCACCAGCTCTTCCGCGGTGGGCAGCGTCCGTTTGGGCAGCGCTTCGTGCGTGACTTCCGCGACCAGCTCTTCCGCGCTCAGGCCGGGCTTCGGCATCGGTCGTTCGATGGAAACCGCTTCCTTCACCATGTCGGCGGCGGAAGGCCCCTTCCTCTTGAGGCGCGGTTTCGTGATTCCCAGCTTCAACGGGCGGGGCTCGACGGACGCCATCGGCGAGTTCGCCTGGCTGCGGAGCACGCCGACCAGCGTCTTCATCTCGCGCGTGAAGTATTCGCGCTTCTTGCTCAAATCCTGCACTTCGTCTTCCAGCGAGCGCAGTTCGCCGCGGAACTTTTCGAGCGACGCGACCTTGCCCAACTGGTTGCTGCGCGTGCGCAGCTCCTGCAGGCGCTTGCGGAACTGGAATTCGTTGTAGTGGATGCGGTTGAGAATCGTGTCAACCATGTTTTTCTTGCTGAAAAAGTCGCGCATCTTACGCGGCAAATCCTTGAGGTCGTTTTCCGTGACGTCAAAGTCGCTCGCGCTCGCGTCGAGCTTGGCGACCAAGTCCTGCTGGGTTTTTTCGAGCTGGGCGACGGTCTTTTCGTTCTCGATGATGAGCTTGAGCAGTTCGGCCTTCTCGGCTTCGGCTTCCGCCTTCATCGAAACGTATTTCCTCTTGATTGCGATGAGCGTCTTCCGGATTTTCTCGAGCTCAGGCTTGTTCTCGGCAATGGAATTGATGACGTTGACATCGAGCAGGGACTGCATGTCCGCGAGCCGGTGCTCGATGAGCTTTTCGTTGTCCTGAATCAGGTCGAGCTGCGCCTGTTCGAGCTGGAGCACTTCGCCGCCGCGCAGCACTTCTCCGTACATCTGCTCGTACCATTCCTTGGACGTTCCTTGGTGTTTGCCCAGACGCTTGTTGAGTTCTTCGAGTTTTCCCGCGTAGGATGATTTTGCCGTGAGAATCTTCCTGTCCGTTATCTCTTTTTTCTGCTGGAGCCGCTCCATCTGCGCGAGCGTGCTCTTGAGCGAGGTCATGTTCGAGCTGACGTGCTTGCCGATTTCGCTGAAAATCTCGCGCAGGGATGAGACTTCGTTTTCGAGCGTGATGAGGAAGTTGTTCGTGCCTTCCAGCTTTTCGTCCAGCAAGTCCTTTTCGGAAGCGAGCTCGCGGCGCGCTTTCACGGTTTCCTGGCTTGAAAGGTTCTTGCCTTCGATGTACGCGGTCGCGAAGCGGTACGTGATTTTGACCTGCCCTTCCTCTTCCAGCAGTTTTGCCCATTCGAGCACGGCGCTGGTCGAGACTCCGAGCTTGACCGCTGCTTCTTTCACGGACAGCGAGGTCTCTGTTCGTAGAATTTCGAGGAGACGGTCTACTCCCGTCTGCATCACCGACCCCTTTTCCACCATGTCGAGTCTATTCTTAAGTGAGTTTAAAAAGATTATGGTTATTCACGAAGGACTAACAGGGCGGGTTGATGACCGAAGAGACCTGGTAGAAAGTCTTGTGCGTGGCGTTTGCGCCGTTGGACTGCGTGTCCAGATAGAACCATGACGGCATGCCTTGCACGGTGCACGCGGTCGGGTTCGACGCCGAGAAGTAAATGTAGTCCACCGCGCTCTTTGCCTGAATGCCGATGCCGTTGTCGCTCAGCTGCTGGAGGTTGACCAGGCTTTCGATGCCGTTCTGCGAGGATGAGGTGAGCTTGCCTTCAAAGCGCTGCAGAAGATCCGGCGCGCCGGTCCACGGGCGGTAGTACGTGTTGTTCATGTGCGCCTGCAGGTTGCTGACGTCCGAGCCCGAAACGAACGTGGTGTACGGCGTCGGCTGAACCGTGTTCGTGACTCTCCCGGCCGTGTTGAGCCGATACGTCGGGTCCTCAAAGTCTTGAATGCCCACCGTGCCGTTCAGGTGCACGGTCGTGTTGTACGTGGCATTGATGATGGGGTCATTGAGATACAGAACGAGGTCCATTTGCCCCGCGATAGTCCACGGATCAAGCTGTCCGAGCGTCAGGTTCGTGGCGGTCAGCGTCATGGTAACGCCGACGTTGGACGCCTGGACCAGCATGCGCTGCTGCCAGATGGGATACGTGTTGTTCTGCATCACGCTTTGGTTGATGCCGTTGAGCGTTCCGTTAACGATGAGCGTCTGGAACGCCGAAGTGGTGTTGCCGATGTACGTGCCATTGAGCGCCATCGAGTCCTCCATCGCGACTAACGCGCGGAACGTCGCGACGCTGAGGAAGCGTCCTGCGTCGTCGCGCACGTCCTCGAGCACTTGATTCATCGTGAATATGCGCGTCTCGAGCAGAAAACTGTTGTTGCGCTTGGGCTGCGGCACTTTGAACGTGTAAAGCGAAAACAGCACGGTGACGAACACGATGGACAGCACGGTGAAATACACCGCGCGCTTGCCTAACGCCACACGCGGACCTCCGCGAGCGTCGGACCCCAGAGCGTGGGGACGTTCGTGATGTTGCTCGTCTCGACCGCGATGGAGCCGGCGTCAATGTACGGACCGAGGAACGCGCTCAGCCGCGACTGCGCGTCTGCCGATGCGGCGGCGGACGTGTTGAACACGTTGCCGAACCCGACAAACGCGGGCAGGTAGAAGCGGTACTCGACCGTTGAGTTGGGAATGACGCTGTTGCCGCCGTTGTCGCTCATCTGCAGATAGTTGGTCGCCGCGGCGGAGCTGGACAACGTTTTCGTCGGGACGTAGACGTCAGTCGGAACGCCGCGCGAGGACGGGCTGTCGAACACGACGGTCGAAGGCGGATTGAACGCGTCGGCTTTCGCGGTGATGAGATACGAAAACCGCTGGGCGATGTGCGCGAACACGCTCGACATCTGGCTGTTGACGGGGAACGTGAAGTTGATGGTCTTGGTCGCCTGTTCGGGAGGGGATGCTTGCTTGACGACTCCGACTTCAACCAAACCGTAGGGAAGCGCGCCGGTCAGCGTGTAGTTGACCTCGACATACGATGAGTTGTTGGGATTCGTGAACGGTTCGGAGTAAATGCTGACGGGCTTGGTGCCCCACGGGCTGTCGCCGTAGTTGTTGAGATACACGATGATGACGTTGGTGCCGTTGACGATGTACGGCGCGGTCTTGGAAGGCGCGTACGTGTACAAGGTGGTTCCGTTCGGCGTGGAGTTGTAGGCAAACGGCGCGGCGTCGGCGTTGAAGAACAGGACATAGTCATAGTTCTTCTCTTGAAGGGATGAGCCTGTCCAGCTGGTGAACTGCGTGCTGCCCGTATAGTCTGTCACGTTGCGCGTCGCGATTTGGAGGTACACGCTGATGTTCGTCGCGGTCGGCGGAATGTGGAACGGCACGAGCTGCCACGCGCCGGTGCTGCCACCCGAGCCGGCGATGCTCGACACGTTGTCAAAATAAATACGCTGCGTGTACTGAGAAGTGTAGACCGGCACGGACGTTGTTTCTGAATAATCGACTTGGAGCAGCATGCCCGGATGAATGTGGGCGTTGTAGCCTGAATTTCTCAGTTCGAGCGTGAACTTGTTCACGCCCGTCGTGAGGCAGTTCTTCACGTTCTTGATGTCATAATATCCGTCGCCGGAGTGCGCGATGTCGTTGCGCGAGTAGATGCACGCACCGTTGTTGATGTTCACGACCGTCCAGTTGGGGTCCGTGTCGCTCAGGTGCAGCGCGATGGCGAGCGAAGCGTTGAGAATGGTCGCGGTGTTGGTGATGTTGACCCATTTCGTGATGATGGTTTTGCCGGGCGTCCCCGACGTTCCGTCCCAGCCGGCTCCCTCGGCGGAGAACGACGTGATTTGCGTCGTGCGGCGGATGACGGTTTCGGCGCTCGCGCTCGCGATAAACCCTTTCGTCGGCTGGGCTTTGGAGAGCCCGCTCAGGATGGTGCGCGCGGACGCCTGCGTGACGGGAGTCGGAGAAGTACGCGCATAAATCGTGTCGCCGCCGAAGTACAGCCCGAGTCCGTACGACAAAGGAAGCCTGCTCTCGATGACAAAGTTCGTCAGATTTTGGGCGGCATAGACGTTGCCGCTCGCCCACAATTCGCCGATGACGCCGAGAATGCTTTGGTTGGTGTTCGGCACGGTCGTCGCGTTCGCGATGATGAGGCTCGCGGTGGAGTTCAGTTCGGAAAACTGAATCGTCGTCAGCGCGCTGAGCAGGTCCGAGGCGGCGAAGTTCAGGTCGATGACCGGGCGCTGAATCTGCCCGTAACTCGTAAAGAGGAAGAACGCGCCGAGGAGAATACTGGCGGCGAGGAGACCGTCAAGCGTGAAGAAGTAACCGCGTCGAGAGCGTCTGCTGCCAAGATGCGGCCGAGGAATCAACGCTGCCACACGTGCACCTCCATCTGGACAATGGTGGAGTTGAGGACCGGAAGCCGGACCACTTTGAATTCCTTTGTGGCGTTTGTTGGGAGACTGCCGATGTACGTGAGATTGTTGGGCAAAACGAGCGTGCGGTTGCCGTCGTAGAAATACACGACGTAATCGAAACTCGTGCGGAAGAGCGAACGCGTCTGGTTGTAGTTCATTTGGCTGAACATCAGCAACTTGGCGTTGTCCAGGCGCGTGCCTCCGTCCAGGATGCCGATGCGCTGCACCGTGCTGTTCGTCCAGTTCGCAGGATAACCGCTCGTCATCAGGCTGGCGCCGATTTGCTTGGCGTCCGCGATAAGGTCTTCGATGTTGTTGTTGTCGTCGACAAAGCTGCTTTGCAGGTTGTAATAAATCGCGAGAACGCTGACAAAAATGAGCAGGCCCACCATGAAGTCGGCGTACCACGCCTGCCCTTTGCGCGACGTGAGCAACGTTCCGTGTCCGGGGCGCGTGATGGACGTCATTTGTTGAGGAAGAGCTGGCCGTTGGTTTTGCGGATGTAATTGCCGCCAAGGGTGAAATTGCCCGCGATGGGCAAGACGGAAAGGTCGTACTCGTAGTTGCGTGTCGTCACGATGAGCGTCGTTCCGGAGATGGTCGTGTTGTACGGGATGCCGTCCAGCGTCGTGTCGAGCAGGAAGGAACGGCGATAGCCGTCGTTGAGCGCGCCGACGCGGTTGATTTCACTTTGGAGCGAGAACGCCATATCTTTCACCATGGCGTTTTCCTTGGCGCTGCTTGCGTCAGACAAATCCTGGCTCGTTGACGCGGCGAAAACAATCAACAGCAGGAACGCGACCGAGACGAGGAGGAGAAATTCGAGTGCCAATTGCGCTCGTTTCGGGAAGGCGCCGCTCGCTCGGCCCTTCGCCCGCCGTGAAACAGCCCAAGCCGTTTGGTCATGCGGTTGCGACGGAGAAGGGCTGAGTGGGAATCGCGGTTTCTGCCTCGCTCGCATCTTGGCGCCTTCCATGTCAGCTCAGAACGACACCGGCTCCCTGCGCCTGCACTTGGATAAAATGGACGCCGGGGCTCGAAGGCACGGGACCGGACATGTTGACCTGCGCCATCTTCACGACTTCGTCAGGACCGTGCGCGGTCTGCACCCAGAACACGAGCTCGCGACCGTTCGCGGTCGCGTTGAGCACGTTCGGAGGATAATATAGCTTGAGCCGCGTCTTCGACGGGTCGCCGATGAAATACATTGCGTCCGCCGTGTCCGTGATTTGCTCGCCGATGCGCTCCACCTGGTGCTCGACAATCGCGTCGTTGAGCTGGTCGGCGTGCGCGCGGAAAATCAGCGTCATGAGGAGCGTCGTGACGAGCACAAATCCGAGAATGGTAATATATTCCATCGCGACCTGCCCTCTTTTTCGCATAGGGAGGGTGTCGGCGCGATGCTTTATAAATCTGACTGCTGAAAAAGAATGGCTATTTACTGCCGGCGTCTTCAATAATCTTCGTCAAGACGAAGTCCACGATCTTCGAGGCGTCGTAGGTGCCGCCGAGCTCAAACGGCGACAGGATTTTGGCGTTCTGCTCGCGCCGGGAGTGGAAGCGCGCCTGCGTGCCGTTAATGCGGAACTCGATGCGCGCATCCGACGTGTGCGACGAGACCAGCTTGCTGAGGCTGAAGCTTTCGAAGAACGCGTCGTCCAGCTTTTTCTTTTCAATTTCCTGCGGGAGCATATTGAGACCGAACTCGATGTACAAGTTTTTGGCGTCCGCGCTGTAGAGCCACGACGCGTACGGCTGCTTCAGCATCGGAACCTTGTGGTCGGTGTCCCAATGGGTTTCGATACTCAGGTTGGCGCGCTTGAGCACCTCAATCGCGTACGGAGTCCAGAGCCTCATTGGGCAGCAACCACGAACAGGCTTTGCGCCCACGCGAGCGGCGTGTTTTCGTTGTGCACGCCCGTTGCGGCGTAATAGAGTTCGGGAAGTTCGCCGTGCGCGTTCATCGCGGCGAGCGACTTCTCGAGGTAGTAGCGGTACTTGTTGGTGATGCCGAGCTGTTTGTAAATGATGGCAAGCCACGGCAAACCCATTGTCCATTCGGCTTCGGCGCCGTTGCTGTAGTAGCGGTCGCGCGCGTAGCGGATGACGCCCTTGTTGCGGAGCAAGTGCGTTTCGACGTTGCGCAAAATCGCTTCACGCTGTTCGGGCGTCGCGATGTTGTACGGATAGATAAGCGAGAGCAATGCGAGGTCAACGTGCTTGGTGTTCGACTCTTTCGGCAAAAGAACACTCAGCGTCAAACGCCCCTGGGAAATCACGTTTTGGGGAACGGTAACGAGGTGGCGGACGGCTTCAAGTCCTGCGACGCAGGCTCCGACAGAACTCGCGTGCACTTCCTCGTTCTCTTCCCACATGCCGTTGTCGGCATCGTGCCAGTATTCGATGGACGCAAGATAGTTGACGAGCTTTTGAACGAGACGGAGGTCGTGCTCGTTTCGGAGAACGGAAATTCCTTTCTTGTGCAGGTCGCCGATTTTGAACAGGAGCGCGCCGATGGCGTCGTTCTGCTTGTTGCCCCAGTCCTCGCGAATTTCTTCGCCTGAAAGCGGGTCATACCGAGCATGGATGTAACGGTACGCGTGCTTCGGCTGCGGCTCGCGAATCATCCAGTCAATCTTGAATTCGTGTTTGCGCAGAATGTCCAGCATCGCATGGTACACCGCGAGCACGCGGTCGAATTGTCCGGTTGCTTCCAGTCCGAACGTCGCGTAGATGTTGTCGCGCAGCCATGCGCGTGAGTAACCGGTCGCGACGCCTTTGTCGGCGGCCGCGAACAGCCCGGTAGGATATTGAAGACGGTTCAACAGTTGGATGCTGTGCGTGATCATGCTTACTCCTTGTTTCGATAGAACTTCGCAAGAGTTTTGTCGTTCGAAATTGCTTCTTGGAGCAAATCAGCTATGGTATGCACTTTTCCCGGAGTAACCAACACGTACTCAAGCCAGTTGTTGCACATTTCGGCAAGCGTGTTCTCATTGCGGTGCAACTGTGGAAACGTTCCTCGCGCAACGCGCGCTCTTACTTGTTCCAAGTCACTGTCCGACGTAATTTCAAAGCCGTGCACTTCCTGTCTACAAAGTGCCTGTGCAACACCGCGGTGGTGTCCGTCGAGCAACAGATACGGTGAAGCTGCGATTTGATTTCCAATCCATTCTGCTCTTTCAAACGCCGGCGCCGTAGGAAATGAGTTGCTCTTATCTCGGAAGTACGCTGAAACATTACTTACATTTTCTATGAATTTCGGATCACCGTCATGCCGTGCTACGAGTATCGGCGGAAGGGTGTCGTCGCGCGAATTCCAACGAAGAACAGACACATACGCGCGAAGCACGTCCTCAGAGTAGAGACTATCAGGAACAAGAATCTCTTCAGGTTTGAACGTCTTGATGTTGAGCGCCATACACTTCTTTACGTCGATAAACCGCGTTTCTAGTATATAAACCTTCCTATTATATACTACCCATAGGTAGTAACAAATAGGCAGTCTTAGAAACACGTTTCCAGTAAAGCTTTTATAGCACGTTTCGTGCCCCCAGCGTATCAAACTAAAGGGTGATTTTATGGCAGACAAGAACCTGATTCGCGCGGCGGAAGACTCGGTGCGCGACCTGAAGAACTGGATTTTCGTGCTCGGCAAGGAATACGGCCTGCCGGACAACGCGCTCGAAGAACTCCACAAGCGCGTGGACGAAGTCGCCGCCAAAGTCGGCAAGATTAAGTAACATTATTAATCTGTTCACTTCTTCTTTTTCTTATGATTTACCGGTACGTCAACAGCGTGCTCCTCTGGCTGATGCGGCTCGCGCTGCTCGTGTCAAGCGTCGTCCTCATCCTGCAGGGAGACTATCTCGCGATGCTCGCCGTCATCGCGTTCGTCATCTCATTCATCCCGACGTTCCTGCACGCCAAGTACGACATCCAGATTCCGTGGTGGCTCGAATCGCTTGTCGTCGTCGGCTTTTTCCTCGACGTCATCGTCGGCTCGGAGTTCAACGTCTATCACAACACCATCGGCTTTGACTGGTTCACGCATTTGCTCGGCACGGTCATCATCAGCGTCATCGCGCTCTCCATCGTGTACAGCCTGAAAGTCACGAAGCACATCAAGGTCAGCGACGAAATGATTTGGTGGTTCACGGTCGTCTTCGCGCTCGCCGTCGGGGCGTTCTACGAAATCCTCGAATTCGCCGCGGACCAGATTCTGGGCGCCAACTCGCAAATCAGCCTCGTCAACACGATGGTGGACCTCATCAACGACCTTGTCGGCGGCGTCCTCACCGCGACGGTGGGCAGCTACTACCTCCGGCACCTGCAGGGCAGGAAAGTCAAGGACGTCCTGCGCCCGTACATCCAGCTGCTGAAAGTCGCGGGATTCCGCATCCGCGAGAACGTCGAGAAGCTGAAGAAACGCCTCCCGCGGAGAAAACATGGTTAAGATTCTCGTCGGCTGCCCCACCTCGGAACACAAGGCGTACTGCTTGAAGGAATACGCCGCCGGCATCAAGGCACTGCAAGGAGAATTTGACATCCTGCTGGTTGACAACACGAAAGACGATCACTATCTCAAGGAAATTCACAAGGCAGGACTGCCCGTCGTCAAGGGACCTTGGCTCGAGGGAGCACGAGACAGAATCGTCGCGTCGCGGAACGTACTCCGGCAGAAAGTGCTGGACGAAGGCTACGACTGGTATTTCTCGCTTGAGCAGGACGTGATTCCCCCGCCGGACGCGCTCGCACGCCTGCTCGCGCACAACAAAGGAGTCGTCTCCGGCGTGTACACCAAAATCTATCACCTGCTGGACAACGGCAAGGAAGTCGGGCAGCGCGAAAAACCATTGCTCATGAACATCCACAATGGACAGTTTCAGCAGATGGAAATGAGTGATTTAGAACCTCCCCGTTTGGCACCCATTCTCGCGTCGGGGCTCGGCTGCATCCTGATGCACCGCACGATTCTCGAGAAGGTCACGTTCCGCTGGGACCCGCAATGGAACGGGTTCGACGACATGTTCTTTTGCAGGGACGTCCGCGCCAACAAGTTCGGATTGTGGGCGGACACGAGCATCCGCTGCAAGCACTTGGAAATGGATTGGAAAGGAATTAAGAAATAACTACCAGATTGCGATGTTCGCTAATGACGAGACTATTCGCGATGCGCCCTTAAGTGTTTCTGAAGACCGGTTGGTGGTCAGGGCAATGGTGTTCTTTATTCCTGCGCTGTGGGCTGCCTGAATTCCTGCACGCGAGTCCTCGACGGCAGTTGTTTGACGCGATTTCGCGTGAAGCTGCTGAAGCGCCTTTCGATAGACCGCAGGGTTGGGCTTTGATTGCTTCACATCGTTCCCCGCTACAATAACCTCGAACAATCTCGACATTTTTTCCTGCCTAAGAAATGCGTTCACAATGCGCCGATCGGTGCCTGTTGCAAGCGCGAGCACGTATTTTTTATCTTTGTGCAGTCTCTTGATAATTTTAATTGTAGCGTCAATGGGCGCGCCATATTCTTCTGGGTTTCTGCGCAGTGCAGTTCTCCGCGCGCTCACAATCGCGTTTATCTGCTTACGAGACAATAGTTTGCCAAAGTACTTTCTGAGAAACGGCTCGGTTTTCATTCCCACCATCTTTGAAAAATAAGGTTTTGTAAGTCGAACGTCATAGTTCTTCAATAAGTGTTTTAACTGAACGAATTTCTTTTTCTCAGAGTTCACAATAACGCCATCAAAATCAAAGATGATGAACGACCTGCCTTCTTTCATGAACCTATGAAAGCGGAAGGGACATAAAAACCCATCTTGAAAGACCCACCCCGCCCAGAAGTGGACTGGAAAGGAACTAAGAAATAATTTCTTGCGCCGGCTGCGGAACAGGCTTTGCGCCCTGCTCTTCCTTCAAACGCTCGGCGACTTTGTCGGCGAAGCGGTGCGCGATGTGCAGCGGCTCGGGGAGCTTGTGCGGCGGCAGCACGCACTTCTCAATCAATTGAGCTGCGGTTTCAACCGTGATAAGATGACCGGGAGTGACGTAGACAGGCTTGGCAAACTTGCGCGTCTGGACGAGCGTGCCGACGATTTTGTCGTCCATCAGCACTTTGCCGTCCTTGACTTCGCCGATGAGCAGGCTCTTCGCGACGCCGATGGTCGGCTTGTGCAGTTCCACGCCGACGTAGCAGGCGATGCCGCAGCCGACCGGGTGCGCGACGCCGTGCCCGTCAACAAGCAGGACGTCAGGGTCGACTTCGAGTTTGTAGTAGAGTTCGAGCATCAGGGGACCTTCGCGGAACGCGAGGTAGCCGGGGACGTACGGCATCGGGGCTTTCTTGACGAGCCACTTGCGCTCGAGCACCTGCATCGACGGGTACGCGACGACGATTGCGGCGCAGACAAGCTTGTCGCCGAACTGCGTGCAGTCGAACGCGCCGATTTTCGTGATGCCGTCAATCGGAAGCTGGTCTTCAAGAATGACATCGCGCGCGATGGCGCGCTGGATGTCGCGGAGCGACTGCGAGACTGCGGGCATTCAGTCCACCTTCGGCCAAAGTGCGCGTGCGCGGTCGACATCGTCGTCCGGGCTTGCGACGAGCGAGGCGAAGTCGCGCGTGCGCACCAACTGCAGATACTCTGAGCAGCCAACAATCGTCAGTGGCTCATTCGCGCCGAGGAGTAGCGATGCCGGCTGCGGAATCAGGACGCGGCCGGCCGAGTCCATGCGGTGCTCGAGACTGCCGTCGCGCGTGAGATAGGATGCGGGTAATGTAATCTGCGGCTTGCGCTCCGTGACCAAGCAATCGTAGAGTACGACCGTCGGAATCAGTCCTTCGAGCGTGCCGCCTTCCATTCGGAACTTGGTCCCTTCGGGATTGCGCCAGCTCAGCAAGTTGCGCAGCTGGCTCGGAATCACGAGGCGGCGCTTCGGCTGTTCCAGCACAATTTCATAGGTTCCCATCAGGGGCACCTTACTCTTTTCCATAGGCGCTTCAAACGCGAAATATCTATATAAACCTTTCTCTTTTAGTTACTAGAAGGTAGTAAAAGTAGTAAGATTCATATAGCTGTTCATGCTTTGCAGCCTCATGAAGGGCAAAAAGAAGCTCGTCGACAAAGTCGCCGAATGGACCATGGTCGCAGGACTCTGCGCCTTGGGCGGCTATATGATGTACCGCGCGGCAGACAGCGGCAACGACGTTCCTACGACGCGTCCGCAGGCCGTCCAACCCGCGCCTGCCGCGCCGCAGCTTGAGCAACTCGCAGTTTTTCCCGGCTACGAATCCCCGCAATTCCAGCAGCACGACCGCACCATCATCGCGGCAACGTCGCGTTGGAACCGCGAGTTCAGTCACCTGACCGGCTACACGCCGCTGGAATCCAACTTCGTGAAAGCGCTGATGCTCGTCGAGAGCGGCGGCATGCCGAACGCGTGGGCGAACGACCCGATGCAGCTCGCCAACCAAGGCGACACCGGGCTTGACGATCTTGTTCGAACGGACGGTGCGCACCTGATTCCAGGCTATCGAGAACTCGCGCTCGTTGAGAAAACGCCGCGCAAGAACGGTCACTGGGCGTACGAGGACGTTGCTCCCGAACACCGCATCACTCCCGAGTTGAGCATTACCTTTGGCATGCGCTACCTGTTCCAGAAGGCGATGAAGTTCGACTACAGCCCGAAGCAGGGCGCGCGCGTCGCCGGGATGCGTCCGTGGAGGCTCGCCGCTGTCGCATACAACGGCAAGGGCGACCGGCAGTACCTGCCCAAGCTCCTGCGCCTGTTGGACTCAATAAATACCACTAATAAGTGATTTCTTTCCTTAATCTTTATATACAACTGAACCTCCTATTCAGTAATTACAGAGTGGGGGTTCCATGTATTTCCGCATCTTCCTCGCCGTGCTGCTGGCGTTCGGCGCCGGCTGGCTGCTGAGCCAAGCCGCCCTGACCGCGCCGCAGCAGTCGCTCGTCGAACAGGCGCAGCAGACCGTCCAAATCTTCGATACTCCGCAGGACAAGCCCAGCCCTTCTGACGCGATTACGGAGAGCCAAATCAGCGTGCTGCGCGACCGCGTCGAGATTGATGTCCCGAACGTCGTTCCCGCCGTGTTCACGAACACCAAATCAATGGATCCTGTTATCGACCAAGGCATGACCGCGTTGGAATTACCGGTCACGAGCCCCGACCAGGTCAACGTCGGCGACATCGTTTCGTACGAAACGCCGCTCGCTCCGGGCAGCGTCATCATCCACCGCGTCGTCGAGAAAGGCACGGACGCGGACGGCGTCTACTTCATCTTCAAGGGCGACAACAACCCCACCACCGACCCTGACAAGGTCCGCTTCGACCAGCTCAGACGGAAAGTCATCGGCATTCTGTATTAGGTAACTTTTTATATCGTCGCGGTTGTCCACGGCGCATGGATTCTGAAGAGCTCGCCAAATGGAGAAAGGCAGGCAAAGTCGCGGCAGAAGCGCTGCACTACGGCAAGACGCTGATTAAATCAGGCGCCTTGATGCGCGAAGTCTGCGACAAAGTGGACGCCAAGATTATCGCTCTCGGCGCGCGCCCCGCGTGGCCGACACAAATCGGCTGCGACGAAGTCGCGGCGCACTTCACGCCTGAGCCCGACGACGAGGCTGCGTTCTCTGATGAACTCGTTTGTCTGGACGTCGGCGCGCACGTCGACGGCTTTGTCGGCGACAACGCGCTTACGGTGGACTTGAGCGGGCAGTATTCCGATTTTGTCAAGGCAGCGAAAGAAGCGATGGAAGCCGCGGCGAAAATGGTCGCGCCGGGCGCGAACATCTCGGACATCGCCAAGACCATTCAGGAAACGATTCAGAGTTATGACTTGCATCCGATTCGCAACCTCTCAGGACACCATATTGCTCAGTGGATTATCCACGACGCGCCTTCCATGCCGAACGTTTCGGGCAAGAATTACGGCACGCTCGAAGCGGGAAAAGTGCTCGCGATTGAGCCTTTCGTTACCGACGGAGCAGGGATGATTTACGAGCAGGAGCAGGCAAACATCTTTGCGCTCGTCGAGAAGCGTCCTGTCCGGTCGCCGTACGCCCGCGAAGTGCTGAAATTCATCGAGGAAGAATACGCGACGCTGCCTTTTACGACACGGTGGCTGTCCGCGAAATTCGGCATCGGCAAAACCAATCTCGCACTGCGTGACTTGCTGCAAAACGGCTCGCTGCACTCCTATCCCCCGCTCGTCGAGGAAGGCAACGGCATGGTCGCCGTGCACGAAAACACGCTGCTCGTTACTGAGAATGGCAATGAGTGGCTGACGAAATTCTGATCAGAGTGTAATCCCGTACTTCCTCAATTCGGTTTTCCATTGCAGCCCGATTTTCATCAGGTCGTTGGAGAACTTGACGGAGATTTTGTAGGTCTTCTTGTAGAGGTCGTAGTCGATCAATCCCATCGCTTTCATCGGCGTCAGGATGCGGTCGTAGAATTGGCGCTTGTTGTAGCTGAGCTTGACTTTCTTGCCCTTGTACTGCGGGTCGTCGAGCGTGGTTTCGTAGACGCCGTCGTGCAGTTGCGTCGCGAAGAGGCTCATTTCGGTCTTCGTGATTTCGCCCTTGTGGTCGGCCATGAACTTGATGAGCTCGCGCGCGACGATGGTCTGCTGTCCCGTCGAGAAAATGATTTCGAAAATGTCTTCCGGCAGGTTAAATCGGTCGAACAGGATTACCATGGTCTTGTTTTACTTCCCCACACTCAACAACTGCGTGATTATGCACCCCAGTATATAAATTTCACCGAATACCACGCGTTTCTCGACGGTGAACGCGTTTCTTCGAGAAGCTCCATAATGCCCTGTTTTGGCTCCTAAACGTAAGATTTATATATAAGTAGCCCTTACATTAGACCAGTATACACAAATGTGATATTGCGCCCGAACGGACGCACTATCCTCACACACCAATCACAAACGGGCTCTCTCGCGTTTTCTTATCGAAAACCACCCCCCAAACCCACACCATGAGGGCCCGTTTCCTACTCACGTGCCTCCGGGCACACAAGATTTCGACCACACGCGTACACGCGGGAAAAAGAGGGAAAGGGAATGGACTTTGTCGTGCAGAACGCCATGAAGCATCAGTCGAGTTACACCAACGAAGACGACTTGTCAGTTGGCCAGGCCAACATCAAGGTTATCGGCGTCGGTGGAGCGGGAAACAACATGGTTTCCTGGCTTTACAAGAAAGGCATCAAGGGTGCTGAAATCCTTGCCGTCAACACGGACAAGCAGCACTTGGACATTTCTGAAGCCGACAAGAAGTTCTTGCTCGGTCGCGACACTACTCGAGGACTGGGTTGCGGCGGTTTCCCCCAGAAGGGAACCGAATCTGCCCAGGAATCCATCATGCAGCTCAAGGAAGCATTGCGCGGAGCGGACATGGTCTTCATCTGCGCAGGCATGGGCGGCGGCACCGGTACCGGAGCGGCACCTGTCGTTGCATCCGTCGCGAAAGAGACGGGCAGCATCGTTATCGGCACCGTCACGATGCCGTTCAACATCGAACGCGCACGCGTCGACAAGGCCGAGTTCGGACTCCAACAGCTGCGCCAGAACTCCGACACCGTCGTCGTCATTGACAACAACCGCCTCGTCCAGATTGCGGGCAACCTCCCTGTACAGCAGGCGTTCGCCGTCGCCAACGAGCTCGTTGCGACCATGATCAAGGGCATCGTCGAAACCATCGCGATTCCGTCGCTCGTCAACCTCGACTTCGCTGACGTCAAGGCCATCATGACCAACGGCGGCGTTGCAGCCATCGGCATCGGCTCCTCAGACACGAACAACCGCGTCGAAGAAGCAGTTCGCGGCGCACTCTCGAACCCGTTGCTCGACATCAAGTACAACGGCGCAACCGGCGCACTCATTCACGTCACCGGCGGTCCGGACATGACGCTTGATGAAATCAACCGCGTCGGAGAACTCGTTACCGCCTCCATGGACGATGACGCCAACGTCATCTGGGGCGCACGTGTCGAAGAGGAAATGAAGGGCAAGGTGCTCGTCATGACCATCGTCACCGGCGTCAAGAGCCCGTGGATCCTCGGCAAGAACGACCCCCGCAAGCCGTCGCCTCAAGCGTTGCACCGCAACGAAGACCTCGGCATCGAAACCATTTAAGGTTTCATTTTTTTATTTCCCTTTCATGACCCGGCACACATCGCTTGAACATCTGGAAGACGTTCTCCATACATCGTCGGGCGCTTTCCTTTTGCACTGCGACCAGCAGCACGACCGCGAGCCCAAGATTCTCGCGGCGTTCTACAAAGTCATCGACCGCTATTTCCCCGTGGAGTGGCATTACATCGGCATTCACCTGTATGGCAAACGAAGCGAAGACTTTCGAAAAACGGGCTGAATATATGACAGAAGAAACGCACGAACAACTGAAAATTCTCGAAGACATCGTGAGCGCCCAGCTCGCGCGCTTCATCAGCACGTCCGACAAGTACACCCGCAAGGACGAAGAAATGCACCTGTACCACGTCCGCAACCTGTACAAAGAACTCAAAGCACAGATTGCGCACGACCCGAAGAAGCCGTATACGCCTGTTGGGGAAGCGGCTTAAGCCTGATTCTTGCTTACGCTATTTCTGCATACAATTAAAAAAGGAAAAAAGAAGGAATTAGGGGTACGTTGTTCCGGCGGGGATGTTTGTCCCTGCAGGAACGGTCGCGCTGGGGCTGACCGTTGCGCCGGCTCCAATCTGGGCATTCGCGCCTATGGTCGCCGCGTTGCCGATAATTGCGCCTGCCTTGATAACGGCTCCATTCTGGATGACGACGTTATTCCCGATAATGGCTCCAGCGAAAATCTGGACGTTATTACCGATAATCACGTTGTTGCCAACGCTCGCGCCTGCCTTGACGTCCACGCCGTTGCCGATGGTCGTATCGGAACCAATGCTTGCACCGTTGTTCACCGTGACGCCCGTGCCAAGAGTCGTGTCGTTTCCGACCACCGCTCCATCCTTGAGCGTCGTACCGTTACCGAGGATGACTCCGGTGCCTACCGTCGCTCCGGGGCTGATGCGCGCGCTGATTGAAACGCACGCGTCGCCAAAGCCGTCGCTGTTCGCGTCCAACTGGTCAGGGTTATACACGGTCGGACAGTTGTCCGTCGCGTCGGGAACTCCGTCGCCATCACTGTCTACGATGACGGTGAGCACTTCAAGCTGGTCTGTTGCCGAGTTGCCCGGAATGACTCCTCCCGCTCCGTAAACCGCTCCCTGATATCCGACTCCACCCACGGCGAGCACGGGATTCAGGAAGTTCGGCACCGGGCTCCACATGTCCGTGACCGGGTCATAGGATTCGACGGCCGACGTAAGCACATTTGATGAGTTCTGCCCGCCGATAACATACAACCTGCCGTTCAGGACCGCCGTTCCGACGATAGAACGAGCCATGAGCATCGGAGTGCCTTCTGTCCAGCTGTTGTTCACCGTGTCATAGATTTGCAGCGTGTTCGTCATGGTCGTGGGGTTGTTCCATCCGCCGACAGCGTAAATCTTGTTGCCAATCGCATTGACGCCGAAGTATGACCTTCCTTCAGGCATCGGCGCAACAAATTGCCAGGTGTCCGTATCAGGGGTGTACATTTCAACAGAACTCATTCCTGTGCAACTGCCACAGTTGGCGAATCCGCCCATCACGTACACCTTGCCATTGACCGCCGCTGAGCCAGGGGCTCCGCGCGAGGTTTGCATTGAAGCAATCTGAATCCAGATGTCCGTTGTTGCGTTGTACTTGTAGGCAGCAGTCAGCGTTCCACCGCAGTCCCCATTCGGCTGGCAGCCACCTTCCTTATAGATGGCATCGCCAATGACGGCACCAGTAACTGCAGCCATGCTTCCCGGCGGTGTAGCTGCCAGTACCCATGAATCGTTTGCCGGGTTGTAGACAGAAAGGTCGTTGTTTGCAGGAGCGCTATCTCCCAAGAAGTAGAGAAGATTATTTATCGCGACGCCATTTGCATTCGTGTTGTGACCTATCGGCAGTATTGCCTTGTACTGCCACGTGCTTACTGCGAACACGCTAAGCGAGTTCAACAAGAGCATGAGCGCTACGATGCCTGCAAGAAGACTTTTGTTCATACCAACCCCTCCTTTATCCTGCGGACAGGTGATGATGCTGAGTATATAAAATTACTTTTTGCAAGAACTACGCCTGATTCTTACTAACACTGCTCGTCCAGAAGCTCGGCAGAGAAACTTTCGCGACGCCTTCGAAATCTGAATCGAACACGTACACGTGCTGCTGCTTTTCTTCGGGCGCGAGGCGGGAGAATTCCTTGTCCGCGGATTTATAGATTTCTTTCATCACGCCGCGCTCCATCTTTTCCTGCAAGAGCGAGCCTTCTTTGAGCAAAATCGTGTCGCACAGGTTCAGGACGTTCTTGTCAATCATGCCCGTGTTTTGCGTAATCAGTACAAGCGTCAGGTCCTTGTGGCGCGCGATGGCCAAGAGTTTTCCCAAGTCCTTGTTCTTCTTGTTCATGGATTCGCGGCTGGAGAACGAAATCGCGCCTTCGTCCACGAGCACGACGCCGCCGTTGCCGACCTGCTCGAGTTCGTCGACGCTCATAATCCAGGAAGGAAGAACGGACTGCTTGACGCCGAGGACGTAGCACGGTCGCTGTGTCTGCGCGTGGATGTTTTCCATCATGCGGAAGCCGAGCACGCTCTTGCCCGAGCCTCTGCGTCCTGCGACGAGCACAATCGAACTGGCGGTGTGCAGGCGCTGGCTGAAATGTTCGTAATCGCCCTTGAGAACCGTGACAGGCTCCCACGGCACGAGCGTCGCGGGGTCAGTTTTGGCGGACGCGCGCTTGCGCTTCACGGTTGCAACAGCAGTCTGAACCACTTTTGAGGTTTGCACCGCTCCTTTTGCCTGCAAAATGATTGCTTTCGCGCCCAAGTATTCATACTTCGCGCTGAGCCAGAAAAAATTTCCCACTTGGACGAGCGACCAGTACACGCCGTTCAAGGCGCGGATACTCCAGTGCAGCTTTTTCTGTTTCGCCATCGTTACCTCGACGGAATGCCGCGGTCGTGCGACTGAAAAGAATAGACGGTATATCCTTCGCGATAGAAGTACACTTTCACGCGGGGAATGCCCGGTTCGGGAAACGTGCGCGTTTCGACCTGTTCGTTCAGTGTCTTGACCAAGTGGCAGAAGCCGTCGTAGTCCTTCACGCCGATGCCTTCCTTGGACTCAGGATGCAGATCCGTGGAAAAGTTGCCTTTTTTCAGCAGGTCAACAACGGTTTCGAGCGTGAATTCAGGCTTTTCCGTCTTGATGCGGCGCGTGTCACCCATACCATCGCGCCTGAATAGGGGTTTGCTTTTAAAGCTAACCCTAAAAAAGCATACTGATGCCCGACACAATCAGGTAGACGCCGATAATCCAGCGCAGGAACTTGGGAAACGCCAAGACCAAGACGCCGAACACGATGGTTATGATTGCTGTTAGTGCTGCCATAAGTTCACCTCATTTTGATGCTGCGAATGCTTCCTCGCCTGCTTTCCGCTGTCGTTCACGCAGGAGAAAGACTTCCTCGCGGACACTCTTCGGCGCCGTGTCCAGCACGACGTCTTCCAAGCGGCCAAGCGAACCGTTGCGGACATATTGCAAAGGAGCTGCAGTAAATAGCGCATATTCTTTCTTGATTTCGCCGGAGAACCGATCCATGAAGTAGTCGATGCCTCGGACGCGAATGTCCGTGTCAAGCAGCAAGGAGTCTCCGCGTCGCCGGGTAACAATTCCTTCCTCAATAAATTTCGGCCTGACGTGGAGATGGAGCTCGTCAAAGACCACCTTCAACTCGTCATCCATGCATTGATTCTCGCCATTAAGCAGGTAGAGCCGTTCACCGTTCGACACTGCATACTTTTTCGTAACATCCTCAGCGCGGCCAAGCTCGAAACTGAGCCCTGCCTTTGCCTCGCGGATGTAGATGATTTCCTCGCCGAGGTCAAGGACGCCTACGTCGGGAAACGCGTGTCCTTGGTCGCTCTTGGGATTGTTCGGGGCATGCACGCGAAGCCGGTCGGAATAATACGGAAAGGAAGGTATCGCAGTCAGAAGCGAGTTCTTTGCCATGTCCAAGTACACCGAGGCGTAGGAGAATATCTCGCCGACCGTCCCCATGAGCGTGGTGTCGCCTTTCAGCGGCGGGCGGAACCGCTTCGGAAGGTGCGCCTCAACAAAATTGTTGTACGTCTTGAACCGGTTCATCCGATGCGCAGCACCCACCAAGGCGTACACGTCGGGCGCGTGGAAACGCAGCTGTTCCCGGCTCATGAAGTCGTGCGTGCGGAAGAGCGCATACAATGTCGCGCGTGCACGGTGGAGAAATTTCTTGCGCTCCTCGACGTTGAAAAAGTCCTTGCGGTGATGCAACGCAGACGCCGCATATGACCCCGGATGCCATGCCTCCAACGCCGCAGGATAGGAACCGAAGAGACAAATGGCTTTGCGATGCACATCACCGTATTCGCGCAGCACCTTGACCGGCGGAAGATACGTCTGGACGCCGTCGACGACGGGATGGACGCGCGCAAACTCCGCAAAAAGTGCTTCTGTCCTGCGCCCCTTATCCAACCTGCCCTTGAACGGAATGCCTAATGCTTCCGCGATGAGCCCCAAGTCACACTGCTTTGCCGGCCCGAGCGTGCTCCGCGCAAGACGCGAGAGCCCTTTGTAGATGTCACGACCGACGGGGCCGTCATTTTGGATTGCTTTGTGGCTCCAGGGATGCGTTTTTGCGTAGTCTTCGCACACGTTCTTGAACGCGTGCAAATCAGACGGCCCTGACCGAGGAAGCACCAAGTCATCGAGCGTCAATTCCCTCTTTTCCACGACGACATGCAACGAAAGAACTTATAAAAGGATTTTGGTGCTAGAGTTTATCAAGCTCGACGACGGTTTCCTTGCCGGACTGCATCTCCTTGACCTTTGCCTTGCCGTCCTTGACTTCCTTTTCGCCGATGACGATGACTTTCTTCGCGCCGATGGTGTTCGCGTAGTCCAGCTGCTTGGTGAGCTTTCTGCCGACTAAGTCATAGTCGGCGCTCGTAGTCTTTCGGAGCCTGTTCACAATCTTGAGGACATCAGGAATGACTCCTTCCGTCACGGCGACGATAAAGTATTCAGGACCGAGCGAGCGTTTCGGCAGTTTTGCTTTTTCTTCCAGCAACAGCCAGAGCACTTTGTCGCCGACCGCAAATCCGACCGCAGGCGTGGGTTCGCCGCCGAACAGTTCGACGAGCTGGTCGTACCGTCCGCCGCCGGCGATGGCGCGGAACTTGTTTTCTCTGTCGGAGAGTTCGAAGACGGTGCCGCTGTAGTACGCCAAGCCTCGCGCGAGGCTCAAGTCCACGACGATGTAGCGCGGGTCGAGGAGCGCGAGGACGCTTTCGAATTCCGCAAGTCCAATTTCCGCTTCCTTGCCAAGCTTGATTTTTTTCAATTGCGCGAGCGTGTCGGTGATGCTACCTTGGATGGCGACGACGTTCTTGATGGCGTCGGCGGTTTCCTGCGTGAGCTTTTCTTCAAGGAGGAGTTTGGTGAATTCTTCGTCGGTGACTTTCAGCTTTTTGTCAATGACTCGCGTTACGGCTTCCATGCTGTTTTGCGGAACGCCTGACTGCAAGAGCAGCCCTTCGAGCAGTTTGCGGTTGTTGATGCGCACGTAGAAGTCCGTGTCGCGAAGTCCGAAACGATTCATCGCGTCAATCGCGAGCTTCACGACCTCGGCATCGGCCTGCGGCTTGTCCGAGCCGAACAATTCGACGCTCATCTGATAGAATTCTCTAAAACGCCCTTTTTGCGGGGCTTCATACCGCCACATCCTGCTGATACCGAACCATTTGACCGGTTTCGGAATCGCTTTCTGTTTTGCGACAAACATTCGCGTGAACGGCACCGTAAGGTCAAACCGGAGTCCGAGTTCTTCGGCGCCTTTCTTTTCGAGCGTGAACAATTGCGACTTGATTTCTTCCCCTGCCTTCGCCGTGAGCAGCGTCATTGCTTCCATCGCCGGACTTTCGACTTCCTGGAAGCCGAAGGCTTTCGCTGACGCGCGCAGGGTATCAAATATCGCCATCTGCACCGCCTTTTTCTCGGGATAAAAGTCCTCAGTTCCTTTTACGGGCTGGAATTGCATCTGAGCATCACTCCGTTCTCCTTTTTATAAACGTTTGCCGAAGAGTCGTACCCGTTTCCGTCTGAACTCTGCCCCTGCAGGTTGGTCGTTCGTCAGTATCGCGCAAACGACGAACTTCCAACTCCCCAGGGAAGCAACGCGGCGAGGCATCTGGTCGTAATGGAAGGGCGTCCGCGGGGAATCGAACCCCGGTCATGCGGGCCACAGCCGCACGTTCTACCACTAAACTACGGCCGCCAATGAAGGTATTCGTGATGAAGACAATCATCCACGAACGCTGAAGCTATCTTCGAGAAACGATTACCGGCGATGAAGATAACCAACTGCCATCATAGACGAAGGTCGTGAAGCGGGGTTTATAAGGTTTTTGCCCCCGGGCGAATCATAAAGTTCTTAAAGATGTTACACGAATTGTAATACACTCTATGAAAAAGTCCGTGATGATGGGAATAGGCATTGCAGTTATCATCCTCGCGTTCGGCGCGTACTGGTTCACGCGAGGACCGAACTACGACGCCTTCGCGACGTGCCTGACCGACCACAATGCCTCGATGTACGGCGCGTTCTGGTGCCCTCACTGCGCCGCGCAAAAAACCGTCTTCGGCGACGCGTTCAAGAATATTCTCTACATCGAATGCTCCAACCCCGACCGCACGCAAAACGATGTCTGCAACGAAGCGCAGATTGAGAGCTACCCGACGTGGCAGTTCGCGGACGGTTCGCGGCTGGTCGGCGAGCAAACGGTTGCAACGCTGGGTAAGAAAGCAGGGTGCACGCCGTGAGTCTGACCAGCGCAATCACGCTCTTCCTTTCCCTGCTCTCCCTCGTCGCGCTCGCGATGTCTGCGGTACTCTTTGTCATGCTGTTGATGGGCAAGAAGCCGCTCGCGGGACAGGCAAAGGCGTTCGCGGGGCTTATCGCGCTCATCGCGACGTCCGGCAGTCTCTATTATTCTGAAGTCGCGGGCTACATTCCCTGCAGGCTCTGCTGGTTCCAGCGCATCTTCATGTACCCGCTCGTCATCATCATCGGACTGGCACTGCTGCAGCACAAAAAAGCCGCCAACTTCATCCTCGGCCTGAGCATTCCCGGACTTCTCATCGCGGCGTACCATACCTGCATCCAATGGGCCGCGCTCGCGGTTCCCGGCGTTTCCGACGCGTGCTCCGCGACCGGCGCGTCGTGCGTCAGTTCCGAATTTATGACCTTCGGCTTCATCAGCATCCCCTTCCTGGCAATGAGCGCGTTCCTGCTCATCATTATGCTCGCGTGGGCGCAGCTGCGCAACAACGAATGACCAACGACCCCGTCTGCGGCATGGCGGTGAGCGAAGAAACCGCGCGCTCCAAAGGTCTGGTCGTCGTGAAAAACGGCAAGGAATACTTCTTTTGCAGCGAGGAGTGCAAGGCAAAGTTCACGCACAAGAACTGGATTCCGTACGCGCTCGGCGTCGTGCTCACCGGACTTGCACTGTACGCGTATTTCTTCAACCAAATGCTGCGCGTGATGGGCGGCATCTTCCTCGTGCTCTCGATTTTGAAAATGATTGACTGGAAAGGGTTCATCGTCGCGTTCAAACAGTACGATTTGTTCGCACGGTACGTTCCCGGCTATTCGGCAGTCTATCCCGCAATTGAACTGTTCTTCGCGTTCGCGTACCTCAGCGGCTTGCTCGTCGCGCCGGCAGCCATCGTGACCGTCATCGTGATGCTGGTCGGCGCCGCGGGCATTCTCAAGAACCTCCTGTCCAAAACCAAGGTGCAGTGCGCCTGCCTCGGCACCAAAATCAAGATCCCCCTCACCGGATTCACGCTGTTCGAAGACCTCGTGATGGCCGCGATGGCGCTGATGGTTCTGATTGGAAAACCTTTATAAAGCGAGTTCTGGAACGTAAAAGTCCCCTTATCAACAATGACGCCACGGGGCGGTGGTCTGAATCCGAACAGCGGTTCGGAAAAGACCCCATTCCTCATGTGCAGAAACAACCCGTCATTCGGGGCTGTGGTCTAACTTGGTATGACTGGCGCTTGGGGTGCGTCCAATCCGGGTTCAATTCCCGGCAGCCTCATTGGGTTTTTTCCCGAAGACATCAATCAGTGAAGGTGAGTGAAGATGAAGCAGGTAGACGTAGTAATCGGCGGACAGTACGTTTCGCTGTCGTTGGAAAACCGCACCAACAGAACAAACGCAGTCTATATTGACGGCAAAGCGACCGCGCAAGTCACGTGTTTCTGCGGCGCAGAACACGGCATGTCCGAAGGGCAGACCGTGCGATGCAGCTTCTCGGGAACGCCTGTCGCGTACACGCTGGAGCGCAAAACCGACGGCGTCGAGTCGACGCAGAAATACTTTGTGCGCGGATTCGTCGCGTACCAAAACGAGCCCAAGCAAGAGCGCCGCCAGCGCCCGACGCTGTGGAAGAAGAAGCCCACCGTCAGGTTTACGTTGCGGGACCTCGAAGAAGCGCTCTCGCTCGAATAGAACTATTTTATTTTTTATTTCTTCCTCTTTTCTCGACGTTCTCGAACTGCGCAAGCACTTCTTTCGCGTGCGGGTTGCCTTCCTTGTAGCCGGCAAGCACCGCGGCGAACGTTTCTTCGAACACGTCGTGGTGCGCGCTCTCCAGCGCCTGCTTCAACAAATGCAAGTCAACGGCTTTGTCCTCGGCGCGTTTGGAAACAAAACTCAATCCGAAATCGATGAAGACGACTTCCTTGTCCAGCATCAGGTTGCTCGTCGTCAGGTCGCCGTGAATGATGTCGTGCGCGTGCAGGATGCCAACCTTCTTGCCAACTTCCCTGCCGAGCGCGACGTGGTTTTTCGGCAGCACGTCCACGAGTTTCTTGCCGTGGACAAAATCAAGCGTGAGCGTCATCGTTTTTTCGTCCGCACTATGAAGACGGACTGCAGGGAACTTCAGCGCTTCAAGCTTTTCGAGAATCTTTGCCTCGCGGCGCGTGCGCGACTTGCGCAGCGACGCGTCAATCGCGGGATGCCGGTATGCTTTCGCGACGCGTTCTTTCAACACGGTATCGCCGTGCTTCGTGACAACCGCTTCGGCGCCTTGGCCGAGCATCATGCGCCGCTCGACGAGTACGTCACGAAGTGACCGAAGCGCTTCATTTCCTTGCGAATTGCCTCGTTTGCGTCTCGCACAGAACCCTCGAACGCGTCCCTGCCTTCCTCGGTGCGCAAATACGTGAGCGCTTCGTGCGGGAATTTCCGACGGTCAAGATGCATTTGCCCGAGAACGGTGAGCACGAGCGTACCGAACATCACGAACATGCGGGGATGGTCGTCCACCTGCGCGAACGCGCCCGCAATGCCCGCGCTCAGCAGCAGTTCAAGTTGCGTGAGAGTCTCAGAGAATTTGGAAACGCGCGGGATTGAGGAAACGTATTGCTCTGCGAATTCCATGTACGCGTCTTTGAGGCTCACTGGCGTGTGGTCAAACCAGACAACCGGCTTCGTGCCTTCGTTCAGGTACTGCTTGAGCCCATCGACAAACGAGCGCGCATCGGGTTCGTTCTTCGCGGCGTGATCTGCCGCGTAATCGGCGACGTTTGCAAGCAGGTTTTTGACGTGCGTTTCAATCCCCATAGACGAGAAAAACCCTGCACTCCTTAAAAGACTTACGCCGCCGGTCGTATCGGTCGGGGCTTGATGAAGCCGTCTTCCGCGAGCTGTCTGCCGTACGCGAACGCGATGACGCGCAGCGCGGGCAGATAGACTTCTTCAGGGATTTCCTTCAACTCAAGACCCGCGTGCAGCGCGGTTTCAACGCCCGTTTCGAGCGAAGGGACCGCGAGCTTCCACGCGACCTTGCGGCTTTCGTTCGGGTACGCGAGCAGCATGCCAAGCGCGGCGAGATATTCTCGGGAAACGTCCTTGAAAAAGAGCGTCTTCAGAAACGAGAATGTGGAACGCGATTCGTATTTGTCCAGGTGATAGGACGTTGCGTCGGCGAGCAAGCGCTCGAGAACCATGTTACTGGACGGCTTCTGCCGCGGGAGCCGGCTCCTCGACCGAAACCTGCTTCGCCTCAATCGCTTTGAGGGCTTCGGGGTTCGGGACTCCTTCGCCCGCGATGAACGCCCAACGGACTTCGCACGCGCTCAACGGGTAGAGCTTGCGGAGTTGGTCGCCGAGACCCTTCTGGATGTTGTGGTTGACGAGCTCGCTCCAGAACTGTTCGAGCTTCATCTTGCTGAGATGGAGGATGAAGAATTCGCGCGTCGCCTTGACCATCGCCGCACGCACGCCGCCTTGCGCTTTACTGCGTGTCACGATCATCGGCTTGATGCGGATTTTCTTGCCGTCTGCCGTGTTGGCGGTGAAGCTGTCGTCCATCTTGCTTCTGCTGCGGCGGACAAAGCGCTTGGTCGCGTTCGGGCTGAAGTGGTAGCTGACGAGTTCGGTCGTGAGGCCCTGCTTGCCCTGGCCGGTGATGCGGAAGCTCAAAAGAACGTGCTGGCGCTGCGGGTCGTTCGTCAGAACGGTCATGCTGACGGTCACGATTCTGCCGATGGTCGCGGCGGGGTCCGCGATAAAGACTTCGCCTACCCAGCCTTCGTTGAAGAGCTTCGGGGCGATAATCGGGAACCAACCTTTCTTGACTTGCTGTTTGGCCTGAGCCGTTACCATGGAGTTGAGGGAAAGGGAGGGGTTTAAAAAGGTATCGTATGGCGGGGACTCGGTATTGCACTCCCGAAAGGGTTAAAAGCACGCCTC
>JBGPOY010000009.1:0-54250 GCA_041488275.1 Candidatus Nanoarchaeia archaeon
CAGGCGGCCGCCTTGCCGCAAGAGGCGCAGCAGGCAATGCAGAAAGCTGCGCAGGCGATGCAGCAGGCCGCACAGGCGATGCAGAAGGGGCAGCAGGAGCAGGCGCAACAGGCACAGAAGCAGGCCATGGATGCGATGCAGCAAGCCTAGAAGTCGATGTCCCAAGCCATGGCGCAGGCCGGCCCGCCTCCTCCACCGGGCCCGGCCAAGCCCGAAGACCAGCACCTGGTCACGGTCAGCGTCGCGTACTCGTACGACCAGAACAGCGTCAACCACAAGGGCACGTTCACCAAGCCGCTGGAGAAAATCACGTTCATCACTCCCGGAGTTATTTAGCGGATGAAAAACGTAAGCAGCCCAAGCCGTTTGGTTCGTCGCGCTAGGACTTCTTCGACGCACGACCATCCTGCCTGGGCGCGGAACTCAAGCATTCTTCACTCAAGGCGCGGTTTCGAACTCACGGTCAGCTTCTTTGTCATTCTTACCCTGACGGTCATCATTTTCGCGGGTTCACTCTATTTTTTGCGGCAGTTTTACGTGAGCACGACCACGTTCCGCGACGCGATTGACCGCGACACGGACGCGCAGCTGCAGGCGTTATTGAGAGACGGCAGCATCGTCGCGATTCCCATCAACAAGGCCGCCGTGAAAGTCGGCAATGGCAAGAGCTTCTGGGTGGGCATCCAGAACGTGCTTGGGCACGAACAGCAGTTCGGCGTCACGGTCACGTACACGCGCGCGTTTGATGCGCAGGAAAACCCGATTCCCGGCGACGACCCGAGCTTCATCAACTCCCACTGGCTGGTCTACAATTCCGGACCGCACACCATCAAGAACGATGACTTCGGCGAAGTCCCGGTGCGCATTGTCGTTGATAGAGAAATCTCGGGCGGCGTCGCGCTGAAGCCCGGCACGTACGCGTTTAACGTGTGCGTTTTCAGGATTGGCACCGACCCCGCACAGAAAGAATACCAACTCAGCAATCCTCCTGACTGCGGCACCGGCGGAACACCCGTTGACGTCACGCAATTCTACACCGGTAAAGTCTACAAGATTTTCGTGGACGCGAGCTAAACTGCCGCGTTAAGGTAAGCCTGCTATAAGGTCTTTCAGCACCGCTTCGGGGTCTTTCGCGAGCACAACGCCCGACGCAACAAGAACTCCGACCGTGCCGAGCGCGATTGCCTTCGCGACATCGTCCTGATTGTGAACGCCCGCGCCGCAAATGACGGGCACGTTGCGCACGCCGTTCGTGGTTTCGGTGATGATTTCAGGGCGAGCTTCGGAAACGGAAACGCTGCCGCCGATAAGTTCGGGAGGCTCAATCGCGACAAAGGTCGGCCTGAGCATTGCAATCTGGCGCGCCTTTTCGGGAGTTTCGGCGCACGCAACAACGTCTAAACCGTGCGCGCGGCAGTGCCGGATGGCGGCGTCGATGTTTTTGAGAGGGATTCGCCATTCGGCGTGATTAATCAACGTGCCGGCTGCTCCTGCGAGCTTCAATGCTTCAGGAGCGATGGCGCCGGTGTGCGCGCCCAACGAAACGCCGTCGGCGTGCTGCGCAAGCACGGGAATACGGACGGACGCGGCGACGATTTGCAAGTCAAGTGCCTGCACGGCAATCGCGATGCTGACGTTCGTTTCCAGCGCGACGTGCTCGCAGATACGCGCCAGTTCCACCGCACGCGCGCCGGTCGCCTGCGGATAGGCCTTAAAATTAACGATAATCACCGGTTTTTTGAGCATACCCCCGCTACCGTCTGGATGCTTTTAAAGGTTGTGCACCGCAACCTTTTTATACGCTCTTTGCGATTCTCCGAACGAAAGAGGTGCGCATGATTATCCCGCTGAATATCTTCATTGCAGTCCTGATTGTGAGCCTTATTTCCTTTGTGGGCGCGTTCCTCATCTTCTTCCATCTCAAGAGCACGCAACGATTGCTGCTGTCCATGGTCAGTTTTGCCGCGGGAGCGATGCTGTCCGCCGCGTTCTTTGACATTCTTCCCGAAGCCGGCAACGGCCCCTCCACCTCCATGATGGTTCTGGCAGGCATGGTCACGTTCTTCGTCATCGAGAAACTGCTGTACTGGTACCACTGCCACAACGGCATGTGCATCGGGCACCACCACGACCACCCTGACGGTCACGGCAAAAAGAAGTCGGTGAAGCCGGTCGCGCTGCTGAACCTCATCGGCGACGGAGTACACAATTTCTTTGACGGTGTGCTGATCGCGGTCAGTTTCGTCGCGAACTTCCAGGTGGGCGTCGTCACGACGCTCGCGGTCATCTTCCACGAAATCCCGCAGGAAATCGGCGACTTCAGCGTGCTCGTGTATTCCGGTCTTTCCCGCGGACGCGCATTGTTCTACAACTTCCTTTCGGCGCTGACGGCGTTCCTCGGCGCGATTGCGGGATACTATTTCACGACGAGCATCGCCACCGCCAAACCCTCGATGCTGGCGTTCACGGCGGGCGGATTCATCTACATCGCCGCCGCCGACCTGATTCCGGAACTGCACGAGGACCAGGATTTCCCGCGCTCGCTGCTTCAACTGGTATGGTTCGGGCTCGGCATCGCCATCATCTATTTTGTCGCGAAGAACTTCGCGGGATAGCATGGTTGACCTGTTCCAAGTCCAGCAATTGGTTGATTTGCTGAGCGGCATTCTCGGTTTTGTCTTACTGGTGATGATGGTCGCGCTTACCACGCGTCTGAGAAGCGGACTGCTCTACCGCGCGCTCGTGCCGTGGACAACCGCGCTCGTGCTTATCGGCATCACGAACATACTCCAAGTCTTCTTCATCATCGCACCGCTCATTCTCCAAATCGAGGCATTGCTGCGCGTCGTCCTGTTCCTCTGGGGCGGCATTATCCTGTGGAACAGCATTAGAAATGTATAACTGAGACAGAAGTTGAGAGTTCTTACAGCGCCTTGAGCGCCGCGCCAATCTTGTCGCGCAGCAGGGACTCATTCATCGAGCCGACCAATCGGTCGACTTCCTTGCCGTTCTTGAAGATGACCATGCAGGGAATGCCGCGCACATCGTACTGCTGCGCAAGGGCTTGGTCGCTGTCGACGTTCAGCTTCGCGAACGTCATCTTGTCGGTGAAGTCCTTGCTGACTTTGTCGAACACGGGCGCGAGGACCTTGCACGGACCGCACCATTCTGCCCAGAAGTCGACGATGACGGGCACTTTACTCGCGAGAACGTCTGAGTGAAAATTGGTTTTGGTAATCTGCAGCATTGGGAAGCCCCCTTTCGATGTGTTTTCGTTTTGTCAGAAATATAAAAAGGTTGCTACTTCGCGAAGTACGTGCGCGCGGCAGCGTGAACCTCGCGGATAAGCTGCTGGGCTTCGGGATGCAATTCTTTGAAGTGCGAGACGGGACCGATTTGAAACTGCAACGTGTTGTACCTCGATCGCGGTGCGGGAGAGTCAGCGTCAAGCGGATGTGCCTCGTGACAGGCATACTCGACCGAACGCTCACGGGAAATGGTTCCCGAAATGAACTCTCCGATGACTTGTGCGGGCGCAGACTCATCGGGGCGGGAAATCTCGTACTTGTCGCCAATCCGCTCGGCAGTATCACGGCGGAAATAGACTTCACAACGAAGTGGTTTTGCGATGTGCAGGAAGAACTTGCGCACCTCTTCTGCAGTCAAGAGCTTATTTTTGAACTCAAGCGTGAGCAAGTCGTCAAGCGTTGGAGTTTGAACGGGAGTGACTTCCATAGAACACGCACGCCCTTAAGAGAATAAAATGCTTTCTATTTCGCCGGCTCGCCCGTCGCGTTGCCGGTCAGGTAGCGGTGGGCTTCGAGCGCGGCTTTGGCGCCTTCGCCCGCGGCGATGACGGTCTGCTTGTAGCGCACGGGAGTGATGTCTCCCGCGGCAAAGATGCCCGGGCACGACGTCGCGCCGTTGGCGTCGACGATGACTTCGCCTGCGTCGTTGAGCGCGACCAGTCCCTTGACCATCGCGGAGTCGGCGATGTGTCCGATTTCGGAAAACACGCCGTCGACCTTGAGCTGGCGGCGCTTCTTGGTCTTGATGTCTTCAATCGTAAACGCGGTAACAAACTTGTCCCCGATAATTTCAACGGGAGCGGTATTGAGAATGAATTCGACGCCGGAAAGCGCGCGGACTTTCTTGACGGTGATTTCGTCGGCGCGGAACTCGTCGCGGCGGTGCACCAGCGACACTTTTGCGCCGACGTTGTGCAGTTCTTCAACGGCTTCGAGCGCGGCGTTGCCGCCGCCGATGACGGAAACGGTTTTGCCTTTGTACAAAGGAGCGTCGCACGTGGCGCACGTGCTGAGCCCGCGGCCGAGGAACTTGCTTTCTCCGGGAATGTTCAACGGGCGCGGCAGTTTGCCGTGGCACAGGATGACCGCCTTGCACTGCTCGTTCGTGCCGTCCTCGAAGTGGACGACGAATTTCTGCTCGCCCTTCTTCTCAATCTTGATGGCTTTCGCAGTGCGCGCTTCCGCGCCAAAGTGTTCGGCGTGTTCCTTGAACTTGGCCATCAAGTCCCAGCCGGTGCTCACGAGAGTTCCGGGATAGTTCTCGATGTGGCTGGTCAAATTCGTTTGGCCGCCGTATTCCGGAGAAACGACCAGCGTTTTGAGCGCCTTGCGGCAGGTGTAGATAGCTGCAGTAAGCCCCGCAGCGCCGCCCCCGATGATAACCACGTCAAACATAGCGGTTCTTGTCCGAACCTCCTTTATAAGCATTATCATGCTGGCGTTCAGCAGAATAGTAGTAACTTATAAGTGGTGAATGAACGAAAGCTTTATATAGTGCCTAAGCATAGAAAGCTGCATGAAAAAGACCATCCTGGTGGTTGATGACGCTCCGGACATCCTCAAGCTCTACACGACCGTCCTGAACGGCAGCTACGACGTCATCCAAGCCGACGGCAAGGAAAGCGCGCTTGCGCTGGTCAAAGACCGCGAAGAAAAAAATCTTCCGCTGGACCTGATTGTCAGCGACCGCACCATGGACGGCGAAAACGCGGGCGTTGAACTCTGCAAAGAACTCCAAGGCAGGTATTCCTGCATCCTCATCAGCAGTCATTACTTCTGCCTCGAAAACATTGAGCACGACAAGAAAGAAAGCGGCGCGCTCGCCGCGCTGAACAAGCCGGTCTCGCTCGGTGAATTCCGCAGAACCATCGACACGCTGTTGATGCGCCTGAAGCCGTAAGTCCATGGACCTCACGCGCATTCTCGTCGTTTCCTCGCATCCGCTGGTCGCGCAAATCTACACCGACACTATCACCAGCCTGACCAAGAACAAGCACCGCTACGCCGTCGTGCCGACGCCAGTCGAGCGCGCGTGGAACTGGTTCACGACGTTTTATGACGGCGGGATGCGCTTCAACGGCGCGATTCTCGATTACGAAGCTCCCGGTCTGCGGCCGTTGGGATTTCTCCTTGCGCTGCGCAGAGTCGACCCGAAAATCAAAGTGCTGGTCGGCACGAGCACGGGCTTCGGTCCGCGCGGCAGGGACTGGCACCGCGTCATCGAAGAGGGCGCCGCAGACACGTTCGAAAAACCGTTCCGTGTCCGCGACCTCGCGAAGCTCGTCGACGAAACCTTCTCCTGAAGTTTTATATACTCCGCTCCGACTGTTTTTGGCATGCCGAAGCTGCAGTTTTTCCTGACCGACATCACCTATCGCACCGTCGATAGCAAGGCAGTCGTTCATCTTTATGGCAGGACTCCTGACGGCAAACAGGTGTGCGTGCACGACGGGCACTTCGAGCCGTATTTCTACATCCTTCCGAAAGACGACGTTGACGCTCTTGAGAAAGAACTGCTCGCGCTCAAGGTCACGGACAAACGCGACGAATATCGAGTCGTGCGCGTCGACCACGTGCGCAAGAACGTCAACGAACACGCGCGGGACTTGCTCAAGGTCATCGTCAACCAGCCGTCCGGCGTTCCGCTCCTGAAAGACGCCATCCGCAAGCATCCCCTCGTCAGGGAATGTTATGAATACGACATCAAGTTTGTCCGACGCTACCTTATTGACCGGAAGCTCCAGCCGATGACGCTTATCGAAGCGACGGGAGAGCAACGCGCCGAGCACTCGCGCGTTCCCGTGCTCAACGCGACGAGCGTCGTGCAGGCAAGCGACGAAACGCTCGTGAAACCGCGCACGCTCGCCGTCGACATTGAGACGTACAACCCGATGGGCAAGCGCATCATTCCCGAGCAGCATCCTATTCTCATGCTCGCGCTGTACGGCGATGACTTCCGCAAAGTAATTACGTGGAAACACTTCCCGACCAAAGAGAAATATATCGAGTTCGTGCCCAGCGAAGCCGACCTCTTGGAACGGTTCAAGCAGCTCGTTGAAGAATACAAACCCGACATTCTCGCAGGCTACTACTCCGACGGGTTTGACCTGCCGTACATCATCAAGCGCGCGGCAAAGTACAAGCTGAAGCTCGACCTCGGGCTGGACCACACGGAAATGAAGATTTCCGGCACTTCCCAGACGACGGTTCAATTGACGGGCATCGTGCACGTTGACATTTACAAGTTCATCAAGAAAGTGCTCGGCAGAAGCATGCACACGAGCACGTTCTCGCTCGACGCCGTCGCAGGCGAATTGCTCGGCGAGCAGAAGCACGACGTCGACCTCGACCGTCTCGCACCGGCGTGGGACGAGGGTTCTGCAAAGGAGCTCGACACGTTTGCAAAGTACAACCTGCAAGACACCAAGCTCACGTACGACCTCACGCATAAGGTTCTGCCAAACATCATCGAGTTCGTCAAAATCATCGGCCTGCCGCTCTGGGACATCAACCGGATGAGTTTCTCGCAGCTCGTCGAATGGTACATCATCAAACAGGCGACCGCGTTTAACGAAGTCACGCTGAATCGCCCGTCGTACACGCAGCAGACCGGCAGAATGATGGCGCGGTTCAAGGGCGCGCTCGTATTCGAGCCGACGCCGGGACTGTACAACGACATCGTCGTGTTCGACTATCGCTCGCTGTACCCGAGCATCATGGCGTCGCACAATATTTCTCCCGGCACGCTGAACTGCACGGACTGCCCCGACGCCAAGGAAGTCCCGCTCGAGGGCGAACACTACCATTTCTGCATGAAGAAAAGGGGGTTCCTCTCAACCGTTATCGAAGACCTCATCACCCGCCGAGGACGCATCAAGGAAATGCTCAAGAAAAACGGCAAAGACCCGCTCCTCGTCGGACGAAGCGAAGCGTTGAAAGTGCTCGCGAACTCGTTCTACGGCTATCTCGGGTTCGCGCCCGCGCGCTGGTACTGCTTCGAATGCGGACAAAGCGTGACGGCGTACGCACGCCACTACATTTCAACGACGATTGAGCAAGCGCAGCAGGAAGGGTTCAAGGTGCTGTACTCCGACACGGACAGCGTGTTCCTGATGCTCGGCGACAAGAAAAAGGAAGACGCGACGCGGCTCGTGGAGCGCATCAACCGCGACCTGCCGAAATTGATGGAGCTTGAATACGAAAACTTCTATCCGCGAGGCATTTTCGTTGCGGTCAAGGCGTCCGAGAGCGGCGCGAAAAAGAAGTACGCGCTCATCGACGCGAAAGGAAACTTGAAGATTCGCGGGTTCGAGACCGTGAGACGCAACACCGCGTTCATCGCGCGGGACACGCAAAAGGATGTCCTGCAAATCATTCTCAAGGAAGGCGACACTGCGAAAGCAACGGCGCATGTCAAGCAAGTCATCGCCGATTTGAAAGCCAACAAGGTGCCGCTGGAAAAAGTCGTCATTTGGACGCAGCTCACGCGCGACCCGCGCGAGTACGCATCAGTCGGACCGCACGTCGCCGCTGCTCAACGACTGCAGGCGCGCGGCACGCCTGTCGGGGCGGGCGACATGATCAAGTACGTCGTCACGAAGGGCAAGGGCAAAATCCGCGACCGCGTCAAGCTCGAGGACGAAGCGCGCCAAGACGAGTACGATCCGGACTATTACATCGACAACCAAGTCATTCCCGCGGTGGAACGCATTTTCGCGGTTTTGGGCGTCAAAATTGAGGAGCTCACGCAGCAAAGCAGCCAGAGCACGCTCGGCGGCTTCGGCTGATATATAATTTATATAAGAACGCTTAAAAGCCAGAACAACAACAAGAGAACGCAACATGGTCATTGTTGCAAACTTCTTTGAACGGGTTGAGAATTTGGAGCCACATTGCCCCGGCTGCGGCGGCAAAGTCAGCTTTGGCGTCACGACCGAGTACAAGAGTAATCTGGGCACGCACGCCTGCAGGACGTGCGGGCATACCTTCTAGATACTGAACGCTTAAATACCGACCTTCCTGAACAGAAGGCATGGCAAGTTGGCTGCAGTTTCTGCAAGCGTGGGTGAAAGACCCGGTGATGATTGGCTCCATTGCTCCCACGTCGAAGCATGTCGCGCTGAAGGTGACCAACCTGCTGGGTCCGAACGTCAAGACCGTGGTCGAGTACGGTCCGGGCAACGGCGCCGTCACGATTCCCTTACTCCAGCATCTCGCGCCGGACGCGACGCTGTATGTCATCGAGCGCAACCCTGATTTTGTCAAGGCATTGTCAACCATTCTCGACCGCCGGCTGAAAGTGGTGCACGGCGAGGCGCAGGATACTGCGCAGCATGTCCAAAAGCCGGACGTCATTCTGTCCGCGCTGCCCTTCGCGTTCTTTCCGGACGCCGTGCGCCGCGAGATTCTCGCATCCACCGCGGCAAACATGCGGCCGGACACGAAATTCATTGTCTATTTGCAATACTCCCGCGTGCTTGAGCCGCTGCTGAATGAATATTTCTCGAGCGTCGAGCACGATTTTGAAATGCGCAACCTCCCGCCGGCGCATCTGTACACGTGCAGCGGGCCGCGCGCGGCGTCATGAGCCGAAGCCGTGTTTCAACGGAGTCACCCTTTCTGCTGGTGCGTACCTCACGCATCCACCGGCAAGGCGTGTTCGCCCGCCGCGCGATACGCAAAGGAACGCGCATCATCGAATATACGGGCGAGAAGATTTCTCGTCGGGAAGGGCTGCGGCGCGACAAGGCGCAGCAGCGCAAGGGGTTGTTCTACGTTTTCGCGATTGACAAAAAGCGATGCGTCGACGGCGCGACCGGCGGCGACGCGCGGCTCATCAACCACAGGTGCGAGCCGAACTGCGAGTATCGAAGGATGAGCGGCAAAATCTGGATTTATTCGTTGCGCGCAATCAAGAAAGGCGAAGAATTGACGTACGATTACGACATCGCCGGCGGCAAGCACCCGTGCAACTGCCGCGCAAAGACCTGCAAAGGCGTCATTTAGTGGGCAGCGCTTTGAGCGGGCCGAAATCCAGTACTTCCTTGTTCTGTTCGTCGATGACGTAGGCGCGGAACTTTGCCACGCCGCCGTCAAGCAGCGGGCTCAAGGTCTGTTCTTTCAAGACGTCCGTTCCTTCCGTCAGCAAGTTGCAGGACGGTTGCACGATGAGCGTTTTGCGCTTGTACGGTCCGACCAAGTAACATTTGAAGCGCTCGGTGCGGCCGCCGCTTCTCAGGGCGATCGCGGGGTGCTCGTGCCCCATGATAATCGTCTTGACGGCCTTCAAATCTGTCGGCTCTGCGTCGCCGTGAATCAGCAGGATGTCTCCGGCGCGATAGTCCGGAACGAGCTCAATGCCGTGCCTGCCCGCAATCGGTCCGAGCTGGACGTCGTGGTTGCCCTTGATGAGCACCAGCCGAGGCGCGCGCCGCAACAGATAATCGACCATGCGCATCACGTCGCGCCATTCCTGCCGCGCGATTTTGCCGAACTCGTGCTTGAGGTCGCCGGTGATGACGACCGTGCGCACGGCTTTCTTCGCGACTTTTAGCGTGGCGAAGACGTGCTCGAGCCGATCGACCAAGTTCTTGAAGTGGGTGCGCGGCACCATCACTCCTTGGGCGTTGAGCGAGCCCTCGTAGCCCATGTGGAGGTCAGAAAGGACGAGCGTCTTGTGCGTGGACAGGTACAGCGCGAGGTCGACGGCTTCGATGCCGGGAACGAGTTGCATACACTTAGACGCGCGGACTCGTTATATAATTCTTTGTCATCAGGGCGGACGCGTTCGCGACATAGGTCAGCTCGGTCGTGTGCGGCAGGTCGGCGGCGGAGAAATAGATGTTCACTTCGGTGAGGTCGAAAAAGAGCTCGTTGCTTTTCTCGGCAACGCCTCGCGCGCGTGAGGCAAGACGCTCCCAGACCTCTTCCGCGATGTACTTCCGGAGACCCGCAAGCTTCGTACTGTCCAGACCGGTTTCCAGCGGCACCTGCGCGGTGCCTGAAATGTGAATCAACTTTGCGACCAGATCATGCATCTTCACTCACAAGGGAGAGGGCGCACGAGGGCTATTTAAGAGTTGTTGAGAGGAAGATGCCGCTCGCAGTGGGAAACTCCCCTCACTACGAACACAACCCTTTTAAACCCTCGACGAGCTTTTCAAGGGCATGATTGGCAAGTTTCAGGGAACGGTAACGCAGGTGCGTGAGGAAACGCCGCGCGTGAAGACGCTGCGCGTCGCGTGGCCGGGTATCGAGCACTTCTCGTTCGTGCCGGGACAGTTCATGCAATTGAGCATTCCGGGTTTCCTGACCAAGGCAAACGTCCCGCTGAAGCGCTCGTACAGTCTCGCGAGCAGCCCGCTGGACAAAGGCTACGTCGAGTTCACCATCACCGCAAAGCACCCGCACGGGCTTTCTGCGCGGCTGCTGCAGGCCAAGGTCGGCGAGACCATTCTGTGCGACGGTCCGGCGGGATTCTTCAATCTCAAGCGTCCGGTGCGCGACAATACGACATTCATCGGCGGCGGTTCCGGCATTTCGTCGCTGCGCGCGATGTACCGCCAACTCCTGCTCGAAGGGCACCGCGGTCCGCTGACCGTGCTCACGGGATTTCACGCCGCAGATGATTTCATCTACAAAGATGAGCTTGCCGCGCTCCAGCGCGACCATCCGCAATTCACCGTCATTCCCTCCATCACGAGCGATGACGCGTCGTGGACCGGCGAAAAAGGACGCATCACGCTGCTGCTGCCGAAGCTGCTGACCGACGCGCCGAACCGCGACTTCTACCTGTGCGGTCCGCCGGACATGGTGGACGACACCATCAACGTGCTCACCGGCATGGGTGTTCCGCGCCATCAGATGTTCCGAGAGGTGTGGTGATGGTCGTGGTTGTCGGCGTGAATGATTTGTTCTTTCAGTCCAAGATTATCGAAGTCGCCAGCACCGTGCACGGCGACATCGTGCTCGCGAAAACGGAAGACGCCGTGCTGGAAACCACGCGTGAGCTGGAGCCGAAGCACGTGATTCTTGACTTGAACGACAAGGAAATCGACGCGGTCAAAGTCAGCAGGCGGTTGCGCGAAGAAAACGAAACCGTCCACATCGTCGGATTTGTGTCGCACGTCGAGCGCGACCTTATCGCGCGCGCCAAAGCCGCGGGCTGTCACGACGTGTTTCCGCGAAGTCTTTTCGTGAAGAAGCTGCCTGAATTACTGGGCTGATTGCTCGTTGATGGTCGCGTACTTAATCGTGTTCTCGGGCTGAACGGTGACGACGGGAGCGTCAGGCACCGCCGTTGCCGAGGGTGCGTTGACCAGCAAGTCCGCCGCGATTGCCAAGAGCTGCTCCTTTTCCATGCCTGCGTTAACGAGACAGCGGTCTGCGGTGAGATGTTTGCGCAGTTTTCCCAATAGTTCCTGCGCTTCGTCGAGCGATTCCGGACGGAACGTGAGCGCGGTCGCGGTGCGGTAGTTTGAAGGATGCGGCGGCGAGTTGCGCACGCGCGCGAACGCGTCCTGCCAGCGCTCGATGATGGTCTCGTAGCGCGCATCGCGTGCGAGCATCGCGGCGTTGATGACGACCGCTTCGGAAATGCCTTCTAAGCTCCTCGAGATGGGGTCGTAGCCCATCTGCCGGAGCGCGTCGCCGAAAGCCGCCATCGGGAAGTGTTTTCGGTTCCCGCCGGCAAGAATTGCTGCGGCGATGGGGGAGTTCAGATGAAGCGGAGAGATGAGCTGCTGGTAGAGGTCGGGAAAACGGAACAGGCGTTCCGTGAGCTGCTCGTCGGTGGAGTCCTGCATCAGGAAGGACGCCGCGCGGACCATTTGAATGCCTTCCTGTTGTGTGTAGCGGGTCACGGTGCTGTACGCCTGCTGCAGCGCGTGGGAGAGGCGGTCAATGCTCGACGTTTCGTCGAACACGCGCGCGAGAATCCTGTACCGCGAGGGCGTCGCGTCGTAGCCGAGCCCGCCCTTGTCAATGCGCAAGTCGAGCTGCCAGACTTTCTCCACCAACGGAGCGGACGCGCCGGAGGCAACCGCGATTCTCGTCGCGAGCCGCGCGAGCGGAGCGCCGCCCATGCGTTTTTGTTCGAGCTGTTGGTAGATTTCGTGGTAACGGAACACGCGGCGGTCGACGGCTTTCGCAAGCTGGCGGAATTCCTCGGCAGCGTCGTCGTATTCCACGCTGCGGAGACGGTCGAGCCGGTTCGCCAGCTGGCCCATACGCTCCTTGCCGAATTCGAGGACTTTGACGTACGTGCCGCCGATAAGCCCGTATCCTGCAATGACCTTGTGCGCTTCCTCTGCGGGCGTGCGTTCCGCGTGCACCAGCTCTAGTTTGATGCGTTCTTCGGAGACCGTATGCTCGAGCGCGTGCAACTCAGACTTGTATTTGGGCGCTTCCAGTTTTTTCCAGTGCGTTTCCAAGAATTTGTCCTTTGCCCGGGCGGCAGCTTCCAGCTTGAGATGCTGCTCGTGCCACGAGTTTTCCAGCGCGGCATACGACTTCGCCTTTTCGGCGTGCGACGCATAGGTTTGCGTGTCCATCACGCGCACCAAGGAATGCTCCGCGAGATAGTCAAGGTTCGGAACGTCTCCGTTGAGGTGTCCTGTAGCCAGATGGTTCAAGAGCTGCACCAATTCCCCGCACTTCATAGTCGTCGGGCACAGACGGAGAATTATAAGCTTTGCGAAACCGCGCGTTGAGCGTCCCGCGCTCGGCCCGTCGCCCCGAAGCGTCAGCAGCCCAAGCCGTTTGGTTCGTCGTTCGCGACGGAGAAGAGCTGAGTTCGAACGTGCTGCTGCCTCGCGCTCAGTTTGACGCTCAACGCCTTAGAGTTTCCTGCACACGAGCGCTTCGTGGGGGAACAGGAACACGTGGAACGTCTTGTCGCCCTTGAGTTTGGACTCGTACACTCTTCGTTCCGCCCAGTACTCCATGGGGCTGATTTTCGCGCGCAAAACGACGTTGCCCGCGTTCTCCCACAGCAACACCGCAAGAATCGCGTCAAACTTGTTCGGGACGGCCTCAATGAGTTCGTACCGCGCTTTGTAGTACGGTCCGGTGTGGAGTGAGTTGCTCGTGAGCAGGACGTCGCGCTCGTCGCTGTACAGCAGCGTGTGCTCGTTGGTGAGCTTCCACGTCAAACTTGCTTTCACGACCGCAGGGTCGACTTCGTAGAGGTAGTTGAGCGCGGCGGAGTTCAGCATCGAGTTGGGCTTGGTTCCGTCGTGGAGCACGTGGTTGCCGGGCAAAACGCAGGCGCTGCGCTCCGCTTTCTTCAGCTTGCCGAAATAGACGGTCAAGCGGTTCAAGTCGTGATCGACTGAGGTGTATTCGCGCTCGCAGTCGAACGGAATGTCCTGAATCTGCGGCGGCAGTTCGACGGCGATGTTCGGCGTGACCTTACCGCCTATCTTCAGCAGCGTCGGAATGCTGGGGTGAAAGCTCTTGGTGATGTCGCGCACGTCCTCGGAAGGGGCGCGCTCAGGGTCGACGAAGATGGCGTCGGCTTTCTTGATAGTTTCAAGCACCTTCAGCCCGTCGCCGTGGATGAATTCGATGTTGTTGACGCCCAGTTTCTTGGCGTTTTCGAGCGCGTACCGGATTTTGCGCGCGTCGATGTCCACGGCGATGACGCGCTTGCAGGTTTTCGCGAACGCGATGCTCTGGATGCCGACTCCGCAGCCGATATCGATGAGGGTGGTGCAGGAAAGCCGTTTCGCGCGGGCCGCGGCGACCAGCTCGTTGGTCGCGAACCGGAGGTCGTCTTCGGTCATATAGTAGTCCTTGGACGTCTTTTTGGACACGAGGCGGGCTTTGGCGATGGAGAAGAGCTCCTTGAACTCGCGGACGTTCAGCTCCTTGGCTATCCGTTCGGCTGTGTGACCCTGTTGGATGAGTTTGGCGATGGCTTTGGCGTGCACGTCCACCATCTGGGGAGTATAGGTGTCAAACAGCATTAGGACCTCATTTTCCGCTTTTAAAAAGGATAGATTTATAAACCCTCCCTATTGATATAGGGGTATACTAGGTTCTCGCACGAGAATTTCAGTAGAGAAGTAAGCAAACCTGTGTGGGTGAGTAATATGGACAGCTATGGTGGCCCGCGTCAAATGTTCGACGCGACGTGCTCAAAGTGTCAGAAAGCGTGTAAGGTTCCGTTCAAGCCGAAGGCAGAACGACCTGTGTATTGCAGCGACTGTTTCCGGTCGCAGCGCGATATGAACTAAAGTTTCAAGACTCTTAGTCTCACCGCGAATTTCCGACTTTATTTTTTTTTCTTAGTTTTTCTCACATTTTTCAACATACCAACGACGACTTGAATTCAGTCCGTTGAGCTCTCCCGCTTTCTCCCCAAGCAGTATTGTCGTAAGCGCTGGTCAGAACTCGCACAACCCTGTTCCAAACGGCCTGTGCCTCATGGTTACGCTACTTTTCGCCTACCAGATACGTGCAGCCGTTCGAGCCCATCTTGGCGGAATGGACTGCGCCTGCGGGGATGTCGACGCGGTGGCCCGCGACCAAGAGTTTGGTCTGGCGCGCCATGGTGAGAAACATTTCTCCTTGGAGAATGATGTGCGTCGTGCCCGCCTGATGCGTGTGCGAGGGATAGAACGCCTGTCCGACGTCCGTCTTGACGTAGACTTCGCGATAGCCTTCCTTGCGGAGCTGCCGCTCCAGAACGGGAAGATCAACCTCCGGAATACTTGACACCCAGCGCCTCCACGTTGTGCACGAGCTCGCGGACGAATTGCGGCGTGTCGTCGGCGCAGCCGCCCAGATGGATGGAGTTGCCGACGCCGTTGATGATGACGCGCACGTCTTTTGCGGGGCATTCGCCGAGCGTGTGAGCTTCGTATGCCGCGTTGGCGTTCAACAGTTCTGCGCGGTGCTCTTTGAGGAACGCGCGCACGGCTGCCGCGTCTTCGGACAGCAAGTGCGTTTCAGGGATGTCAGAGGGACTAACGCTGATGGTAGTGTCGCTCACGATGATGCGCGAACCGGGCTCGCTGAGCACGACGCTGAAGGTAACGATGTCCGATGCGCTTCCCGGAACGACGTTCTCGGGGGTTGCCTGCTGCGTGATAACGGGAACGCTCGGGCGCGCGGTCGGCGCGCACGCGGTCAGGAGCATCAGGAGCGCGAGAAGCAGCGGGAGCGTTTTCGCGGGCGTTGTCATCAGATAAACACGTGGCGGTAGACGTTCTTTTTGCCGTTCTCATTCCTGACGGAGATGCGCACCAGATAGTCGCCCGGCTCCGCGTCAGGGAGTTCCGCGTGAAGCGTGGTCGTGAAACGCGAGTCCGCGTCCTCGAACGGTCCGCGGCGGACGAACACGCCAAGCTCGGGCACGAATACTGACACCGTCAGGTCTTGTTCGCTGTTGCGGTGGACGTCAACGCTCGCGGTCAGCATGCCGTCTATATCGTACACGTTCGCACGCTCAATGTCGGCGAACGCGGCAGCCGGCACTGCAGCCAACGCGAACATCACCAGCAACGTCACCCATTTCATAGCGGTTTGTGAGGCGGTGCCGTTTAAAACCATTGTGGTCATGGACGCTACACATCTCCTGAGATTGCCGCTCGCCTCAGCCCGTCGCCCCGCAACGTAACTAACCCAAGCCGTTTGGTTCGTCGTTCGCGGCGGAAAAGCGCTGAGTTCGAACGTGCTGCTGCTTCGCTCGCATGTTGGCAGTCTCAGAATTCAGAATCAAATAACCGTGAACGTCGCGACGTCGTTGACGAGCGTGCCGTTCAGCTGCGTGCGCTTGGCGATTTCCTTGATGATTGCGTCATGGTCGGAGATGGAGAGCACGATTTTCTTGTTCGTGCCGTCGACGTACGTGACGTTGATGCGCGTGATGTCATTGGAGCTGTCCACGATGACGGAAATCTTCGGCTTTGCCGCGGCGACTTCCATCACGAGCGCGTCCTGGACTTCGCTTTCGGTGACGCCGATAATCTTGGCGATGTCGCGCGTGAGGTTGGCGAGGTCGGTGCTGTCGAGGCGGAAGTTGCGGTTGATGTCGCCGGTGACGGTGACGTCGGAATACATCGGGTTGACGTCGGCGTGGACGGTGAGATTCAGACCGTTCAGCGCGAGTGACGAGCTGACGTTTTTCACAACGTTGACTTCGGTGGTGCCGGCAGTGCCGTCGGACGCGGTCGTTTCGTCGGACGAGATGTCCGAAGGGGACGTGTTTTCGTCCGTCGCGGGAGTTTCCGGCGCGGACGTGACGAGCGCCGTTGAAACGGCCGCCTTGGCCGAAGGAGTCGTGTTCAGACCTGCGGCTTTTGCCTGGGCTGCCTCGATTGCCTGAGCGGCGTCCGAGTCTTTCGGAAGCTCTGCAAGCGCCTGTTTTTCGCTGTCAAGCCGCGACTGCACTTCCTCGTCAAAGGCGGTGTCGTCGTGCGATGAGTCGTAGGCCGTAAGCTGGGTGTTGACGCGGTCGAGCGCCTGCTGGTACGCGACAAGCGCAGCAGATTCGTCGGACGGGTCACCGGAAGCGTACGCCGCTTTTGCTTCCGCGATGCGTTCTTCCGCGACCGAGAGCCCGATGCGGATGCGCTCGGCGCGGTCAAAGGTCAGAATCATGTTGATGTTTTCGAGCGCGCGGTCAACGCCCCACCACAGGGAGCCCGGACCGACACCGGCGTCGGGAAGTGTGACTTTTGCGGAGACTGTTCCTGCAAGAAGAACAACCAGCAGGAGTGCAAGAGCAACGCGCTTCATGGCTTTCGCTGCGTCGCGGCATTATATAAAGATTGCGCGGCTCCCCCTCAACCTTTAAAAAGTCCGTTCTCGCAGGGTCGTGTATGCCTGGATTCAAGATACTGGAAGGGCTCGCGATGGCGGACACGGCGTTCGAGGCGACGGGCAAGGACACGAGCGAGCTGTTCGAGCACGCCGCGTTGGCAGTCGAGAGCGTCATGGTCGACGTGAAGACCGTGAAGAGGTCCGTCACGAAGGACATCGCGCTCGAAAAGGATACTTTGGAAAACCTGCTGTACGAGTTTCTCAGCGAACTGGTCTACCTGAAGGACGCCGAACAGCTGCTGTTCGCGGACTGCATCGCGAGCGTGAGCAAGAACAAGGGCTGGCAGCTGCACGCGCACCTTCGCGGCGAGAAAATCAACGCGAAGATGAAGCTTGGCACGGACATCAAAGCCATCACGCTGCACCATTTCGAAGTCAAGCAAAAGAAAACTGGCTGGACCGCCCGCGTTGTGGTGGACGTATGAATCCCGCTCTTCTGAAGAAGTTCAAACAAGTTGATGAGGTGCGTTGGGAACTGCCGAAATCGTTCAAGCAAGGAATGAACGTTCCGGCGCGCGTGTACGGCACGGCGGACATTCTCAAGGACATGGACGACGCGGTGGTTGAGCAATTGACGAACGTGGCGTGCCTTCCCGGCATTCAGGCGCGCGCGTTCTGCATGGCGGACGGGCATTCGGGGTACGGATTTCCGATTGGCGGCGTGGCGGCGTTCGACCCTGACGACGGCATCATCTCTCCCGGCGGCATCGGGTTCGACATCAACTGCGGGATGCGCTTGATTCGCACGAACCTCACGCTTAAACAGGTGCAGCCCAAAATCAAGCAACTCGTTGACCTGTTGTTCAAGATGGTGCCTTCTGGCGTTGGCGCGCAAGGCTTTGTCCGGCTCAGCAATGCACAGATGAAGAGTGTGATGGTGTCGGGCGCGAAGTGGTGCACGGACAACGGCTACGGCTGGGACTCTGACTTGGAGCGCACGGAAGATAACGGCGAGATTGACCACGCCGACCCGACGAAAGTCACCCAGCGCGCGCTCGGACGCGGCATCAATCAGTTGGGAACGCTCGGCTCGGGCAATCACTATCTCGAAATCCAGACGGTTCGCAAGGGCGAAATCTTCGACGACAAAATCGCGAAAAAGTTCGGCATCGAGGAAGGGCACGTGTGCGTGATGGTACACTGCGGCTCGCGAGGATTCGGACACCAAATCGGCACGGATTACTTGAATACGTTCACGCCGGCGATGAAAAAATACGGCATCACGGTCAAGGACGCGGAACTCGCGTGCGCGCCGTTCATGTCAAAAGAAGGGCAGGATTACTTTCACGCGATGGCGTGCGCCGCGAACTTGGCGTTCGCGAACCGGCAGGTCATTTTGCACCAAGTGCGCGAGGCGTTCAAGCACGTGTTCAAGGAATCGCCCGAAGATTTGGAGATGGAAATGGTGTACGACGTCGCGCACAACATCGCGAAAGTCGAAAAACACGTGATTGACGGCAAAAAGAAAGAGCTCGTGATGCACCGCAAGGGTGCGACGCGCTGTTTCGGACCCGGCAATAAGGATATTGCTTCGATGTACCGCAGTGTCGGTCAGCCCGTGATTGTCGGAGGCTCGATGGAAACGGGCAGTTACTTGCTTGTCGGTACCGAGAAGTCGGAAGAAACGTTCGGCAGCACGATGCACGGCGCCGGCCGCACGATGTCCCGCACGCAGGCGAAGAAGATGATTCAGGGCGAGCAACTGCAGCGAGACATGGAAAAGCGCGGCATCTACGTCAGGACGGCGTCGTTCTCAGGATTGTCCGAAGAAGCCGGGTTCGCGTACAAGGACATCTCCGAAGTCGTCAAGACAATGTCGTTGGCAGGCATCTCCAAACCGGTTGCAGCGCTACGCCCGATTGGGAACATTAAGGGATAATCTTTTTATAGCCCCTTCTCCGCTTCCTACTCATTAAGGGAGGTGCGCATGGTTTTCGAGAAAGTCTGTTCAACGAAGGATATTCCTCTGGGCAGCATCCGCCCGTTCACGGTCAAGGGGACGGCGGTTGCCATCGCAAACGTGGACGGCAAGTTCTACGCCATCAACGGCCACTGCACGCACAAGGAAGGGCCGCTGGGCGAAGGAGAGCTCGACGGCAAGGTCGTCACGTGCCCTTGGCACGCGTCACGGTTCGACGTCACCACCGGCGAAGTGCTCGAACCGCCCGCCAACAAGCCCGTCTCCTGTTACACCATCAAAATCGAAAAAGGCATCATCTTCGTGAACCTCTGATGGAAACGTACGACTGCATCGTCATCGGCGCCGGTCCCGCAGGCATGACCGCGAGCATTTTCATGACGCGAGCGAACCTGAGCGTGCTGATGATCGGCGACATCGAAAAGACCGGGCTCATCAAGGGGCAGGAAATCGGCAACTTTCTCGGCAACGACGGCATTTCCGGTCCGGACTTGCTGGACAAGGGTTTGGAGCAGGCAAAGAAGTACGGTACCAAGCACCTCATTGCCGAAGTCGTGCACGTCGAGCAAAAAGAGCCGGACTTTATCGTCAAACTCGCGAACGCAAAGGAATTGAGCGCGAAATGCATCATCATCGCGACCGGCTTGACCGCAAAATCCTCGGGCGCGAAGAACGAGGACAAGCTGCTCGGTCGAGGCATTCACACGTGCGTCGCGTGCGACGGTCCGTTCTACAAGAACAAGCGCGTCTTCGTGCTCGGCAACGGCAACTTCGCTGCTGAGGAAGCCATCGAGCTTTCGGGGCTTACAAAAGACATCACGCTCGTCTCGCACGGCAAGGAATTCGCGATTGCTCCTGAACTCAAGAAAACGCTGGACAAAGCGGGCGTGAAGTACGACAAACGCCGCGCAATCGAGTTTGTCGGCGAGAAAAAGTTCGAGAAAGTCCTGTTCTCGGACAAGAGCGAGGAAGCTCCCGCAGGCATCTTCATTGCTTTGGGAACGGCGACCGCGCTCGCGTTCGCGCAGAAGCTCGGGCTTGAAATGGAAGGGCAGGGCATCAAAATCACGCGCGACGGCGAAACAAACGTCGCCGGTGTCTTTGCGGCAGGCGGTTGCACGGGCGGCAACTACCAAATCTCGAAATCCGTGGGCGAAGGCTGCAACGCAGGCATTTCTGTCATTAAGAAACTCAAGGGACTCACAAACTATCAGGATATTACATGAAGAAAATTCCTGAGTTATTGTTCGGCAGCCCCGGCATTCCGACCTCGACGGAAGAAGGACAAGGCAAGCGCGACACCGCCAACGGCATTCGCCAGTGCCGCAAGCTCGGACTGGACGCGATGGAACTTGAATGGGTGCAGAGCGTCAATATTTCTCACGAGAAAGCACCGGAAATCAGGAAAGCGGCGGAAGACAGCAACATCACGCTCTCGTGTCACGGACAATATTACGTCAATCTCTCGCCTTTGGATGCCGAGAAACTGAAGCCGTCCATCCATCGCATGGTCGAAGCCGCGACGCGGATGAACGAACTCGGCGGGTACAGCGTCACGTGGCACACGGCGTTTTATCTCGGCCGCGAAAAGCCCACCGTGTACGAAATCGTCAAGAAAAACTTCAAGACTGTGATGAAGGAATTGAAAGACTCCGGAAACACGAACGTTTGGCTTCGTCCGGAAACGACCGGCAAGGAAACGCAGTGGGGCGATTTGAAAGAATGCATCAAGCTCTCGCAGGACATCGAAGGCGTACTGCCGTGCATCGACTTTGCGCACTTGCACGCGCGCTACAACGGCATCAACAACACGATTCCCGAATTCCGCGCGATTATGACTGAACTTGAGAAAGGTCTCGGGCGCGAGTGTTTGAACAACATGCACATCCAGATTTGCAACATCGAATACACGCCAAAAGGCGAACGACGACACTTGAACCTGCAGGACACCCAGCAGTTCTCGTTCAACTGGAAAGACCTCCTGAAAGTCTGGAAAGAGTTCAAAATTAAGGGTGTTGTGATTGACGAAAGCCCGAACATCGAGGAAGACGCGCTGTTGCTGCAGAAGACGTGGAAGTCACTCTAGTCGCACAATTGTTATAAACTCCGACTCTTAGTTTTCTCGCGATGGAACCCGTTTTTAATGAATTGTACGAAGTCGTTTCCGACAGTCTGTATGAAATGACGTGGCACTGCGGCTACCCGATTCATCCGAACATCGGGCTGTGGGCGGTGCTGGAAGCGTTCAAGACGCGCGAATGGGCGGTCGACTTCGACGGCAAGCAGGCGAGGATAGCGACGAAACGCTTCATTCTCGGCAGGGAGCACTCGCTCGAAACGACCGTTGACGTTCCCACGCTGCTCAAAGGATGGAGCCACGAGCCGCAGGGAGCGCCGCGCGCCATGTATCTCGGCATTCTCACCGTCTATGACCGATTGGGCGAACATCTCAAGGGCGAGGAACGCAACGCGTGGCAGGACTTTAGGCAAATCAATTCCCGACACGTGCGCGATGAGCTTGAAGCAAAACTCAAACCGTTCTTCCCGAGGTATCAGGAGCACATGCTCGTTCCGGTGTCCGGCGAACTTCCAAAGCTTGAGCCGCCGTCGCTTTTCGAGAAGCAGCTCGCCACATTTTCCGAGCCGCTCTACCGCGCCGCACGCATCGTAACCATCACGGACAGCACGCATTTCGCGCCGTGCCCCGAGACGATGCTCGAGCAGGACGAAACGCAGTACGACCCAAACGCATACCACCCGCACGAAAGCACAATGATTGAGCTCTTCTGGGGACAGTACCTGAACGAACTCGTCAAAATAAAGGGATACAAAGTCGAGTATCCCAGCAATCCGCTGCGGCAATTGGTCGCGTCGGGCTTCAAAGCGCTGCAGCCCGGCTATTTCTTCTGGGACAAGAAACCATGACCTCCTGCCCCCGCTGCAAAAGCACGGACGTCCTGCTCCAAGACTACCGCGGCGTCAAGCTGCGCGTCTGCCGCACGTGCGGCTACGACGAAAGCGTCGAGTTCGAGTCCGAAGCCGGCGAGAAAGGAAGCCAGAAAGCGAAAGGCAGCTACACGCCGTACAAGACCGGCGGTCCGAGCAGGACGAGAAAGTAATTATTTCTTCGCCAACAACTGCCGCGTCACGGATTTGTATTCTTCGACCGCGGGCTGGTCGAACGGGTTGACGCCGAGCAAATGCCCGAGCAGCATCGTCGCGACCATTTCTGCCTGTAAGAGACCGCCGACGTTGTCTTCGCTCAAATCAGGGAGCTCAATCTCGATGAACGGGCGTTTGTGTTTGCGGAATGCGGCTTGGGTTCCTTTGAGAATAGCGTCCATGATGGTCATGAAATCCTTGCCCGCCAAGTGCGGAACAAGCGAGTTAAACGCGCCGTTGCGCGGCACGACGACGTGGTGTCGCGGTTCGGTGACGGTGACGAAGCGGTAGAATGTTTCGTCAGGTCCGGCAATGTCTAACTGCCCGACGGAGTGCAGGTCCGTGCTTCCGACGGAAACGGTCGGAATGATGCCCGCTTTCGCGTTCTTGCCGATGCTTTCCGCCAAGAGCTGGCGATACCAAAGACCATAACTGTGCAAATCGTTGGAAAAGACGAACGTGTCTTGGACTTTGCGCTTGCGCGCATGCAAGTACGCGACGGACGCGAGCAAGAGCGCAGGGTTGGACGCGAGGTCGGTGCGCAGGCAGTGCTGGAGCATCCCGTGCGCGCCTTCAACCAATCGTTCGATGTCGACGCCCATCACGGCGAGCGGGAACAAACTGACATTCGTGAAAACCGAGTACCGTCCGCCGACGTGTTTGGGAATTTGGAGCGTGTGGAACGCGTGCTTCTTCGCCAATTTATCGAATTCGCTGCCGACGTCGGACGTGACCATGACGTACACGTTCTTGTTTTTGCCGACTGCGTCAAGGAGCACTTCAAGATTGGCAATGGTTTCCGCGGTGGTGCCGGATTTCGACACTGCATCAATGACGACTTTTTTGCCGGCGCGGAGCGTGTGGCGCACTTCGTCCGCGATGTGGTGCGTGCTGTTCGGGTCAACGGTATCCGCATAGAGAACTCGGCAGTTGGCGTGCAGGTTGTAGTATTTGCCGAGAATTGCTTCCTGCACCGCGACGGTGCCGAGATTCGAGCCGCCGATGCCGACGACCACGAGCAGTTCGGCGTCCTTGCATTGGTTGGCGAAGACGCGTCCGCCCGCAGCGTGGCGCGTGTCGGTCGGAAGAACGAGAGAACCGGCGTCGTCGCTGTAGCTTTGCTTCTCAACAACCGTCTTGAACTCCTTCACGCGGTGTTCAAGCTTCTTCGCAACGGCGCGCAGCTGGCGCAGGGAGAATCCACAGTCTTTCCAGTGAATCGTTAACATTACAACCTCTTTTTTAGGAAGAATGGTCGCGAGTGTTTTTAAAGGTTGCTAGTGCGGTCCCAAGAAGCTCATGACTCGTTTGAATTCAGGAGTGCGTATCGTGCCTTCGGTGTGCTGGTGGATGAACCATTGCCGCATTCCGCCTTCCATGTTCGCCGCGAGGTAGCCCTGTGAGCGGAGGAATTCGGCGGCGAGTCCGCTTCTTCTGCCGGAGCGGCAGACGCAAATGATTTGGCGGTCCTTTGGTATCGCGAGCTTGGGTGTTTCCTCTACGAGCTTGTGCAAGGGAACGAGCATGGAGCCTTCAATGCAGCATTCAGCGTATTCCTCGGGCTGCCGGACATCGAGAAGAACGATGGACGCCTGACGCTTCACCAGCTCGCAGACGTCGTCGACGGTGAGGGAAGTGACCACAAGAAGCGTTGAAACGAGCCAGTATTAAAATCTACGCCGCTCGAGAAGTCGCTACTCGGTTGCGCGTATAACATCTTGCTTCGTCATCGCAAGATAAATGACTGTGATAAGTATTGTAGCAAGGAAAATGCCGCTCGTGATGACCGTGCCAAGTCCGAGTCCGCCGGCGTCGAGCGGCTGTGACAGATAGTCTCCAAGCGACGCTCCGAGCGGTCTGGTCAGGATGTAGGCAATCCAGAACGCGAGCACGGCATTGAGCTTGAAGCGATGTGCGATGTAAACGACGGCAATCAGCCCCGCGAATATCAACGCTGCCGTCAGATAGCCCAGATTGAACGTCTCCGCAGCAAGGTCTCCTGCTGCAGTACCGAGCGCGAACGTGAAGAGAATTGCGAGCCAATAGAACGCTTCCCTGCGCATCGTACGGATTGAATGGATGGACAGCGTTCGTTCAACGGCATACCAGATGGCGAAAACGACTGCCAAGGCGATTGCGAAGATGATGGTGGTCAATTCCAAGGACACGCCGAAGTTGTCGGTCAGGTTGTCCGTGATGAGCGTGCCGAAGATGCTGATGAGAACGACTGCAAGCCAATAGATGCCGGGTTTGTATTTCTTCGACATGAACTGAAAGATAAGCGCGACAACCAAAAGACCGCCCATGATCAAGCTCGTGCCGGTCAGGCCAAGATTCAGTGCAGTATTCAGGAAGTCCGCGGCGGTTTCGCCAACGGTGGTGCACAGGATTTTGATAATCCAGAAAAAGAGCGTGACTTCGGGCACTTTGTTCAGCATTTGCCAAACGGCACCGGTGTGCCCTTGACTCTTCGCTCCGTGCATTTCTGTCATTGCAAGCCATTGCAGACCGTGCGCGGTCGGTTTAAAAAAGTTATGCATCTAACGCTTCGAAAGAATTACCCGAACGTAAACGTGTACAGCTTGAATCCTTTCCCTGCGACGTGCAGTTCGAGGTTGTGCGGCGCGTAGTCCTCATTCACCAGCGTGTACAACTGCTGGGTCTTGACCGCAACCGTGCCGTTCACGACATCGGTGCCCTCTTGCGCATCAAGTTTCTTGCCGTCGACGTACACCGCAATCGTTGCGCCGGAGTCGGCGCTCGCGACGACGTGGACGTTCTTGGCGTAATACTGCAGCAGCACCGCGCCCGTGTCTCCGACTAATTCCATGTTGTCGTTGTTGTTCTTCCACGTGCCGACGTTGTAGGGAACGTTTGCCTGGATTGTCGAAGGCACGACGTAGTCAACCGTCTTGTCAGGAGGATACCCTTCTGCGTTGCCCAGCCCGTTGCGCCGGAACGCGTAGCCCAAGTACATTTCAGGTGAACGCACTTTGCCAAGGTCAACCGCAGGAGCCGTGGACGGAGTCACAATCGATTGCGTGACGTTCATTTGCATGCCTAATTTGTCCGCACGCTCCTGCAGCAGTTCCTGAATCTCGCGTTCCGTGACGTCGTACTCTCCTTCGCCGACTTTGTCGTGTCTGAGTTTGCCGTCGATGTCGAACAGGTATTCGTGCGGCCAGTATTGGTTTTGGAACGCGTTCCACGTCTGGTGGTCGTTGTCCTGCATCACGGGGTACTTGATGCCGAATTTCTCAATTGCGCGCTTCACGTTCGCGGGGTCTTTCTCGAAATCAAACTCGGGAGAATGCACGCCGATGATCACGAGCCCTTCATCGCGGTATTTCGCGTCCCACATGGTCAAGTAGGGCAGCGTTCTGATGCAGTTGATGCACGAGTACGTCCAGAAGTCGACGAGCACGACCTTGCCGTGCAGTTCATCGAGCGTCAACGGCACCGAATTGAACCATTCGCCGCCCGGAATCAGCGCAGGACCGGAAACGGTCGAGGAAGGAACTGCCGGAGCGGGCGCATTGCGCTCGAGAAACCAAATCGCGCCCGCGACGAGCGCAAGAACGACAATCAATGCAATCGTTTTGGTTTTCATCGGAGCAGGAAGCGGTTGACAAAGTCAAAGTTGGCGATGAGCGAAAGCCGGTTGGTGAACACCAAAACACCAAGGACGAGCAGGAGCACGCCAACGGCGTAGTTGAAATATTTCAGCCACGGACCGGCTTTCGCAATCCATTGCGTCGCCTGTGACGTGAAGATGCCGACCATCAGGAACGGAAGTCCGAGCCCGAGCGTGTACGAGAACAGCAGCGGGAACGCGGACGCGGGGTCGGTGACCGCGAGCGTGAGCACGGTGCCGAGCACGGCTCCGACGCAAGGCGTCCAGCCGGCGGCGAACGCGGCGCCGAACACGAATGACGTCAGGTATTTTGCCTTGAACTTCACGTTGAACTTGTGCTCGCGCTTCAGCCACGGAAGATTGACCAGGTTGAGCAGATAGAGCGCGAACACGATAATGATAATGCCGCCGACGCGCCCCAGCCAGACTTTTGCGGACGTTGCAACGCCCGCAAGGACGGTGCCGAGGAGAATGCCGATCAAGGAAAACACGGTCGCGAAGCCGAGCACGAACAGGAGTGAGTTGATGAACAACGACAGGCGAACCGCTTTGCCTTCGCGGATGTCCTGCAGGCTTGTGCCGGAGAGATACGAGAGAAACGCGGGGACGAGCGGCAGGACGCAGGGAGAAAGGAATGAGATGATGCCCGCGACGAACGCGATGCCCAGCGTCAGGTTTGCCATAGTGCCTCTTTGTTTACAAGAGGCGTAAAAGGCGGTATTTATAGTTAATGGATGAAGAAATTAAACGAGGTGCGCGCGGTGCGGATTCTGTTCTTCCTCGTCATGGAGCATGCGTTCGTGGCGCTGGACAGCCCGAGCCGTGTCGTAGACGCCGAGGATGATGATTTTTGAGATGACGTACGCGGGAATCGCGATGACCATGCCCGTGACGCCGAGGATTTCTCCGCCGACCAGGATGGCGAGAATCGCGATGAACGGATGGACGTCAACGAACTTGGAAACGAGCCACGTCTGCAGGACAAAGTCGTCGATGATGCGCCCGATGATGAGCACGAGCATCGAAAGCCCCGCGACTTGGATGTTGCCGAACATCAGCGCGACCAGCCCGACCGGCAGCGCCGTGAAGACGACGCCAATGTACGGGATGAGGTTGAGCAGTCCGCCAACGATGCCGAACAAGACAGGAAGCGGAAGCCCGACCATCCAGAAGCCGAGCGCGTAGATGACGGTCAAGACGAGCGTCTCGACGCTCTTCGCGACAATGTATTTCTGGATGTGGTCGATGATGCGGTGCGTGACCGTGACGGTGACTTCGAAGTAGTTGTTGGGGATGTGCTCGAGAATCGTCTGACGCAATGTCTTGCGCGACGCGAGCAGAGTAACCGCAATCAAAAAGATGGTCGCTGCGCTGGTGAGCGCGGCGCCGGACTGTTCAAACAGGGTCGTGATGGACGTGACGATGCTTTCGCGCACGCCCAGGTACGCCTGCAACAGGAACGGGAGACTCTTGTTGAGTTCGGTGACCTGCTGCGTGAGCTGGTCGAGGAACGTCGGGAGTTTGTCGAGGAAGAGGTGGAATTGCGCCGTAATCGGCATCACGATGAAGACGACGAACGCGAGCGCGATGGCGAGGAAGCCGAGCGTGAGCAGAATCGCGGCGGAAACGCCGGTGATTCCTTTGCGTTCGAGCAGTTCCATTGCCTTGTCAATCAGCATGTAGAGCAGGAATCCGCCCACGACGTTGACGCCGATGAGCGGGAAGAAATTCAAGAGAACGCCGAGCAGCACGACGCCAAGGATTCCGAATCCGATTGCGACGTACAGCTTTTTCATTGCTTGGCGACCGTTTGGAGCGTGTTCGACAGGCGCTCAGCGAGAATGCGGCTGATGGTGGCGAGCAGCTTGTTGCCCAGACGGGGATAGTGCTTGATGAGCGCCTCGAAGTCGTGCTTGAAGAGGCAGACGAGAAGCGTTTCGTCGGTCGCGACCGCGGCTGCGGAGCGCGGAAGATCGTAGACGAGCGAGATTTCGCCGAAGAAGGCGCCTTTCGAAAGCGTGGCGAGCAGGACGTGCTTGCCCTTGACGTGGCGGACAATCTGGACATTGCCCTTGACGATGATGTACAGGGCAGAGCCCGTGTCGTCCTCAAAGAAGATGTGCTGTCCCTTGGTGAAGCTGCGCAGTTGCGCGCGCGCAAGCACTTTGTCGAGTTCGCGGCCCGAAAGCTCGCGGAACAGGATGCTCTGGTGGAGCGTGCCCGACAGTTTCTTCATATCAGGCTTATCGAAGATGAATTCGAAGAGTTGTTTCATGGTCGTTGCTGTGGGCCCTCTAATGCCCTTATTATTCACTACTGAGTAGTAATGATATATAAAGCTTTCGGTTAGAACGACGCATCCGCTGTCGTCGAGATTCTATATAAACCAGAACAATCCAGAATTATCTTCGCTTAATGAACCGCTGCGCCTTCAAAAGGGCAGTGACCGCCTGACCTGCGGAAATGACGTACTGGTATTCGTGTCCGTCGGCGCAGTCGCCTGCGGCGAAGATGCCGGGCACGGACGTCTGCATTCCTTTGTCCACGATGATGTGATTGTCCGCGTCAATTTCACACAGGCCTTTGACGACGTCCGAGTTCGGCACGCGACCGATTTCAACGATGATGCCTTGGACAGGAATGGTGCGCTGCTTGCCGTTCTGTTCCACAACAAGTCCGGACGCGGCTTTCTCGCCCGTGACCTTCACCGTCTTGGCGTTGGCGACGATTTCGACGTTGTTCTGCCCGACCACTCGTTCAAGCAGGTATTGGTGCCCCGTCATTTGCGGGTTGATGGTAATCAAGTAAATCTTGCTCGCGATGCGGAGCATTCCCGCGGCCGCTTCGAGCGCGGCGTCGCCTCCGCCGACAATCGCGACAGGCTTGCCCTTGAACAGGGGACCGTCGCAGACGTGGCAGTACGTGACGCCTTTCTTCTCGTATTCCTGTTCTCCGGGAATGCCGAGCTTGCGCGCGCGTGCGCCGGTGCACAGGACAACCGATTCAGTCTCGTACTTGCTCTTGTCCGTGACGACGAGGAAGTGCCCGTCCTCGAGTTTCTTGATTTCCTTGACGTTTTCGTCGGTGAATTCGATGTCGTTGACCTTCATTTGTTCCTGGAACTTGTCCTGGAATTCGGCGAAGTTGGTGTGCGCCATGCCGGGGTAGTTCTCGATTTCTCCGGAGACGTTCATTTGCCCGCCGAAGTCGGGAGAGATGATGAGGTAGTCGAGCCGTCCTCGCGCCGCGTAGACCGCCGCACTCATGCCGGCGATGCCGCCGCCGATGATGATGACTTCGTGCACGAAGTGTCCTTTGTCGAGGTAGCGCTGGAGCACGTCCTTGGCAAGCGACTTGACGTGCAGTTTTCTCAGCGCGTCGGAGAGATGCTCTTCCTTGAACACGTCGCGAATCCAGTTCGCGAAATCGTTTCTGTCTGCGGTGACGTGCGCGTTGAAGATATCATCGGAAAACTTGTCCATCTGCGCGGCAAGCTCCGCGATGCTCTTGAACGAGCGTCCGTCTTTCAGGTAAAAGAACTTCTTGGAATCAGTAAGGGTCATCGCGGGCATGGGGAAAACCGAATGAAGTAAAATAAAAAGAAAAAAAGAAAGATTGACTGATTTAGTGCATACCGTGAACGGGCCACATCATCGCCTTCTTCTTGACCATCTTGCCGATGCCCATCACGATGAAGCCGAGTGCGTACCAGAGCAGGACTGACGACCAGCTGGCGCCGCCCCACTGTCCTTGGAGTCCGCCAACGAGCAGCCACAGGCCGACGCCCATGATCACTGACGCGACGATGACCCAGATAAACGATGCAGGCGTGCAAGTGCACTTATCCATCATTCCTTTTGCCATAACTTTCACCTCTCTTGCGAGATATATGCTTCCTAAAAGAAGGCTCGAACTCTTTATAAATCTTACGGTGGCCACCGAGGGGCGTTTCGGGCGTTTCCGAAGCTATTTATAGAAGAAACGCTTGCCTGAATTCGTGAGTGAGATGACATCAGTCCTGACTGAGGGGACCGAGCTGCGCAGACGCGAAGGTCTGGACGACATTTCCAAGTCGGCGCACCACGAAGGCATTTACACGCACGGACGCGAGTGGGAGCCGGACACGCACGACATTTTTCTTGGCGTTGACGCGGATAAGTTCTACAAGGTCACGACCCGGCGCTTCACCGCAGCCGCAAATGCCGTTGAAACAGGATGCTCCGCAATCGCGCGCTATCTCGTGACTCCTGCCGCGCACGCGCTTGCCACGGCATACGCCGCGACCGCGAAGTTTGCGTGGAACATTGCGGCCGGCAAACGCTGGTACGTGATGGCAGTTCCTGCCGCGCTGTTGCTTTCCGCAGGAATGTACGCAGGAGTGATGAAGGTTGAACCTCACGATGTCCAGCTCACCGATGACCTGACGGTCAGGAAGCGCAAGAAAACGCATCTTGATTACTGGATGAAATACCTGAACCAGGGAAAGCAAAAGGTCAGGGAAATAACCGGCAATGATGACTCCCTTGAGAATAAAATCGAGCCGAAATAGTCATTTGAATTCTTCGTATTTCTTCTGCAAGAACTTGGCAATGTCGTCGCCCCACGCCTTGTGCACGGTCTTGGTGCAGAATTCCTTGAGCCAGCGCATGGTTTCGGGGCGGAACTTGTCCTTGTCGCCTTCAATCATGCGGAACAAGTCCGTGCGAATGAGCGGGTCGAGTTTGGTCTTGCGCGAACCGACTGCCAGCTGGTCGACGAGCTTGCGCTGGTGCTCGTCCACTTCGAGCGCCGCCTGGGAGGACTGCTCGTCCCAATATTTGTCGTAGGAAAACTCTCCTTTCTCGGCATCTTCAAGGACGGTGAACAGGAATTTCCGCAGTTCTGCGGGCCACTCGCGTTCGATGTCCGCGCGATACTTGGTGATGCCTTCGATGAACCTGGGGTCGATGTCGCGCGCGCCGTCGATGATGCGCACCAGCTCCGCGCGCGCAAAGCGCGGCGTGCGCGTGAGGTTCCACGCTTCTTTCTTGAGCATTTCCTTGAACGGATTTTTCTCGACGGGCGTGACGAAGTCCTTGGTCCGCAGGCGCTCAGGCTCCTTGCCCGCGATGCGGGCGAGCACGAGCTGGTGCATCCTGCGCAGGAATTCGTGCTTGTCCTCGATTTTCATGACGTCGACGTGCCCCTGCAGCGCGATATTGAACGCAAACGGCGAAGGCGTCTTGGTCTCCATTTCGACGAGCTTGATGATGCCGTCCTGCATGCCTTGAATGACTTTGCGCGTGTTCTCGATGTCCATCACGTCCTCGAGCACTTCGCGGCGGGCTTCTTTGAGGACGCTGAAGTTGGGGTCGATGCGCTTGAGGGCAGCCATCAGAATCATCGAACTCACCTGCTGTCTGCCGACGCGCTTCTGGTGCCCCATATAGTTGCGGAGAATCATGAGGGCGCGCGTCGCGCAGTGGCGGAAGCGGCGCTTGAACACTTCGCTGCCGTCGATTGCCGCATCGAGAACCATGCGCAGCTTGTCGGGCTTGAGAATTTTCAAAGCCGCAACGACGCGCGTCTTTTGGTCGCCGTTGACGTAGAAGCCATTGTCGTTCATGCCGACTTCGACGTCCTGGTGTTCGGTCTTGGCGATGACGTACGCGACCGCGCGAGAGAGACAGTCGTTGACGCGCCTGCCGAACAGCGAGTGCACGATGATTTTCTTGTCGCTGCCATCGTTGAAGTATTCGACGATGACGCTCTTGTCCGTCGGGATTTTCTTGCAGTAGCGGTACTGCTCGTCGAAATATTCGTAAATGCTTTCCGCGGCGTTGTCGTCAACGAACAGGTGCTCGTGCAGGAATTTCAGAATGTCTTTCTTGCCTTCTCCGGACGTGAAGCGTTCCGACATCATGCGGCGGAAGCGCCCGATTTCGTTCGCGAGATCGAAGCTGAGCGGCAGCATTTCGCTCGCCCACGAAGGAACGGTCGGCGGGCGGTTGACGCTCACTGTCACCTGCGCGACCATGCCACGCGTGAACTTGAACATGTACGTTTCGCCGCCGAGCACGAACACGTCTCCGGGGCGCAGGCGCTCGAGGAATCCTTCGTCGAGCGTGCCGATGGTTTGGTCGCCGATTTTGACCGTGATGAAGCTCTCGTCGGGGATGGTGCCGATGTTCGTCATGTAGATGACGCGCCCCATCTTGCCGCGCTTGCCTATTTTTCCTTCCTTGCGCCAGATTTTCGCGTACACGTGGCGGTCTTCGAGTTCGACGAACTCGCCGGCGAGGTATTGCAGGACTTGGTTGAAGTCGCTGCGCGTCAAATCGCGGTAGCAGTAGCTCTGTTTGATGGTGCTGTAGAGTTCTTTTTCTTCCCAGACCTGCTCGAGCGCCATGCCGTCAAGCTGCTGGGCAAGCACGTCGAGGCAATTGGTCGGAATGTGCAATCGGTCGATTTTCTTTTCCATGGCTGACTTGAGCAGGACAGAACATTCGACGAGGTCGTCGCGGTCCATCACCAAGATACGTCCCTTGACGGTCTGGTGTAAGCGGTGTCCGGAACGTCCGGCGCGCTGCAGGAATCGGGCGACGGATTTCGGCGAGGAGATGCAGATGACGAGGTCGATGTAACCAATGTCGATGCCGAGTTCCAAGCTGGTTGAGCACACGACGACTTTGAGTTCGCCCTTGCGCAGGCGCTCTTCGAGGTTGAGCCGCATTTCTTTGCCCAAGCTGCCGTGGTGCGCGCCGATGTTTTCGCTGTAGCGCGACGGGAACTTGTGCTTGAGGTGGTCGACGACGCGTTCGGTTGCCGCGCGCGTGTTCGTGAAAATCAGCGTCGTTTTGTGTTCTTGGATGAGCTGGTCCATCAGCTCGTAGAGTTTTTGGTGCATTTCGCCGTGCGTGACGTCGATGAGGTTGGGCACGGGCGAGATGACTTTGAAGTCGAAGTTCTTGAGGAACTGGACGTCGACAATCTGGCACGGGCGGTCCGTGCCGACCAAGAACTGCGCGACGTCCTCGAGCGGTGCGACCGTTGCGGAGAGCCCGACGCGCGTTAAGTGCCCCGTAAGCCGTTGCAGGCGTTCAAGCGAGAGCGAGAGGTGCACGCCGCGCTTGTTTTCCGCGAGCGCGTGGATTTCGTCAACGATGACCCATTCCACGGATTTGAGAAACAGGGAAAACTTGGTGGATGACAGTACAATCGCCAGACTTTCAGGGGTGGTGATGAGGATGTGCGGCGGCTTGCGGAGCATCGCCGCTTTTTCTGACTGCGTGGTGTCGCCGGTGCGCACGCCGACGCGGATGTTGAGGTTCTTGCCCGCGATGTCGTTGATTTCCTGCAAAGGTTCGATGAGGTTCTTGTGGATGTCGTTGTTGAGCGCTTTCAGCGGCGAGATGTAAATGGCGTAGACTTTGTCTTGGAGCGCGCTTTTTTCCGCCGAATCGACGAGCTCGTTCAGCACCGCAAGGAAGCCGGTGAGCGTCTTCGTCGCGCCGGTGGGAGCGGATACGAGGATGTTTTCGCGGTTGTGAATCGGAATGACCGCGTGCAATTGCGGGAGGCTGAAGCTCGGGTAGCGCTTGAAGAACCATTGTTTGACGGTCGGGTTGAGAATGCCTTCTACTTCGGCGGAGGTAAACGGTTTTTCCATCTTGACGATGCGTTGCGTTGCCATTGTTCAATTTTATATATTGAAAGTAAATAGGGAACGTACGTCTATGCCTTTTTACTCTCGACACCCCTATAAAAATCCTACGAGTGAAAGTCCACTGAATTCTGCTGTATTCTCGAAAATAGAGTTTGCAAACGTGCTGGTTTTATAAGACGACCACTATTATCGACGGCTGTGAGTGGGGTATGGACATCAGTACTATTGCTCGGAAATTGTTTCTCGCCGCTGTAGCCGTCGGAGCATCAGGCTGTGCTTCGGAAACGTCTCGGCCTGAATACGTGACGGAACAGAACACCGTCCAGCACGTGCCCTCGTTTCCCAAAGAACTGGACGAGCGCATCGCGCTGCTTGCGAGAGAACATCGGTTCGACGACGCAGAAAAAGTCCTGAACGATGCGCGCGCAACGTATGACCCCCGCGAAGTGGACGCCAAGCTCGGCGGACTCTACGCGCTGCAAGAGCGTTTTCCGGAAGCGGAGTCCATGCTCGAACGCGCGCTCAAGCCCGATCCTGAATTCAAGACAGGACTCCGCGCGCTCGCGATGCTGCGCTTCATGCAGGAACGCTGGCGCGACGCAGCCGCGGTATTTGACCGGCTCGAGCCGCGCCTTTCCGACGAAGAAAAATACTTCCAGGCTCCCTTCGCAACGCAAACGCGCATGCGCATCATCGAACAAATGGGCTCGGGAACGATGCAACAGCGGCCGGGCGAGACCGTCGCGGCATTCCTCAACGAAATGATTCATCATTACGACAAAGTGCTTGCGATTGAGCAGTACGCCAACAACGCAGGGCTGCATTCCAGCCGCGGCGCCCTCCTCGTCGGACGCAATCGATTCGACGAAGCGCTGAAGGACTACGTCGTCGCGATGCATCTGGAGCCGACGCTCAGCGAGGCGTACAGCGGCTACGCGTTCGCGTTCCTGCGCCAAAACAAACCCGAACTCATCCTTCCCTCGTTTTATCGTGTTGCTGTGGACTCGTTCCTCGACGTCAAACTCCTCTACGGCGACGGTCCGGCAATGCTTAAAAAATGGAAAGAAGACCTGCAGCAGCAGCACATTCTGACGGAGCTGCTCATCACGCCGGACAAGAACACGGAAAAATTCTTCGGCGGCTGCAGCGCATACCAACTCGAGGCGTGGAAGCTTGCCACCGAGAACAAAAAGAAGGAAGACCGCTTTGAGGACAACCGCTGGCCGAAGGCGCTGGAGCTGAACTCGCTCGCGGGCGCTGCCGCGTATGGCGCAGCGCTCAAGAACGGCAAGACCGCGGAGGACGCGTTCGCCGCGTTCGACGCCGCGACCAAGGACCGCTATCAACAGGTCACGGACTGGCTGGGTATCACGCTTGCGGCACGCAACGACCTCGCGCAACGCCACCTCGCGCTCTTCACGTTTGACCAGAAAATCGCTCTTTATTCACAGCTGAAAGAGAAACGCAAATGAAACACCGCAACGGCAACGGCCAGCACAAGACGGACATTCCGAGCGTTCCTGACCCGCATCTTGAAGAACGCATTGAGGCTACCGCCGAACAGTTCCTCGACCTCAAGTACGAAGTCACCATCCATCCGGCGTACAAGCTGAACGAAAAGTTCCGTGACGGGAAGGCGACCTTCGACCATCTTGCGCATCTGCTTGCAGTAAAGGGCAGCGAGCGCATCTTTGCGCGGTTCGAGAATCTCAACCAGCCCGACGTGATGACCCTCGCGAGCCATTACTTTGACAGCTTCAAGAAGAAAGCCGCGAAATCGTACGCGCACGAGCTGGACGCCGACGCGGAAGAAGCAACCCCGGTTGCCGGGCTCACCGACGTTCCGTCCGGAGAGGACTTGGAAATCCGGCTCGAATACCGCGTGCCGATGAAGCACAAGGGCACATGGATGAAACGCGTCGTCCTGAAGCCCTACCAGATTAAACCGGCGCTCGCTGCGCAGAAATGGCTCTACGCAAAGACCGACGCCGTGGAACACGTCCTGAAGACCGCGCGCGGCAATCTTATGCTCGCGTCCCAGTTCGACCGCGAGGAATTCTACCACGAACGCGGACTGATCTTGCTTCCGCCGAGTTCGCAGAAAAACGGCAGGAACGGAACGCCGAGAACCCTGCCGCGCGACACGCAAATGAGCGAACGCCGGGACCGCATCGCGCTCGCGGTGGAGCGCGAACCCCGCGCCTACAGCGCCTCGCTGTTCCTGTTCACGTACCAGTGCCCGAAGGAGCTCGTCGGAGTCTACCTGCAGGAATCACTCTGCAGCGCGTCCAACTGGGACATGCCGTTCCGCATCTTTTCGGACGACCGCGAAGTCCGCGGTCCGCTGAACCTGTTTACCGTCGATTCGAAGACGCATTGGGAGCGTGCATCAACCCGTCAGGCGGCTCCCGTTTTATCAGTGAGGTGAATTCCATGAAAAGTGAAGACAGCAGTCGATTGCAGGAATTGGTAAAAACAAATTTGATTGAGCGCGGCTATCGCGTGTTCAATCCGCACCAGCTCCCGATTGCGGACATGCATACTGCGTTTACGTTCTACGCGTGCAAGCGCGTCGAAGGCGTCCCGAGCGAAAAGCTCGTGCACGTGCAGGATTTCAGCGAAGCACGCACGAAAAGCAGACTCGTCGAAGCGGTGTACTCGCTCGGCGAGGCAAAGACCAAGATTGAGCTCGTGACGCTCAATCAGCAAATCCGCGCAGATTCGCCGGGAATGGAACTGATTCTCTTCGGCGCGAACGTCAGTCCATCGGTGAACAATGATTTTGCGGCCTACTTTTCTGACACCAAGCGCAAGGACTACCAGGAAGGCACGCGCGTGAGCGTTGAGTACCAGAAGAACGGCATACTGACCGCGCGGTGCGCGTCGCCGAGCATCCACGACGTCGTGAAGGCAAGAACCGGCAGATTTCAGTTTGCCTAAAGCCAGAACGTCAGCAGAAGTGCAGCAATTGCCGTGATGCCCGTTGCCGCCCAGACGTAGCGGTTCCACGCGAGCACTTTGACGCCGTCGAACCCTCCGAACGGGAGCAGGTTGAAGACGCCGAGCCACGCGTTGATTTGTGCGCCGTAAATCGCGATGACTCCTAAGGGAGTCGTGACCGCGAGCACCGTGAACACGAGCGCGAGGATGACGTTCATCAGCGGACCGGCGAGCGCGATTTTGCCGTTGCGGTCGTACGTGACGCTTCCCTGAATCACGACCGCTCCGGGAGCTGCGAAGATAAGCCCGAATGCGCTGACGATGAGCATCACGAGCAGCATTTTGTCGTCAGCGCGGAACTCCGCCCAGCAGTGATAGCGTTGCGCGACGAGCTTGTGCGCCAACTCATGCAGCAGGAACCCGAGACCGGCTGAAACGGCAAGGACAAGAAACAACATTCCCGCTGCCGCGTTGAGCTGGAAGCCGACATTCGCGAGCGTGAACGCCAGCGTGACCGCAAGCCACGCCTTGACCAAGTCCCTGACTTCGGTGCGGGAGAACTTCATCAGAACCCGAACATCCCTTTCTTTCGTTTGCCTTCGCTCTCGAATTCTTTCAGCAGTTCGACCTGCCGTTTCGTGAGCTTGTCGGGGACGTGGACGGTAATCTTGACGTTCAGGCTGCCGGTGCCGTAGCCGCGGACGTTCGGGATTCCTCGCGCTTTGAGCCGGAAAATCTCGCCGGGCTGCGTTCCCGAGGGAATCTTGAGTTTTTCGTTGCCGTCGAGCGTCGGGACGCCGATGTCGCCGCCCAGTGCCGCGAGTCCGAAAGGAACGGGAATTTCGATGTTGAGGTCGTTGCCGTCGCGCGTGAACAGTTTGTGCGGCAGGATGTGCATCGTGACGTATAAATCGCCTGAATCGGCGCCGCGTTCTCCTGCTTCGCCTTCGCCGCCCAAGCGCAGGCGCATGCCGTCTTCCACGCCCGGAGGAACCTTGATGTCGAGCTGTTTCGCGGTTTCGACGCGTCCTTCGCCGCGGCAGACCGTGCACGGGTCTTCGATGACTTCACCCGTGCCGTCGCACGTTTTGCAAGCGGCGGTCGTAGAAAAGTATCCGAACGGCGTGCGGCGCGTCTGCTTGACCGCGCCGGTGCCTTTGCAGTCGGGGCACGTTTTGAGCGCGTCTTCGTTGGCAGCGCCGGTGCCGTCGCATTCCTCGCAGGTCGTTTGTTTCGCGACGGAGATGGATTTCGTGACTCCTTTTGCGGCGTCTTCGAGCGTGACGTCCAAATCGTACATCAAATCGTGGCCGCGGGCCGGTCCGCGTCTGCGGGCGCCGCCCATGCCGAATCCCGAGAACAGGTTTTCGAAGATGTCTTCAAATCCCTGCCCCTGAAAGTCGCGGTAGTTGAATCCGCCGGGAAATCCCTGCCCTTGAAAGTCTGCGGAGCCGAACTGGTCGTACTGCTGGCGTTTTTGCTCGTCGCCGAGTACCGATGCCGCTTCGTTGATTTCTTTGAATTTGTCGACTGCTTCCGGGTTCTTGTTCAGGTCCGGGTGATATTTCTTGGCGAGAGTCTTGTACGCCTTCTTGATTTCCTCGGTCGTGGCTTTCTTGTCCACGCCGAGGGTTTTGTAGTAGTCCTTTGCCACGTTATGCCGCCTCGAGCGCGGCTTCGAGCGCGTCCTTGACTTCGTCGAACGTGATTTTCTTGACCGCTTCGAACGGGCGGAGCCACTTGCAGGTCGCCTCTTCCTCGGTTTGGGGAATCTTTTTCACTTCTTGGACGGTCGCGAGAAACAGCACCGTGTCTTTCTCGACACGATTCGAGCGGCTGCGATAGACGTGGCGAAGTACATGCCGGAATCCGGGAACGATGGTGATGTCCAAGTCAGCTTCCTGCTTCAGGGCGCGGATGGCGGTCTGTTCTTCGGTTTCGCCTTCGTCGACGGGCGTTTTCGGAAACTCCCAGATTCTGCTTCGTCCGTGCCGCATCAGCAGAACTTTTCCTTTGTGCAGAATGATTGCGCCGCAGGACTTGTACTGCTCAATCACTCAAACCGCCCCTTGACCTGCGAGTTCGGATCGGTGAGAACGCGCTTCAGCTGCGAATCGTAGCGCTGCTTGAGCACTCGCGCGATGAGGTACTCCCGCATCAGCCTGCTGGCCGCGAACGCGAGCGCGAAACCCGCAATCAGCCACACTGCCGCAGGAATGTCCATGGGTTGTTGTCCTCAGTTTTTCTTTAAGTGCTTTGCGGTCTCATCGTCTTGTGCCTTTGACTCGGACGGCGGACTACCAACGCCCCGGGGACGCGAGTTCCCGTGCCCAGGGACGTTGGAAGTTCGTGCGTTACGCAGGTTCGCGTGCAACGACGGATTCACTTCTTCTTTTTCTTTTCCGTGAATTCGGCGTCGACGGTGTCGGGCTCTTCAGCGCCATGCTTCTGTCCTTGGTGTTCGTGCGGTCCTTTCTGGTGCGCGGACGCCTTTTGGTACATCGCGTCGGAGGCCTTTTGGACGAGCTGCTGCAGCTCTTCAGTCGCCTTCTTCAAAAGCTCCAAGTTCTTGTCCTTGGGTTCGAGCAGCGTCTTCAAGCCGGCAGCCGCTTCCTTGATGTCCTTAAGTTCCTGAGCAGACACTTTGCCTTCCAGGTCTTTCAAGGTCTTCTCGGTCGCGTAGACGAGCGTGTCGGCGTTGTTCACGACTTCGACTTCGTCCTTCTTGCGCTTGTCCGCGTCTGCGAACTTTTCTGCTTCCTTGCGCATGCGCTCGACTTCGGCTTCCGACAGTTTGTGCGGCGCCGTAATCTTGAGCGACTGCTCCTTGGACGTTCCCAAGTCCTTTGCCGTCACGTGCAGGATGCCGTTCGAGTCGATGTCAAACGTGACTTCGATTTGCGGCACGCCGCGCGACGCGGGCGGGATTCCGACGAGGTCGAACTGTCCGAGGAACTTGTTGTCCGCGAACATCGGTCGTTCTCCCTGCGAGATGCGAATCGTCACGGCGGTCTGGTTTTCCGCGGCCGTCGAGAAGACTTGGCTTCGCTTCACGGGAATCGTGGTGTTGCGGTCAATCAGCTTGGTGAGCACGCCTCCCAGCGTCTCGATGCCGAGCGACAGCGGCGTGACGTCGAGCAGGAGGACGTCCTTGACGTCTCCGGCAAGCACGCCCGCCTGGACTGCGGCGCCCATCGCGACGCACTCCATCGGGTCGATTGAGCGTTCGACTTTGCCTTTGCCGAACCATTCCTCGACGTACTTTTGCACAATCGGCATGCGGGTCGGTCCGCCGACAAGAATGACCTTGCCAATGGAATGGCCGGCCATCTTCGCGTCGCCGAGCGCCTGGTCGACGCTCTTCTTGCACCGCTTGACGAGCGGGTCAACGAGCTGTTCGAGATGCGCGCGCGTGAACGTCATCGTCAGGTGCTTCGGTCCCTTGTCCGTCGCCGAGATGAACGGCAGGCTGATGTCCGTCTGCAGCGTCGTGGAAAGCTCAATCTTAGCTTTCTCTGCCGCTTCGCGGACGCGCTGCATCGCCGTGCTGTCGTCCTCGAGACTGACGCCGGTGTCGTCCTTGAATTTCTTGACGATGTGCTGAACCAACAGGTTGTCCATGTCGGTGCCGCCGAGCTGGGTGTCGCCGCTGGTGGACTTGACTTCGAACACGCCGTCGCCGAATTCCATGATGGTGACGTCGAGCGTGCCTCCGCCAAAGTCGAAAACGAGAATCGTCTGCTGCTTGCCGCCCTTGTCGAGGCCGTACGCGAGCGCTGCCGCGGTCGGTTCGTTCACGATGCGGATGACTTCAAGACCTGCAATCGTGCCCGCGTCTTTCGTTGCCTGACGCTGGTTGTCGTCGAAATAGGCAGGAACCGTAATAACTGCCTTGTGGACAGGTTCACCGAGAAACGCTTCGGCGTCGTGCTTGATTTTCTGCAGGATGAGCGCGGAAACCTGCTGCGGCGTGTAGCTCTTGCCGTGAATCTTATAGACTTCCTTGGTGCCCATCTTGCGCTTTGCCGCCATAACCGTGCCGTCAGGGTTGCTGACTGCTTGGCGCCGCGCGGGTTCTCCGACGAGAACGGTGCCGTCCTTCTGGAATCCGACGACGCTGGGGAACGCTTTTCCGTAGAGCGATGCGCCTTCTGCGCTGGGAATAATCTTGGGGCGTCCCGCTTCGAGCACGGCTGCCGCGCTGTTGCTGGTTCCCAGGTCGATGCCGATAATCTTTGCCATATTATTTGCCTCCGGTCTTTGCTTTTGCAACTTTGACTTTCGCGTACCGGACGACTTTGTCCTTCATACGGTAGCCTTTCTGGAATTCCTCGAGAATGATGCCGTCTGCAATCCCTTCTCGGGGCTCGGTGAGGACGTCTTCGTGCGCGTACGGGCTCGCGGCTTTGCCGACGGACTCGATGGGCTGCACGCCTTCGTCGCTCAGGATTTTGTGGAAGTTTTTGTACAACAGCTCGATGCCCTGGACAATGTCGGATTTGGTTCCCGACTTTCTGAGGGCGTCAAGGGTGTGCTCGAACTCGTCCAGCACCGTGAGGAGCTTGAGGACGAGTTTTTCGCTGGCGAACGCGACCACGTCTTTGCGTTCCTTGTCCGAGCGCTTGATGAAGTTCTCAAAATCAGCCTGAAGGCGTTTGAGATGGTCAAGGTAGTCTTGCGATTCCTTGGTCTTGTGCTCGAGCTCTTTCTTGAGCGGGTCGAGCGGGGCTTCCTGCGGTTTTTGGTCCTTCATTCCACACACCTTTCTGTTGACTTAACATCAACTATAACGTGGTTTGATTGAACTAATATATAAAGGTTACGCACTCGCGGAGAAACATTTATATAGAGAAAGCTCTCCCGACGAGCCATGATTCCTTGCAGGGAGATCAGAAAAGAGGCGGCGGCAATTACCAAATCGACGCCGTTGAACGTCGTCGAATCGCTCGCCGACACGCCCTGCAGGAAGCTCAACTGCACCAAGTGCTGCGAATACGGCACGGGCACCGCGACCGAAGAAGACGTGCAGCGCATCGCGCACCATCTGAACCTTACCGAGGAACAGACGAAAGAGAAATACTTCGAGCCCATTACCAAGTATCATACGACACTCTGGCGCCCGAAAATGCTGAAGCAGCCGTACGGACCGTGCGTCTTCCTCGGCAAGCACGGATGCACCATTCACGAAGTCAAACCGACGGGCTGCCGGCTCTCGAGCTGGAACCAGCACGGCGAGCAATTGAACGAGTGGTTCGACCTCAATCATTTTGTCAATCCCGACGACGGCGAAAGCGTCCGGCAATGGGCGCAGAAGCTGAAGTTCGCGGGAACGATTTTGGGCGGCGCGCTCCACGAGCTCGTCCCCGACAAGGAAAAACTCAAGAAAATGCTCAAGCATGAACTATAGGTGAACACTATGACCGACCAAATCAACATGAGCGTCAACGACGGCGCAGCGATGTTCGCGCACGAAATGAGCGTCAACTTTTCTCCCACGCTGTTCATGCTCGACTTCAAGAGCATCACGCCGCGCAACGACCCGCGCAGCAAGGACAAGCCGAGCTTCCTCCTCCAGCACAACCTCGTCATGGTGGAGCCGTGGCACGTCAAGAGCATCATTGAAGTCCTGCAGGCCACCGTCAAGAAGTACGAGGACGAGTACGGCAAAATCGCTAAGCCCAAGGCAATCCTAAAGGCGGAAAAGAAGCAGAAGCTGCTGTCCGAACAGTCGGACAAGGGCAAGGACACTCCCACCTACATGGGCTGACGATGGCGTTCATCCAGCGGCGCATCACGATTGTGACGCTGCGGAAGCCCGCACGTGCTTCTCTGAATGAAGAACTGCAATGGTTCGGCAGTTCTCTGGGACTGTTTTCTTTGCGCGACAAAGACCGGAGCATGTTTCGCATTTTCATTGAGCTCGTGAAGTCCGCCAAACTCGGACGCCCTTTGAGTTCGGACTTGCTCGCGGAATCGACAGAACTCTCGCGCGGGACGGTCGTCCATCACCTCAACAAACTCATAGAGTCAGGCTTAGTGCTGTACGACGGCAGAAACTACTGGCTGCGCGACAACACGCTCGAATTGCTTATTGACGAAGTCCGCCGCGACGCCGAAAAGACGATTGACGATTTACGGCGAGCGGCGAGAGAGATTGACCAGATGTTGGGGCTGTAGGACTGTTTGAAAACCATGAAAAAAGGAGGAGAGTTTGTCATTCTCGGCGTGTTTGCCCTCAGCGTGCTCGTGTTCGGCACGACGTTCTTTGTCCAGCACAATTACGAATTCATCCAGTACCAGCTGACCATTGTCGGGTACGGGATTGCGCTCTATTTCCTCAACCGCACGTTCCATTTCCCGCACAAAATCCTATGGTCGATGCTCCTGCTCGCCTGCCTGCACATGCTGGGCGGCGTCAATTTTGGGTTTGGACTGATTTACGGATGGATGATTTATCCGCTGGGTCCGGAGTTCCTGCGTTACGACCAAATCGTGCACGTCTTCGGCACGTTCACGATTGCATTGCTCTTCCATCACGTGCTGCGCAGGAGTTTGAAGCAAGACGGCATCGCGCCGCACGTCATCCTTGCCCTGTGCGCATTGGGCGTCGGCGCGTATGTTGAAATGACCGAGTTCTTCGTGGCGCTGGGCATCCCCGACAATTTTGTCGGCGATTACCGCAACTTCGCGCTTGACTTAATCGCGGACGCGGTGGGCGCGGTTGCGGCGATGACCGTGATGTACTTGCGAGAACAAAAGTGAAGAACTAAAACAGCAGCTTCATCACGACAAAGTAAATCGCCAGTCCGAAGACCAGGATGCCGAGGATGATGGTGAAGCCGATGCCCATGTCCGCGTGCGGGAGTTCTGCGACGACGGCTGCGGCGAGCGGCGTCTTCAGTTTCTGTGTTGCGTTGCCCGTGCCGATGTGCGGCTCGAGGTCCGGCGTGATGAGCGGGTACGTTTCGTTCCCGGAGCCGCCCAAGACCGGATAGTTCGGCGTGTTGCTGAACGTCGGCGTCGTCAAGTTGTAGCCCGGCGCGTAACCGCCGCCACCGCTCGAACTCGAACTTCCACCGCCGCCTCCACCGCCACCCCCTCCGCCGCCTCCGCCACCGCCCGACGGGGGCGGAACAGGAGCGCCGACGGAAATCGTGAAGTTGCCCGTCGTACAGACGAGCGCGTCACAGACTTGCAGAGTAACCGGAATGTCGCCGACCGCAGTCGGAGTAAAGCTGATGACGCCGGTCGTGTTGCCGATGTCGAACTCGGTCGCGTTGTCGTTGAACGTGAGCGCTTCTCCGTCAACGTCAGCCGCGCCGACGCCGTACGTGAACGTGCTGTTGGCGTTCGCGCCTTGGTTTGCCAAGGTGGTGAACGCAGGAGCGTCTTCGACCGGCGTGACGTTGACCGTCACCGTGTTGCTCGAACCGCTTCCGAGCAGTCCGTCGTTTGCGGTGAACGTGACGCTCGCGATGCCGTTAAAGTTCGCGACCGGCGTGATATTCACGATGCCCGTCGTTTGGTTGATGACGACCGACAGCGACGGATCGGGGGCTGCCGCGAACGTCAGCGTTGGGGTGTCAATGTCAAAGAAGGATTGTGAAAGGTTGAGCGTGCTGTTCGACGTGTCTTCCTCGAGCGTGATGTTTTGCAGCGGCATCGAGCTGTTGAACACGGGAGCGTCGTTGACGGGCGTGACGTTCAACACAACAGCATTGCTCGCAACCGTGAGCGCGCCGTCCGTCGCCGTAAACACAACAGATTCAACGCCGTTGAAGTCAACCGCAGGCGTGAACGTCACAAGACCCGTCGCGTTGTCGACCACAACAGCAATTTGCGCGTTACCCGCGACCGTCCAGTTCAAGTCTTGTCCGTCAACTTCGGTCCAGAACGACGCAATGGAGAGCGTCTGGACCGTGTCTTCGCTCCACGTCTGGTTCGGAATCGTGCCCGCGAAAATTGGCGCGTCGTCAACGTTCGTGACGGTCGCGAGCAGCGAGCCCGACGTGCTGAACTGCCCGTCGGAAGCCGTGAACGTGACCGTGGTGTTGCCGAAGTAGTTCAGCAAGCCTGTGATGGTCGCGTTCGAGCCGTTCACGAACACGCTGACTTTGCTGGAGTCAAAGGATGCGCTGTACAAGAGTGATTCGTTGTCGACGTCCGCGAAGAAGTTCGCGAGGTTGAGCGTCGTGCTCGCCTCTTCAGCGAACGTGACGTTCGGGAGCGTGACGTTCAGGATGGGCGCGTCGTTCACCGACGTCACGACCACCACGACAATGTTCGCGGTAACGACGAACTGTCCGTCGTCAGCGGTGATGGATACCGTGCCGTTGCCGTTGAAGTCCGGCGTTGCCGTCACATTGAGCGTGCCGTCGGGCAGAATCGTGGGCAGGATGCTCGGGTTCGCCGACGTGACTGAATACAACAGCGTCGCGTTGTCGACGTCGCCGAAGAACGGAACGAGGTTCAGCTGACCGAAGCTGTCCTCGGGGAATGTAATATTCGGGAGCATTCCCGTCAGGAACGGTGCGTCGTTAATCGGCAAGGTCGTGACGACGACAATGTTACTGGCTGCGCTGGTGAGCAAACCGTCCGTCGCGGTAAAGACAATCGTGCCGCTGCCCGTCGCGTTCGGAAGCGTCGTGACGTTCACGATGCCCGTCGTTTGGTCGATTGCCACCTGCAAGGGACCCGTAACGACCGCGGACCAGTTGATGTCCGCGCTGTCGATGTCGAAGAACGACGGCGCGAGCGCCAGCGTTTGGTTGAGGACGTCCTCGTAAATCGTGATGCTCGGAAGCAGCATGGAGCCGTTGAACACGGGAGCGTCGTTGACGGGCGTGACGTTCAAGACAACCGCGTTGCTCGCGGTCGTGAGCGTGCCGTCCGCTGCAGTAAAGATAATAGTTTCAACACCGTTGAAGTTCGGCGCGGGAACGAGCGTGACCAAACCGGTCGCGTTATCAATCGTGACGTTAATGTTGACGTTGCCGGCGACCGTCCAGTTCAGGTCTTGACCGTCGACTTCAGTCCAGAACGGCGTGATGCTGAACGTCGCCGTTGTGTCTTCCGCCCACGTCTGGTTCGGAATCGCGCCCGTCAAAACAGGAGCGTCATCAACAGGAGTAATAGTAACAAGGATACTGCGCGATGCCGAGTATTGTCCGTCCGATGCCGTGAACGTGACCGTCGTGTTGCCGTTCAGGTTCGGCAGGCCGAGAATCGTTGCGTTCGTGCCGTTGAAGGAGACTGACGCAATCGCGTTCGACAACGCTGCCGCGTACGTGAGCGTCGTGTTGTCGACGTCAAAGAATGCGTTGGAGAGGTTGAGCGTCGCGTTGCCGTCCTCGAGGAACGTGATGTTCGCGAGAACCGTCGTCGTGTTGACGACCGGCGCGTCGTTGACCGGAACAACAGTGACGGTAAAGTTTCCGGTCGCGCTGTGCTCGCCGTCGGAGACGCTCGCGGTGATGTTGCTCCGCCCCGAAAGGTTGCCCGTCACGGTCGTGCAGTCGATGTAGCGTCCGGCAGAGATGGAGCAGTTCGCCACGCTCAGGTTGGATTGCGATGCGAGAGAGTAGGAAAGGTTGGGTGTCGGCGTTTCAAAGTCTGACGCGACTGCCCACAGGTCGATGACGTGCAGGTTCATGCCCGAGTCTTCGAGGATGCTGACGTTCGGCAATGCAGCAAGCGACGGAGGCGCGTTGGTGCCCGAGAACGTGATGATAATCGGCGAGCTCGTGACGGTGTTGCCTTCGTTGTCGGTCGCCGTCGCGGTGAACGTGTGAACCGAAGCGTTCGGTTCGTATTCAATGTCGACGAGAACGCACGTGCTGGCGATGCCATCGCACGTGCTGGACGTATCGAGCGTGCCGTCCTTGAAAATTTGAACGCCGGAAATGTCCTGCACGTTCGGTGACGTGTCGGGGTCAATCGCAACTGCAGTTAACTTCGCCGTGCTGGTCGTGCTCGTCGTGTTGCTCGTGAACGAAAGAGAAGGCGCAATGTCGATGGCGAACGCTCCGACTGCCGCGAGCAATGTTGCAAGAATTATCGCGGCAAGAAAGCGTTTCATTTGTTGAGAGTCCAGGTCAGATACGCGGCGCGGTCGTGGAAGCCCGATTCCTGGTCGCGCGTGCTCGTGACGTCGACGCCGAGCGTGCCCGGCAAGACGGACCAGATGCTGCCGATCTTGACGCGCGGTCCGATGTTCCACGAGCTGTACTTTCTGCCGCCTTCGTATTCGGCGAACGCCGCGAGTCCGGTGAGAATCGAACTCAGGTCGGCGCCTGCCTTGAGGGAATACAGCGTGCGGTCGTTGAAGAAGCGCCAGCCGCCTTGGATGGTGAATCCGCCGAGGTCGTAGACAAGTGATTCATCCGCAATCAGTTCCGCGAAGCGGCGCTGGTCCGCGGTGAGCCCGACATCAATGCGGTTGTCGACGAGTTCGTCGCGGTACGCGATGACGCGCTGGACGTCTTTGTGCTCGAACGCGCGGTTTGCGTTGAACGAGAGCAGGATTGCGCCGTACGATTTGCCATCGTCATCAGCGCCGGCCATCACTTGCGCGAGGGCGTGCTGTCCGATGATGCCGCTGAGCGTTCCTTCGCCGAAGAAGCGGCTGACGAGCGAGCTGTTGAGCTGCTTGAGGTAGCCGACGCGCGCGGAGAGCCCGTTCCATTGCCCGCCTGCGAGGATGCGCCACGAGTCGAAGTTTTCGTCAAGACCGGTGAAGGACGTGACGCTGGCGCGATTGTACATCGCGTTGAGGCGCGCCTTGACGTTGTTGTGTTCGTCAAGCACGCTTTCAAGCCCGAAGCCGAAGTGTTCCTCGACGGAGCGCGTGTCGCCGCCCGTCATCGTGAGGATGGTGTCGTCCACCGTTACGGGGTTGCCGCCGACGATGGTGGTGCCGTAGATGTGGTCGCGTTGGTTGTTCGCGAGTTTTTCGAGCGTGCGGAGTTCTGACATCGACGCCTCGACGATGAGGTTCTTGTCGACCGTGTACTTGAACAGGAGCGAGCCGAGCGAGGACGTGATGTCGTCCGAGGAATCAGCGAACGTGTCCTGCGTGAGCGTCGGGCTCAGCGCGCTGGACGAGAAGGTGGAATTGTTGAGTTTCTTTTCGCTGCGCGTGAGGTTCAGGCGTCCGTTGACGTCAGGAGTGCGGACGCCGAGCAGTGCGCCGTAACTCTTGAACGTGCGGTCGGCGTCGCCTTCCGCGCCTTTCGTGCCGGCGTAGTCAAGGTCCCAGGCGAGGCGTACCTTGTCGCTGACTTCGAGGTTGCCTTGCGTGTTAAAATAAGAACCTGATTTTTCGGATTGGATGCCAAAGCGAACGCGAATGTAGTCGTCGTCCAAGAGCGAACCGGGAACGTAGAGATTGGAACCGGACAGCTTGACAAATCCGGCGGGAACGTCCTTGGGAGCGTCGTCTTTGGCGTCTTGGCCCGGCTTGGCGGTCGTGTCTTTTGCGGGAACGTCCTGAACGTCGTTCTTCGGCGTGTCCTGCGCAGGGAACGGCTTCTGAGGAATAGGTGTGGGCGGCTCTTGAGCGTAAGCGTTCGAGGCGAGCAGGGAAAGCGCGGCGGTCGTGCCAGCAAGCACGTACGGCTTCACCGAACGTACGGCTTCGGCGGCGAGCGCTTTTGCACCACTATAGATAGCAGAAATGTAGCTGGTTTTGCGTTCTTGTGATTGACTCATGCTGCCCCCAACCCCTCTCGACGAAGGACGCGCTGGGGAGTATATAAACTTTTCCCGAATACACTATTATAAAGTAGTCAAAAAAAGAAAGTATTAGAAGTCGTCGCCCGTGTCAATGGCAGCACTAGGAGCTGCGTCGTCATCCGGCGCGCCCCCTTCTTCGACATTTTCTTCCTCGTCTTCATCGAGGAGGTCTTCCACGAACTTATCCTTGTCCGCGTAATCTTCCTTGGAGAGGTCGTCTTCCTCTTCCTGCATCACCGGCTTCATCTCTTTGACTTTTGCTTTCGGCATTGGTCGCCCTCCTTTCATATGTGGCTGAGCAAAAAGAAAAAATCAAACAAACGTGATTAGCGCACTTTTTCGGCGCCCTTGCCCTTGCGGCGCAGTCCGCGCGTCTTGCGGCTCGCGCTCGTGAGGCCGCGGTAGGCTCGTCCGCGCTGGCGCGCGATGCCTGCGAGACGCTCGTCCGCGAGCACGACGGGGCTGGCACGGTCGACGAGGATGACCTCGTACCATTCGTGCTTGCCGTCGCGCGCGACGAAATATGAGTTCAGCACTTCGCAGTTCGGGTACGCGTCGTTGGCGCGCCGCTCCGCGATGGTGCCGTAGTTGAGATGGAGATTCATTCTGCGTTGCGAGTTACTGGAGTGTCGTCCGCCGCTGCGGTCTTCGCGCGTGTGCGAGCCGCGGTTCACGCGCTGGCGAACGAGAACGACGCCGCTCTTCGCGCGGTAGCCGACCGCTCGTGCGCGATCAAGTCGCGTCGGGTGGTCGATGCGCAGGGTCACAGGCTCGCGTCTCCATGCAATCAATCGTTGCTTCCAAAGAGCTTTCAGCTCCGGACTGTCAGAACGCCATGCGTCTCGAATATATTTGTAAATTCCCATATGAGTGTCCTCCGTTATCGTCTGAAGCACGCGTGCTTCTGCACTTCAGGGAAGTTGTTCCCCACATTGTGCTGTCCGAGAGAGCAAAGGAGTGGTTTATAAAGCTTTCGTGGAAGGGCAAAGGTATTCGGACGGTCGGAGAAGGTAGAAGAAGTTGGCCAGTTGATAGTCACTTGTTAGTGGTTAAATTACGAAAGATTTAAATATTACGTGGTTTTAAAGATGATATGAGGTGAATTATATGCCTAAGAGAAAAGGAAGATTAAGAACAGATGAATACCCTCAGACTAACATACTGACTGGGGAAATTAGAATAAAAAGACGAAAAAAATTAAGCTTGTTTTGAAATTGTGAGGTAAATAACTATGCCACGAGATGTGTTTGGAAAATTGATAAAAACGGATTTGTTTGGAAGAAAAATTCCAAAAAAACAAATCAAAAGAGAAGTCATTGACGAAAACCGAAGAAAAGGAAAAGCCGCTGAGGATTCTTACGTTATGCAAGCACGACTGGCAGGTTATGAAGTTGAAAGAACAGGCAGAGGTCACGATTTCCGAGTTAGGAAAAGAGATCTAACTGGAAAAGTAACCTATAGTGGTGTTCGAGAGATTAAATCAGGAAACGCTAAACTTTCTAAACTTCAAAAAAAGACAAAGAAAACGCAATCGAACTATAAAGTCATAAGACAAAACCCGGGATTCTGGTAAAATTTTACCAATATGTCTTTGTTCTTCTTTTTGATTTTCTTCTCGAACCAAAACTAACTCTCTCTCCCCATCTTAAAAGATATCACCTTATCGGACTGTTAGAAAAGGCGGTTTATAAAGGCAGGTTTTACTACTGAAGCAAAAGGCGAAGTCTTATGAAGATTTTTATTGATGGGGTGATTTCTCTGATAAAATGGGCAATGGTAAACCGTCTTTGAAAGAGAGGATACTTCAAACCAGCTTTGATGAGTTCTTTCTCGAATCGACGGTCGTTGATAGCATAGGAAAGCATTTTGGAGAACGCTCGGACTATCAAGATATTGACTATGTTGTGGGAATCCATGAGCTATGGCATACGTCGGCAGCTCGCGCATTAGTCCTTTGGGCATGGCGACTTTCAGGAGTCTTGGGAATGAAATCAGAAGGAAGAACCCGCATGTTGGTTTATGGTTGGGATGGAGATACACTTCCTGAATGGCGGACGCCGGTACTTGAACGTCGAGGCTATCGACCAGACCGAACAGATTGTGAGCACGCAGTTCCTGAGACTGAATTCTACGTGATGTTGCCCGATCCGGAATCACGCGTGGTTCTTTGCATGAACACCTTCGCACCGAGTCCCTATAACTTTGTCCTGCAAAAGCTGAAGGACAGATATTGTGACGTAGTTGGAACCTGCGTCTTAGCAGGCCGCAAACAACGCCCTGGAATGCTGACACTCTTTGATTTTTCTGGAAACGATCGAAAGCTCTGGCAAGCATCAAGCAGATTACATCATGTATTCGAAAGCAAATACGGCACAATCAAATACGAAAATATTGCAATCTGCAATACTGTTGCCGAATGCTGGAACGAGAAACGAACAGCATTCGTAACAGGAACTGTTCCAGAAGATTACTCCTATAACACTCGAGAAGCGTTAGAGCAAATAGTCCAAGAAGGTAAAAATGCACGGGAATCAATAACGCGAGAAATCAATAAGTAACAACAACCTCTGACTTCTGGGATGGTTAAAGACTTGCTGCTCTGCCAACAATTTCTTTATTGTCAATTTTGATTTTCACCATAACTGTCTGAAATTTCTCCTTTCGGTGTACTTTGAGAATTACTTCTTTGATTCTCTCTAAATCAAATGGTGCCCTTATTCTTTCTTTAATAAATGACCAACAGTGTTGTGCAAGCTCAGATTTATCCTTTAATACATTGAGTTCTATGGGTGGTTTCAGGTCTTTATACGAGCCGAATAGAAATTGATTATCGAGATTGCTGCATAAATTATTTGCAATTCCTTTAAATTCGCTTACCTTCATATGTTGCCTGTCGAGTTAATCGTAGAACAAATATTAAAACCCTCCGGAAAACTAGAGGTTTTCGAATGATTATTCTGTTACTTCGATTCCATTAGATGTGAGAATCATCTGAAGTTTCTTTTGGTGTTGTTTGAACTTCTCACTTGCCAGATATTTTCTTTCGTTTTGAATTTGTTGATCCATAAACTTCTGAGGATCATAACCTTCCCTTGTGACGAAATCGTTGATTGCAATTTGGACAGCAGGTTTAGGGTGTCTAGGTTCTTCTGTTTCAAATCTGAAGGCTCTGAGCAGGTCATAAGTTTTATATACTACAGGCAATACTTGTAATTTGGGGTTATTTACATGTCAACGAAAGAAATGTGGCATATTCCAAGAGAAAAGATGCAACTCACTGACGTTCTTAGTCAGTGCGGTTACGTAGTCAGTGACACCGGAAGTGTTCAAGTAAACGACGGTCGTCTCTCGCATATTGGGGCTTTCGAAGCGTATGCCATGGGTGCTACCCCAAGAAGGTTCACTTTTTCAGACCGTGACTACAACGCATTACGTAATGCTTCGTTTGAACTGTTGTTTCGCGTCTCGTGAGCATATTTCTGCATGTGTTAGTTGTTGAGAGGTTAGTTCCTGATTGAATTCCGTTTAATCGCCATCGCGTACAGAATGCCGTCCGTGTACAAATCCCGGAAGCAATCTTTGCAATTGCCGATCAAATGATTCAGCATCGCTTCTTTTTTCTCGACAGGAACGGTTGCGGGAAACCTGATGTAGTCAGGGACCCAAAGTTGTGTCTCAAGGCACGTGGCTCCTTTCTGGAGCGGCTTTTCCGCGTGTCTTCCAACATAGGCAAGGATTGCGTCAATACCGGGGTGTCGTTTGCTTCCAACAACAAGCGTTTGATACTGCTGCACTTCGTTCTTTTTTTCAAAGGAAATGCCTGACCGAATGAGTGCCTGCTCAATAATTTCTGTCAGTATGGCATCGAATTTCGGCGTGGTGAACTCGAGTTTTGTGGTGGTTGGCCGTCCCGGAAAAAGAATTGCACTCTCCATAGAATGTGAGGAGTCGCTTGCAGCTTAATAATTTTCTCAAAAAAACTAATCAGAATACTTCTGCACGAGCTGGTTGAACTCTTCGGCGCGCTTCGCGAGCACGCTCGCCTTGGCTTTCTCGCCGACCTTGAGCGCCAGCCGCGCGTGGTAACGGGCGATGTCGCGGTTCATTTCGTAGTATTTCTTCAGGATGGCGCGGTGTCCTGCCTTGCGGTCGTCCAGCACCGCACGCCGGATGTGCGAGTCCACGACTTTCGTGTTGAACACGTCTGCCTTGGCGTATTCTCCCTTCGTAATCATTTTCGCTTCCTGACCGAGCTGGTGCGAGAGCACCATGACGTCAAACTGGCGGTCGAAGAGGAGCGAGAGCGTGAGCAGTCCGAGCAGGAATCCCAACGCGACCGTTGCAATCGGAACGAGCGGCGTGGTCATCACGGTCGGAGCGGCAATCGTGAACGGAGGAACGCCAATCAGGAGCGGCGCTTCGCCGACGCCGGGAACGCAGGTGCGCTGGTCCGGCGCCTTAAATTCTTCCGCGCCGCAGTTGTGGTAGTCGCGGCACGCGCGAGTTTGGATGCCTTCCGCGGAGCACTTGCTCCACGTGTCGCAAATCCATTCTTCCTGGCACTTGTCGACGCACGCGCTGTTGATGCAGGACTTGCCCGGTTCGCACGGGATGAAATTGAAGATGAGATAGCCGGTGTGTTCCCAGTCGCCGCAAATCATTTTGCTGTTGCCGCGGCAGCCGACGTCGCCGAGCTGGCACTGGTTGAAGTACGGGTTGCAGCCGGAGCCGCCGCTGCCTCCGCCGCCTCCTCCGCCACCACCGCCGCCCGTGCTGGTAATGCAGGTGTAATCAAAAAAGATGTCCGATGCGTACGAGCTGCACGAGCCGAACGAGTCGCACGTGCGGACGCGCCAATACAATGCGCTCGTGTTGGAAAGCCCGTTTTCCGTCCGAGGCGATGTCGCGGACGTGGAAGAGTCAATGATGTTGGAAAAGTCGCTGGTGTTGCTGAACTGCAGCGTGTCGGTCGTGTTGTCGCCGTCGGAGTCCGTGCCGGACGTCCACTGCAACGAAACAGAAGTCAGGTCCGTGTTGTCCTGGTCCGTGAGCGTGGGCGCGCTGGGCGCCGTGTTGCCGACGCTGAACGTGTTCGAGGAGGTGGACGAGCAGCACCCGAAGTCGTTGAACGTGTTGCACGTTTTGACGGTCCACGAGTAGGAACTGCCGATGCTCAATCCTGTTTCGATTTGCGGCGAGGTCGCGTTGCTGTTGACAGGGCCGCTGTTGAATTGGAAGACGTCGTACGTCGCGAAGCCGTTGGAGTCCGTGCCGGATGTCCAGAAGAGTGTGCGGTTGGTGTCGTGGTTGCTCGGCGGAACTGTGAGCGTGGGCGCGCTCGGCGCTTGGCACAGCGTGATGTTCGCGGCTGCCGCTTGGAACGAGTTGGCGGTGGTCGCGTTGCTGCCGCTGAACGCCCCTTTCGTCGCGCTCGCGGTGATTGCGCCGCCCGCGGGCAGGTTGAGGTTGGCGATGACGTAGTACGAGTTTGTGTCCGTGCTGGTGCTGCCGGTACAACCGCTGCCGGAGCAGGAGCCAACCGTTGCGCTGACGCTTGCAGCCGAGCCGGCAAAGGTGCCGTTCATGTACCGGACGTAGCCTTCAATCGTGCCGGTGAAGACCGCAGAAACCGAGGAAGCGAGGAGAATGAGCACTACGACAAGCGCCACTCCCTCTTTTCGCATCATGCTCTGCTTCATACGGGACTCATTTAAAAACGTTGCTACCCGGTCACATTAGTCTTGTTGTACTTGAGTTGGTTCGTGAAATCGCTGTAAATGAACTGCCCGTCACCCACAAACATCAGGGACGGCGGCGGAGCGGACATTCTCGGGCTCCAGATGACGAACGCCTGATCGGTCGTGTTCCACTTCATCAGGTAGCGGTGGACGCTCGCGTTGAAGTAGCGCGTGAAGTTGCTGTCGCTTTCGTACGGCCAGCTCGGCGTGCTCCAGCCCTGCACGAGCGTGATGTTCATGTCGCCGTTGACTCCTGAACCGATGGGCGCGATGTTGCCGGACAGGCTGTTGAGATAGATGAAGTAGCTGCGGTTCAGTTCAAACGTGGAGAACGGGTTGCTCGAG
>JBGPOY010000010.1:0-11684 GCA_041488275.1 Candidatus Nanoarchaeia archaeon
ATGCCGCGGAATTCCTTGTTGATTTCTTCCATCGTGACCTTGATGAGTTCGGCTTCCTCTTCGCGCTGCAGTCTGCCCTGAATCATCACGATCTTGTTTTCCTTGGCGAGGTTGAGAATTTTGCGGATGCGCCCGACGCTCGTGAGACCGGCAATTTCGCCGTACGGAAGGAGCTGAATCGTGACCATGGTTCACCTCTTCGCGAGCGTAAAGAGCTGCTCGTAAAACTCGTCCATGTTCTTGCCCGTGCGGGCGGAAATCGGGATGATGTCGTACTGCGGAAACGCCGCCTGGACGCGCTTCAGTTTCGAGCGCCGCAAGTCCATCTTGTTTGCCGCAATAACGACGGGAATGTCGCGCGCCTGCAGGTTGCCGAGAATCGTGACGTTCACCTGACTGAACGGGTCCTGCGTCGAGTCGAGCACGACCACGACCGTGTCCACTTCGTCAAGCCACTTGATGGAATCGATAACGCCTTTCGTCGCTTCTCGCGCTCGTTTTTTTGCGGTCTTCTCGTTCATGCCGTGCTTGAGAAAGTCCTCATAGTCGATGCGCGTGGCGATGCCCGGTGTGTCGACGAGGTTGAACTGGAGTTCTTTGCCTTCCTTGTTCTTGATGACGATGCTTTCCTTGACTTGGATTTCGCGCGTTTCGTGCGGGACCGGAGAAACCGTGCCGAGCTCTTGCCCAAGCCAGTCAAGGCAGATGCGGTTCGCGAGCGTCGTTTTGCCGGAATTGGGAGGGCCGTAGAGTCCGAGCTTGAAGTTCTTGCGCGTGCCCCATCCTGAAAACAGTTTCTTGAACCAGTTGAACAAACCAAACCACCGCTTTTGTTGATACTCAGACCGCCCGGAGCGGCGTATTTATAGTTTTCGATTCTGCACAAAGAGAGAAGAAAAGAGAAGAAAACAAAAAAAGCGAAGGAGACTTACGCGCGGGCCATCTTGGCGCGCGAGATGTGGCCGTTCTTGTCGATGAAGTACAAGTAGCCGACATGCTTCTTGACGCCGACCTTGGCAACCTTTTCAGGCTTGCTCTTGGCGCCCTTCTTCCTGCCGCGTGCCATCTTGGCGCGCGAGACATCTCCCTGCTTGTCGACGAAGTAGAGATAACCGCCCTGCTTCTTGACACCCACTTTTGCAACCATTTCTGCCATGGAAATACCCTCCTTTTCACGTCTTTTTGTTAATCGGGAAAAACTGCCGCTTCCCCCGTTCCGACGAGAGTTTGAGGTTGTTTATATAGTTTTCGTATCAGAGATTTTTTCGTACCGACGGAAAAACGTCACTTGCGGCGGCGCTTGGAGGTCGTTTTCCGTCGAGAAACCGGTTCACGGGACATCGGCCTGAGCAGTTTGAGCGCGGCGGCGGCTTTCGCCATGTCGTTTTCGTACTGCTCCGCGATGTCCTCATCGCTCGGGATGTCCTCGTCTTCGAGACGCTTGACGTCCTCGAGCGCGCGCTGAACCTCTTTTTTCGGCATACGACAAGCGTCGCGAGCCGTCTATAAAAGATTTGTTGTTTGCATGCCCTAAAATCTTATATAACGTCGGTGCAGGAATTCAGCCATGCTCAAGGGGATGGTGGTGTCGGGTGAATTCGGCAGCATTCTTGTCCGCGAAAAGAATGACCAAGTGCTTGAGCTAGGTGAATTGCTTGTGGCGGACACGCCGCAGGGCATGCTGTTGCTGCACGTCTTTGACTTGGTGTACGGCTCGCAGCTGAGCCAACAGCACCTGGAGCTCGTGTCGGGGTTGAAGCTTGAGGAAGACACGAGCCTGAACTTGATGGATCCGCATTTGCGAACCTACATTCTCGCGAAAGCAAAGGGTTTAGTGCTCATCAACGGCACGACCGCGGTCGCGTCCAAGAATCTGCCGCGCATGTTTTCCGAAGTCCGCCAAATCACGAGCAAGGACGTCGCGTTCCTGACCACTCCTCCGACGCCGCTGTTCGTCGGCAAACTCCGCTCGGGAAGCAAAGTGCTCGACGTGCCCATCTATCTTCAAGGCGCGGACGTGCTGAGCCACCATGTCCTCGTTTCAGCCACGACGGGCAAGGGCAAGAGCAACCTCGCGTACTGCATGTTGTGGGATTTGTGCGGGCGCGAGTACGCGGGCGTGCTCGTGCTCGACCCGCACGACGAATATTACGGACGCAACCGGCTCGGGCTCAAGGACCACGCTGCCGCGAAGGACAAAGTCGTCTATTACTCTCCGGATCCGGTGCCCGGCGGGCGCACGCTCAAAGTGAATCTCTCGCTCATCCAGCCGCACCACTTCGACGGAGTTTTACCGTGGAGCGATGCCCAGCGCGAGTGCGTGATGGCGTACTGGAAACGGTTCGGGCAGACGTGGGTTGCGCAGTTGATGGCAGGCGACGCGCTGCCGGGATTTATGGACGGCACGATTGCGGTCGTGCGGCGCAGACTCCAGCAAGTGCTCGACGTCCAGCTGGAAAACGGACAGCTCACGGCATCCGGCGTGTTCGACCTTCACGCAGGCACTACCACCATTTCCGATATCGTGCGCGACCTCGAAGCCGGACGCATCGTGATTGTCGATACCTCGTCGTTTGCGGGACAAGTCGAACTGTTGATTGGCAGTCTCGTTTCAACGGAAGCGCTGAACAAATACAAGTGGCACAAACAGCAAGGAGCGTTGAAAGACAAGCCCGTCATCAGCATCGTGCTGGAGGAGGCTCCTCGCGTTTTGGGCAAAGACGCGCTCGAAAAGGGCGGCAACATCTTCAGCACCATCGCGCGCGAAGGACGCAAGTTCAAAGTGGGACTGATTGCCATCACGCAGCTGCCTTCGCTCATTCCGCGCGACATTCTCGCGAACATCAACACCAAAATCATTCTCGGCACGGAAATGAAACCTGAGCGTCAGGCGCTCATCGAGAGCGCAGCGCAGGATTTGAGCGAGGACGACCGCACCATCGCCAGCCTCGACAAGGGCGAAGCGCTCATCACCAGCACGTTTGTCAAGTTCCCGACGCCCATCAAAATCCCGCTGTTTGAGGACATTGTCGCTCCTGCCCCTGCCGCGGGGGCAAAAACCATTAAAAAGGACTTCGGGCTTCTGAAGAAGTAATGGACGATAAAGAGGGTGAATACGCGAAGACGCTTCAGTCGCTGCTCGCGGTGAGCCAGCAGCAGTGGCTGCTCGTGCTGGAGTTCGACAAGCGCTTCCAGACCATCTACGACCACCGGATGGCGCTCCGCAAACTGCGCATGCATTTGCAGTCCATGCGCGAGGCGATGCTCCGCAACGGCTCGGACGTTCCCGCGCTCGCGCAGCAGATTATTGACCAGTGCGCAGAACTCGAGAAGACACTTGGCGTGTTTACGACGCTCTTGCACGACGCGAGCGAGACCGTCCAGAAATCCACGCGCATCGCGACCGAAGAGAGCAAAACGCTCTCCAATCTCAAGCGCACCCTGATTCTCAACATGTCCGCGCTCAAATCCGAAAGCATGCGGCTCAACTCGTTCAAGTATTTGCTGGAGGACGCCAAATCGCGGCTCGGTGAAGGGCAGGAGTTCGAAAACCTGCTGGAACAGGTCCAGCAGATTATCCACATGATGGCGCAGCTGCAGCAATCCGAGCGGGAGCACATCGAATCGGAAGCGGGAAACATTCTCAGCATTTCACGCACGCTCCGCACCGGCAGGTTCACGATAAACCAGGTTGACAGCTGGATATTCAATATCGAAAAAGTCGCGAACGACATCGAGTCAACGATGCGCGAGGAGCGCCAGCGTGTCGTCTTGCCGCTGCAGCGCATCTTGGGCGAGCAACAGCTTGCAGAACAGCTGGCAAAGAAAGCCATTGCGAAAATCCTTGCGCCCGGCTCGCACCTTCCCGGCGGCAGCGGAACGCTCACCGCAGACGTTGTCGCGCGGGATATCGCGCAGTTCACCGACTCCGCGGAATTCCAGCGCTATCACGATATCCTGCTGAAATTTGCGCGCATACACCCTCAGCTCTTCGACGCCCGGGCCATCCGGATGCTGGAACACGGCGAGCAGCCCTCGGCAAAGGCCGGGCTCAGCCGTTTCTTCAGTCTTGAGACGTTCCGCAACCTCGCCATGACCGACGCGCTCACGAAAGCGTACTCGCGCCATTTCGGCAACCGCGAATCGGCGCGCGTCCTCAACGAAGCCAAGCGCTACCAGCTCAAAGTGTCGGCGCTGATGCTGGACATCGACAAATTCAAGTCCTTCAACGACACGTACGGTCACGACGTCGGCGACCGCGTGCTGAAACGGTTCGCGGACATCGTCCGCAACGTCCTGAAGCGCAAGGAGGACTCGCTCATCCGCTGGGGCGGCGAGGAGTTTGTCGTGCTGCTGCCCGGAGCGAACAAGGACGCTGCGCTCAAAATCGCGGAAGAAATCCTCAATGAAGTCGCGCTCGAGACCGTGCACATGATGCGCGACATCAACAACGCGATGCCGTCGCTCGACCCGGAAGCGCGCCGACCGAACGTCACGCTCAGCATCGGCGTCGCGACGTTCCCTGACGACCTGCCGAGCATTCCCGCGAAAGACGTCACGTTCGACCAATTGCTGGAAGTCGCGGACGGGTACCTGTACGCAGCGAAAGCCAAGGATGCCCGCCACCCCGGCAGGAACCGCGTCATGTCCTCAAAAGGCGAAATTCAGGGGCCGGATATCGGGCCGCTGCTCGCAACGCAGGAGTAATTTGTAGTCACTTGACGATAGTAAATAACCGAAAGCTTTATATACCCGTTCTGCATCATATCGACGAAAGGATATGATAACCGTTCCTCAGTACACGAAAGCGCTCTTGGATGCCGTCACCAAGAGGTATGACGATGCCCGCAAGGCAGGAACCGGCGCACTGCGCAACACGCTCGCCGGCCTGAAACGCAACATCGAAGGCATGGTCAGCGACCCCACCTTTCAAGCGCTCTCCCTCGTTGACGCGCGCCAAAGCATCGGCAACTATCTCGCGGATTTTGACTATTCAACGCTGAAAGAAGAGCACAAGGACAGCGCCAGCGAATTCAGCGATTACCTCACCAGCCTGACCAAGGCCGCTGAATCGCAAGAACTCAGCGACCTCGAAAAGCTCGTCAAGTAACTTCTATCCATTCCATCCCCACAGTTCTTTTATAGCGCGTTTGCATTTCTCCTTTTGTGAAATTCGCACACCTCTCCGACGTCCATTTGGGCGGCTGGCGCGAGCCCGTCATGCGCGACGTGAACTCCCGCAGTTTTGTAGCCGCAATTGACCGATGCATCGCCGAAAAAGTCGACTTCGTACTCATCGCGGGCGACCTGTTCAACACCAGCATGCCTCCCGTGGACGTTTTGAAACTCGCCGTGCAGAAATTCAACGACCTCCAGCACGCAGGCATTCCGATTTACCTGATTCCCGGCTCGCACGACTTCAGCCCGAGCGGCAAAACCATGCTCGACGTGCTTGAAGAAGCGGGACTGTTCACCAACGTCGTGCGCGGCGAGGTCCGCGACGGCAAACTCCATCTCGCGTTCACGACCGATCCAAAGACCGGCGTCAAAATCACCGGCTTGCTCGGCAAAAAAGGCGGCTTGGAACGCGCGTACTACGACGACCTCGCGCGCGAACCGCTTGAAGCAGAACCGGGACCCAAGATATTCCTCTTCCACAGCGCGCTGCAGGAAGTCAAGCCCAAGGACTTGGCGGAAATGGACGCGATGAGCATCTCCTTCTTGCCGAAAGGATTTGACTATTACGCCGGCGGGCACGTCCACGTCGTCGACCGCGCAAACCTGGGCAGCCACAACAACGTCGTGTTTCCCGGACCGGTCTTTCCGAACAGCTTTGCCGAATTCGAGAAGCTCAAGCACGGCAGCTTTGTCCTGTATGACAACGGCGCCATCACGCACGTTCCGCTTGCGCTGCATCCGACCGTCTGCCTGTCCGTTGACGCCGAAGGAAAGACTCCTTCTGATGTCGAGACGGCATTGCGCGACGCGCTCAAGACGCACCAGCTCGAGAACGCCATTGTCGCGTTACGCATCTCGGGCACGCTCTCGCAAGGGCGCGTTTCCGACGTCAACTTCAATGACGCCGTCCAGCACGCGTACGATTTGGGCGCGCACTTCGTGATGAAGAACGCGAACGCGCTCACGAGCAAGGAATTCCTGCAGGTGAGCGTCAGCCAACACTCCGTTGAGGATATTGAGGAGACGCTGATACGCGAACACACCGGCAAAAGCGCGCCGTTTGCCGTTGAGCGTGAACGCGCGCTTGCAAAAATGCTGATGATTGTGCTTTCCGCTGAAAAAGACGAAGGCGAGAAGTCAGCGGACTTCGAAAAGCGCGTGAAGACAGACGTGCAGAAAATTCTTGCGTGATTACTTAGGCCACGCTTCTTTCTTGGGCTTGCCCAACTTGTCCGCCCAGTCGTTCACTAACATACGATAGGTCTTGAGGCGCAGCCAGTGCTTGCTGTGCAGGCATTTCGCGACCTTGCCGTCGCGCAGGAACTCGATGAGGAGCGTGATTTTTCCGTCGGAAACGCGCTGTTTCGCGTAGACTCTCTGGCCGGCGCCTTTCTTTTCGCCGAAGAACCGCACTTCGAACGGCTTTTCGTCTTTTCGAGGAACGGTGAAGAACTGGTGGCGGAGACGCTCGACGTTGCGCTCGATGCGCTTGCGCTGCTGGATGATGATGAGCGTGGCGATAATGCCCAGCAGGAACGCGAGGATGATGGCGAGGTCAACACGATGGAAGACGCGCACCAACCGCGGCAGAAACCTGCCGAACCAGAATCCGAGCAGGACCATGACCGGCGTCCAAATCAACGCGGCAAGAATGTCCCAGAACAGGAAATCGCGCAGCGGCATCTTCGTTGCACCAGCGGCAATCGGGAAAAAGACGCGGATGCCCGCGAGGAACCGTGAAACGAAAATCGTTTTGCTGCCATGGCGTTCGAAGTGTTCCTCGACCAGACGGAAGTTTTCGTGCGAGAGCAGGCGTTTGAACCAGCCGCCTCCGCGGTGACCTATCCAGTATCCGATGAGGTCGCCGAGAATCACGCCGACAAAACAGACGACGATGGCGCCGATGATGTTCATGAAATGCAAGGAAGCGACGTACCCCGCCGCGAGGAGAATGATTTCCTCGGGAAAGGGAATGCCGAAACTGCCGATAAAGAGCAACACGAGAATCGCGATGTAGGAGAGCTGCTCGATGTAAGAAATGAAAAAATCGACCAGCACCATTTACGGAGTTGACCTCTTGATAGTCCGCGGGAAGGGAATGGCGTCGCGGATGCTTTCCAGCTTGCACACCCAGCGCACGACGCGCTCGATGCCCAATCCGAACCCCGAGTGCGGCACGCTGCCGAACCTGCGGAGGTCGAGATACCAGTCGTAATGCTCGACTTTTTCGCCTGCCTTGCGCAGCTTCTCAATGAGGATATTGACGTCAGTTTCTCGTTCGGAGCTGCCGATGATTTCGCCGAAGCCCTCGGGCGCGAGGACGTCGCAGCATTTGACGACTCTCGGATCCTCCGGGTCGTCCTTCATGTAGAACGCCTTGATTTCCTTGGGGTAGCCGGTGACCCAGAGCGGCTTGTCGTAATGCTTCATCAGGGTCTCTTCCTCGACGGTGCGCAAGTCCTTGCCCCACGGAATCGTGACGCCGTCCTTCTTGAGCATCTCGATTGCTTCCGAGTAGGTGATTCTCGGGAACGGCGGCTTGATTTTTTCGAGGTCGCGGTAATCTCGACCGAGGAGCTTGAGCTCTTCCTTGCAGTGCTTGGCGACGTGCTGGCAGATGGCCGTGATAAGCCCTTGTTCGAACTCGACAAGCCCTTCAAAGTCCATCCACGCGGCTTCGCCTTCCAAGTGCCAGTATTCCGTCAGGTGTCGATTTGTCTTGCTCGGCTCCGCGCGGAAGCTCGGAGTGAGCGCCCAGACTTTTTCGAGCGAGAAAATCATCGCCTCAAGATAGAGCTGCGCGCTTTGGGAAAGGAACGCTTCTTCGCCGAAGTAGTCGATGTGGAACAGCGTCGAGCCGCCCTCGCAGGAGCTGCCCGTGATAATCGGAGGAGTGGTTTCGTAATATCCCTTGCTCGCGAAGTAGTCGCGGCACGCCTTCAGGATTTCCGCCTTGACCTTCCAAACGGTCGTGAGCTCGCGGCTGCGAATCCAGAGGTGGCGTTTGTCGAGCAGGAACTGTTCGGACTGGTCCTTGCCGATGGGGAAACGGTCTGCCTTGTGCACGAGCGTGAACTCGTCCACTTCGACTTCATAGCCGGTCGGCGCGCGCTTGTCTTCCTTCAACGTGCCCGCAAGCTCGACAGAACTTTCGATAAGGACTTCCTCTGCCTGCTTCCAAATCTCGGGCGAGACCTTGTCCTTTTTCACAACGCACTGGATGATATTGCTGTGGTCGCGCAGGACGATGAACGCGAACGCATTGCTTTTTCGTTCACGATAGACCCAGCCGCGCAGATGAACCTTGCCTTTGCCTTTCGCAATGGCTTCCTGAATCGAGATGAAGTCCGCGGTCATGCTTCCACCTTATCGGGAGTTGGTATTAAAGGTTTACTCTCGGCAGCGGCTTCGCGAAGTTTGAGTAATTTCTGGTCAAGTGCGTACAGTTCAGAGTCAATGCGCTTCTTTTCTTCGCGCAACTGCTGCATACGCTCCGTATCCTGTTCTTCCTCGGTTTGCTTAAACGCCAAAGGTTTCACCGCAGTAAACACCGGAAATTGCCATTGCAATTTTTTGTACATCGCACGGTACGGCATCCACAAGGAGAGCCTATGCGCCGGTTCATCGGTGCCGCCAATAGATACGTCAACCAATTTCTGACTCAGTTTTCTGTCATAATGAATGTAAATCCCCGCAACACGCTGATCGCCTTGCTCAATAAAAGGGGTGCACGTGCCGTGCGTCATATAGGACAGGAGTGTTTTTGCTTTCATCAAATGCAATCCTGAAACTTCGCGCTTATCGACATCCCTTCCGACTTCAGGAAAAACAAAACAGTACATCATGCCCTTTTCTATGTCGAGCATGTGTTTTTCAACAAGGTCGAAATAGGGTGCCTTGATTGCCTGTTCCAAATCCCATCTCAACGACGTGTCCTTATTCAGAAGGTCAATCTTTTCCTTGCACGTATTTGTCGCAGCCTTGTGCTCGTAGATTCCGACAGGCGACTCAGGAAGCTTGTACGCCCTGCGCAAATAGTCTGTCAAGTAGCTCTGTCCTGGCGTCAACACGCGCCGTTCCAAGATTTCCTCGAATGCTAATTTTCTGCTCATACGTCATGAATAATACGCCCTCCGCCAGATTTGAACTGGCGACCTTGTGGTTAACAGCCACACGCTCTACCAGGCTAAGCTAGGAGGGCAAAAAGCCGGGGGACTATGCAGAAGGTTGCTAGTTATTAGTTCCCAGGCGTGATATACTCATACCGTCGAGGGGTTTGGAGGGCATTAATAAATGTTTGCCTCACGACAGCAATCTGTATATACTCTGCCGCCTTCCTGCACCCTATGGGGCTGGAGCGTCTGGTGCGGACCTTGCTGGTGTCTTCTGTTGCGCTGCTCCCCGCATCCTGTGCGTTCCCGCCGAACACGCATGAGGCGCGCGTGCAAACAACCTCCGTCTATGATGTTGTCCACACCGTGATGGACCAGTTCGTGAACAACGATTTCCCGGCGGCAGAAGCGTATCTCGAATCGGTTGTGCGCTCGCAAAAACATCCGCACGTCGCGACGCAGTATCTGCTCGCGCTCACGTACGCGTCGGAAGGCACGATGCCGAAACTCGAGGAATCAGGAGCGCTGTTCGACCGCATCATCACCACGTTTCAGGTGAACTGGCTGACGCTGAACACGATTCGCGAAGCGCTGCCGAATGAACTCTTTGAACTTCCCCTCTACAAGCAGGACAAGAAACGCCTCGCGGCGAGCGCCGCGTTCACGACGCGCGTGTACCCCATCGTTGCGCTGATGTCCTTGGTCGACGGCGATTACGACCTCGGGATTTGGGCCGCAAACGGCGCGAGAAAATACTCAGACCCGAACCGCGTCAAGCGATGCGCGGAACAATTGGACCTGTGCATCCAGTTTTCGTTGGAAAACGGCGGCTCGAGCAAGGAGTATGTCGGCATGCACAAGATGCGCAAGGCATTGCTCGGCGAAGAATGATTATTTCGCGACCGCGATGCGGATGGGCTTCACAACGCGCTCCCAGTCGTCAATCTTGATGCCGATACTGGTGTCGTGGCGTCCTGCATTGAAATAAATCGTCTCGTTTCTCCACAAGGACTTGTCGACGTACACGGGAATGCCGAAGAGGTTGCCGAACGGCGGAATCGAGCCGATGGTGCAGTGCGTCACCTGCAATGCTTCATCGGGCGTCGCGAGCGACAGACTCTTGGTTTTCAGCACCATGCGCAATGCGCTCATGTCCACCTGCTTATCGCCTGAGAGAATGAGCATCAAAAATTTCCCTTCCGTACGGAAGATGAGCGCCTTTGCGCCCGACATCAACGGCGTTCCGCGAATCGCGGCGCCTTCTTCCGACGAGGAACAGTTCGCGTGCGTCCAGCAGCGATACTGCACGTGATGTGCGTCCAGCAACTTCCGAATTTCTGCAAGTACGTCCATAACTAGGGAACAAGCCGGTCCGGGTCGCGCGGGAAGAGCGCGGCTTCGCGCACGTTCTCGAGGCTGAGCAGTTTCATCGTCAGGCGGTCGATGCCCATGCCGAACCCGCCGTGCGGCGGCGCGCCGAACTTGAACGGGTCCGTGTAGAAGTTGAAATTGGCGAGCGTCATTCCTTTCCCTTCAATCTGCTTGCACAGCACCGGATAGCGGTGCTCTCTCTGACCGCCCGAGACGAGCTCGGTTCCACGGTACTCAAAGTCAAAGCCGCGCGACACGCCGTCGTCGTTCATAATATAGAACGCGCGCTGGCTGAACGGGTATTTCGTGATAAAGTACGCGTCGGTCTTGAACTTTTTCTTGATGAGAACGCCGAGCTGCTTTTCTTCCTCAATGCCCAAGTCCGCGTCGGCGGTGAGCTTCGCGCCTTCGGCGTTCAGCATCTCGACTGCTTTCGCGTGCGTGACTCTCGGGAACGGCAGCATCGGAACGTCAATCGTGACACCCAGCAAACGCAATTGGTCTGCGCAGAGTTCGTTCACGTCATTGCAGACTTGGACGAACAAACGCTCGAGGACTTGAAGAACGTCGTCCTCGTTGTTGATGAACGCCATCTCAAAGTCAAGCTGCGTGAACTCGGTGAAGTGCCGCATCGTGTGTGACTTTTCCGCGCGGAAGGACGGACCGATTTCGAAAATGCGCTCGAAACCCGCGATGAGCATCATTTGCTTGTACAATTGCTGCGATTGAGAAAGATACGCTTTCTTGTCGTAATAAAGGACCGGGAACAGCGTCGCGCCGCCCTCGGCGCCCGCCGAAATGATTTTCGGCGTCTGCATCTCGATGAATCGTTCTTTCATCAGGAATTGGCGGATGCTCCAGTTGATGACGCTGCGCACTTTGAAAATCGCGAGGTTGCGCGGATTGCGCAAGTCGAGGAACCGGTTGTCCAGGCGCTTGTCCAGCGACGTCGGAATTTTGCCCGTGATGTCAATCGGCAGGTTCGGGTCGGACAGCGAAAGCACTTCGATGTCGTGCAAGACG
>JBGPOY010000011.1:0-9747 GCA_041488275.1 Candidatus Nanoarchaeia archaeon
ATAACGATTTAGCGCGTGGAGAGCTAGAGAAAAGAAATAAGAAAAAAAGAAGAGAGTGTTTACAGTTCTGCCGACGTGATGATGTTCACGCTCGTGTCGGACGGTTTGACCTTGGTGTCCATGCCGATGAGGTGCTTGACGTGCGCCTTCTCGGCAGCCGTGACAATCGGCTGGTCAATGCTTTCGTCGAGCACAACCGCGTGAACTCCTGACGTGAGGCTCGAGAGCGTGCTCGGGAGTTCCGCAAGCGGAACCTTGCCCAGCACGTTGAGCTTGTCGTCCAGCAGGCAGGCGCCGCGCGTTCCGATGAGGTCCGTGAGGACCGCCTCGAACTTCTCGCGCTCGCTGGAGCTGAACTTCTTGCCAGGGACTGAAGGCGCGGCCGTGGGCGTCGGGCGCATCGCTCCCGGGGGAACGGGTGCGCGCATTGCCTGAGCCGCAGCCATTTCGCGGCGCGGAGGCATCGAGGCGGATGCGATGCGGCCGCGGTCTTGGGGACGCGTGGACGCAATCATCGGCTTGCGGATGCTCTCGCTCGTGTTCAACGCCGCAAGTTCGAGCTTTGCCTGTTCTGCCGTGATGCGGCTGCGCAATGCCTTGTGGATTTCCTTCTTCGCGAGTTCCTCGACTTCCTTGCCGTCGGGGGCTTTCGTGACGAAGTCGACTTCCGCGACTGCGAGGACTTCCTTCAAAATGAGGTTGCCACCGCGGTCACCGTCAACGAAGACGATGATGTCCTTCTTCTGCGAGAGCTCGCTGATGGTCGGCGGCACTTGCGTGCCGTTCATCGCGATGACGTTCTTGAAACCGTGCTTGAGCAGGTTCACGACGTCAGCGCGGCCTTCGACGACGATGACTTCGTCGGCGTCGTCAACGCCCGGTCCCGCAGGGAGACGGTCGCGGCCGTACTCCACGACTTCCTGGATGCGCACCGAGTTGATGACTTCCTCGGTGATTTCCTGGCTGTCGGGCGAGCCGGTGTCCATCATGATGCGCAGCAATTCCTTTGCGCGCTCGAGGACGAATTGGCGCTTGCTGATGCGGACGTCTTCGATGTTCGTGACGCGGACTTTCGCGTTGCACGGACCGATGCGCTGAATGATTTCCAGCGCCGCCGCGATGACCGCGGTTTCGGCTTTGTCAAGCGAGCTCGGAATGATGATTTGACCAGAACTCTTGCCGCCGCGGGCGTCGAGGTTGACCTCAATTCTGCCGATGCGGCCGGAACGCTGCAATTCGCGCAATTCCAACTCTTCGCCGAGCAAGCCTTCGGTCTGCCCGAAGATTGCCCCGATAACGTCAGGTCGGTCGACAAGACCATCAATTTCGATGGTCGAATGGACGATATATTTGGATGAAACTGGACTGATTTTTCCCATGGTATGCCTCCTTGGGAGAAAAAGCTGGTCTACCGACTACCCCACAAAAACAATGCATTTGTGAGCGTGATGACCAAACCCTTCCTCCTGCCGCACAGAACGAGTCTCTCCAACGCCTTTGAAAAGGCTTGATGTGGCCGATATGCGTATGATGGCCGATGTTGTCCGTAAGGAACAAACGATGAGTTGGATGACCGCCCGTTGCGGGTTGTCTTGATGCTTTGATAGTGAAATGGTGCCAACGACACTAACTCACACGCTCATAGCACGAATCTATCGTAAGCTCGCGTGAGCTCCTTGGTGGTTGGCTGTGATTGCGCTTGTTATTCCCCGGTCATCGCCTTGCGGCTTTGAGTACTTACAAACACAACCCTATTACACTTGACGTATATTCTGTAGTATATAAATTTATGCGTGTTTCAGTGGTTTCTTTATAAATAGAGGCACGAACCTTTAAAAAGCCCCTTTCCGAGGGTTTCTACATGGCGAGAATGGGCACGATGCCGAAGGAAAAGTGGAAGACCTTCAATTCCGTGTTCGATAAATTCACGGAAAAGCAGGTTCACGGTCTCATTAGCAAGGGCGTTATCGATGGTTTGATCGGTCCGCTGAGCATGGGCAAGGAAGCCACGGTTTTCACGGCGCAGGCAGGCGACAAGACGGTGGTCGTCAAGATTTACCGGCTCTCCACGTGCGACTTCAACCGTATGTACGAATCCATTCGCACCGACCCGCGGTTCCCCAAGCTCAACCGCCAACGAAGAAAGGTCGTGTTTGCGTGGGCGCAGCGCGAGTTCAGAAACCTCCTCAAAGCGCGCGAAGCGGGCGCGCGCGTGCCGACACCCATGGCGCACCTGTTTAATGTCTTGGTGATGGAACTCATCGGCGGAGATTCAGCCGCGCAAAAGCTCAACAGCGCGCCACCGAAACGCCCTCAGGAATTTGTCAACGAATTAATCACCCAAATGCGCAAACTGTACAAAGCAGGACTCGTCCACGGCGACCTGAGCCCGTTCAACATCCTCAATTTCAACGAAAAACCCGTCATCATCGACATGAGCCAGTCCACGACGCTCGACGACCCGAACGCGAAGGAATATCTCGCGCGCGACGTCAAGAACATCGTGTCGTTCGCCGTGAAAGCCGGCGTGCCGCTCACCGTCGATGAACTGATGCAGAAACTGAAAGCTTAAATATGACACCCAAACCCGTGAAACCGATGGCCGAGGAGTTTGCCTACACGCTCCGCATTCCGAAAGACCGCGTCGCGGTCTTAATCGGGACGAAAGGAGCGGGCAAAAAGAACCTCCAGACCACGACCGGCTGCACGCTCGAAGTGGATTCGGGCGAAGGCGTCGTTAACATCAACGGCAAGGACGCGCTCGGGCTGTATGTGTGCCGCGAAATCGTCCTCGCCATCGGGCGCGGTTTCAGCCCTGAAATCGCGCAGCTCCTGCTCAAGGCCGACTACGGCATCGAGTTCCTCAACATCAAGGATTTCGCCAAGAATGAGAACGACGCCATCCGCGTCAAAGGGCGAGTCATCGGCGAGGAAGGCAAGTCCCGAAAGACGATTGAGGAATTAACGGGCGTCCATCTGATGGTGTACGGGAAGACCGTCGGGCTCATCGGCGAGCTTGAGGTGCTTCCTATCGCGCGAAAGGCGATCGAAAGTCTGCTCTCAGGGCAGAAGCACGCGAGCGTGTACCATTGGCTCGAGCAGCGGCGTAAAGATTTGCGGAAAAAGCATTTTTTGGGTGAAGGCGCATAGCAGACAATCCTATTGCAATTAAGCTGGCGGAAAAGCAGCGTGAGGTTTCAGTCGCCGAGTTCTTCGAGCGCAACCGCCATTTGCTCGGTTTTGACAACAAGCGCAAAGCCCTCCTCACCGTCGTGAAAGAAGCGGTGGACAACTCGCTCGACGCCTGCGAAGAAGCGCGCATTCTGCCGGAAATCTCCATCGAAATCGTCGAAATGGGCAACGACCGCTTCCGCGTCATTGTGGAAGACAACGGTCCCGGCATTGTCAGGAAAAACATCCCCAACGTCTTCGCGCGTTTGCTGTACGGTTCAAAGTTCCACTCGATGAAGCAAAGCCGAGGTCAGCAGGGCATCGGCATTTCAGCTGCAGTACTGTACGCGCAGCTCACGACCGGACGTCCGGCGCGCATCAAGTCGCGCATCGACCCGAAGCATCCTGCGCACTATTTCGAACTCCATCTCAACACGCAGAAAAATGAGCCCGAAATTCTCAAGGACGAGGAAATTCAGTGGAAGAAAGAGCACGGCACGCGCATCGAGCTCGATATCGAGGCGACGTACCAGAAGGGCGACCAGTCCGTCGACGCGTACGTCAAGGGCACGGCCATCGTGAACCCGCACGCCACGTTCATCTACACAACTCCGAAGGCCGAGCAGCTGATTTTCGCCCGCGCGATTGAGAAGTTGCCCAAGGAGCCGCAGGAAATCAAGCCGCACCCGTACGGCGTCGAGCTCGGCATGATGCTCAAGATGATCAAGGCGACGGAAAGCCGCACGATGCAGAGCTTCCTCACCAACGAGTTCTCGCGCGTCGGACCGCAGACCGCAAAAGAAATCTGCGAAAAAGCAGGCATCACGTCGAACGAAAAACCCGCCAACCTTCAGCTCCCGCACGTCGAGAAACTGATGCAGGCAATCAAAGATACCAAAATCATTGCGCCTCCCACTGACTGCATCGTCCCCATCGGCGAAGAATTGCTCGAAAAAGGACTGAAGAAGGAAGTCACCGCCGAGTTCTACACGTCAGTCACGCGCGCTCCTGAAGTGTACCGCGGCATCCCGTTCGTCATCGAAGTCGCCATCGCGTACGGCGGACAGCAGCACGGCGACGAGACGGTGCGCTTGCTGCGTTTCGCGAACCGCGTTCCTCTCCTGTACCAGCAAAGCGCGTGCGCGGCCACGAAAAGCGTCATCCAGACCAACTGGAAGCCGTACGGACTGTCGCAAAGCAACGGCGCGCTGCCCGCGGGACCGTTAACGCTCGCGGTGCATCTCGCCAGCGTCTGGCCCCCGTTCACGTCGGAAGCCAAGGAAGCCATCGCTCACTATCCCGAAATCGTCAAGGAAATGAAGCTCGCCCTGCAGGAAGTCGGGCGCCGCCTCGGCTCGTACGTCAACAAGAAAAAGCGCGTCGGGCTCGAACGCGACCGCGTCAATCTCTTCGAGCGCTACATTCCCGAAGTCGCGGACACGCTTTCGATTCTTACCGGCACCGCCAAGGGCAAACTGCAGACAGAACTCGAAAATATGCTCGCCAAGAACAAGGATTTCATCCAGTCCAACACCGCCAAGATCGAAGCGGACGACAGCGACGAACCCGAGAGCAAAATCAAGATGAGCGTCAAGGAGGACGACGAATGAGCGACGCCAAGAAGAAGCTCATCGAACTCGGGCAGGACTTAGTCAAGGAAATCGAGAAAGGCAAACAGCCCGCGCTCAACGTTCCCGTCCGCGCGCTTTCCAATGTTCAATATAACGAGAAATCCAAGACCCTTGAGTTGGGCGACAAGTCGGCAGAACGCTTCTTCTTCAACGTCGGGCACGTCAAGAAGTTCGTGCAGACGCTCGAAGTCGCGAAACACGCGAAAGCGCTGCTCGAATTAGGAAAACACGCATCCCTGCGAGACGTCTTCTACATGGCGAAACGCACCATTCCGCACACCAACATCAACATCGTCGATGACCAGCCCGAAAGCGACAAGGCATTGGAAGATTTGGAACTGATTACCGGATTTTCGCGAGAACAATTACACATCAACGCCAACAAGAACGGCTCGGTCGCCGGGCATGTCGTCATCGAAGACAAGGGCGACACGATTGACTGGTCGAGATTAGGTTCGGGCGGCTGGTCAGTGCCTTCGAACGTCGAGGAAATCAAATTCAAGAAAGTCGAAGCCGATTATATCATTTACATGGAAAAAGCCGCCGTCTGGGAACGCCTCCACGAAGACAAGTACTGGGACAAGCACAAGTGCATCATCATGAGCTCGCAGGGACAGACCACGCGAGGAATTCGCCGACTTTTGCAGCGTTTGAACCAAGAACACAAGCTGCCCGTGTACGTTCTGGCGGACTTCGACCCGTGGGGATTCTACATTTACTCCGTCTTGAAGTTCGGCTCGATTAACCTCGCGCACATCTCTGAAACGCAGGCAATTCCCAACGCGAAATTCCTCGGCATTACCGGCGACGACATCGAAAAGTACGGGCTGTCGAAACACTTCATCAAGTTCAAGGACGTCGACCAGGCGCGTCTCAAGCAAATGTCCGAATACGACTGGTTCAAGAAAAACAAAGCTTGGCAGCGCCAGTTCAAGCTGATGAAGGACTACGGCGCGAAAGCCGAAATCCAGGCGTTGAGCGCGAGAGGCATCACATTCATTTCTGACAAGTATTTGCCCGAGAAAATCAAGGCGAAAGATTGGTTGGACTGAGCCAACCTTTATAAGCCAATATTCTCCTGTTTTAGTATGGCCCTGTAGCTCAGCCTGGAAGAGCGCCTGCCTTCTAAGCAGGATGTCGGGGGTTCAAATCCTCCCAGGGCCGTCGAGGTGAATGTATGGTTGACTGGATAATCGCTGGCGGCATCATCGTCACGGCAGCGCTCCTGCTGCTCTGGCTGAAGATGACCAAACAGCTCGACAGAAAAGCGAAGAAAGCGATTCTTTTTGCCGCGTTCGGGGCAGAAGTGTTTCACGCGGTTGTCCACGCGTATTTGTGGTGGAGCAACCAGACCTTTTTCGTGCCGTGGCTGGTCGTCACGCCCGTCTGGAGCCTTGGCTCGGCAATCGTCAACGGGCTGATTGCGCTCGGCTTGCTTTTGTGGGCGTTGAAGGAGTAACTTTTTATACCCTTCCCAGCCCTGTCGAGCATATACGCGAAGGTACCGAAGCGGCTAACGGGACCGCCTGCAGAGCGGTTTTTCCTGGGTTCGAGTCCCAGCCTTCGCTTCAGAACAAGTTCGGCTGTCCGGGTTCCGGCAGCGGCGCAGGAATGCGCTTCAGCTTTTCGACCGATTCGACGGTGAGCCACGCCGTTCCCGAGCCGAACCCATTCTTGTCTATCTCAAACGCGACAATCGGCCGAGGGTTGTCGAGAAACACGAGCGTGCCGTACGGGCGGTTGGAGTACGCTCCCACGAGCTGCTCGGCGGGAAGCCCGATGCGCGGCGCGTAAATCTCCATGATTTTCTGAAGCTGGTTGGGCGTCAGGTGCTCGAAGTATTGCACGCTGCGGATGTCCGCAACGAGTTGGACCCGCCTGCCTTCCTTGAAATAGATGCGTTCGCCTGCTTCGACGTCCTCGTACGGCCGAATCGGCTTCTTGCTCCAGCGCGACTCGATGTTTTTCGTGCCGCGCGCAATGAGGTCAAGCAGTCCTTGGCCTTGCGTCAGAATGGCGAGATGTTCCACAACTACTTCTTGCGTTTTTTGGCAGGAACGGACTTTTGCGGAGAACCCATCACGAGCGTCAGGAGTTTGTAGACGGAAACTTCGGCAATGATGAGCAGGAGAATGCCGACGAGGACGCGGTCGTCATGCCTGCCAAACCCGAGCCCGATGGCGATGACGGTTTTTGGCGCCACGAATGTGAGAATTGAGCCCAAAATTCCTGCAAGGAAGACGGTGATGACGCTCCAGACCGCGGACTTGCTCATTTTGCGCCCCGCAAGGTCGTGTGCACGAGCGTGTACGGAATGCCGATGACGAACACGCGCACGAGTCCGTCAAGCCACGTCGCTCCAAAGGCAACGCCAATCAATCCGAACACGGCGCCGGCGATGACGCCCGGCCACCACGCTTTGACGCGAATCCACGACGCGCCGTAGACCAGCGCAAACAGCAACGCAATGATAAGGAACGCCAAGCCGACCGTGAGGACGTGCGTGGTTTCTTCCTCCATTTGTCCCATCAATCGTACGAGCGCCATCAGCCAGCCCCAGTACAAGGGCAGCGCCGCGAGCGACACGAGCGCCGCAAAAGCAAGCTGTTTCGGCTTCTTGGTCATGACCTGCGTCTGCGTCAGCCAATAAATGACGCCGAGCGCGATGGTGTGCACGACAATGTACCAGACGTTTTCATCGAGCGTGAAGATGCTCCTGTCCAGCGTCGGCGTCGCGACGGAATAATAGATGTAGAACATGCTCGGACCGAGCAAGGTGTTCACGATGCCCGGCACTTTGCCGCGCCCGATGACGAGCGCAATCAAGAACGTGGTCGTGAAAATGACGGTGAACTTCACGGCGACGTAATTGAGATGGACGGTCGTGTCCGTCGAGATATGGTACAGCATGTCCAGCGCGTTCATCGCGAGCGTGACTATCAGCCCGAAGACGACCGCCTGCCAGACCTGTTTCCCGTTCACTCGACCACGACCTTGCCGTGCATGCTCGGGTGGATGCCGCAGCTGTAATCGAACGTTCCTGCGGTGGCGAATGTGTGCGTCCACGCGTCGCCGGTAAAGAGTTCGCCGCTGCTGATGCCCGCGATTTCGACGGTGTGCGACGCGCTATCTTGGTTCTTCCACTCCACGGTCTGTCCGACCTTGATGTGGACTTCCGCGGGGCTGAACTTGAAGCCCTGCATGGTGACCGTTTGGTCTGCCGGAACGCTGTTGCCCGAGGACGACGGCGCAGAACTCGGCGCGGGGCTTGCGCACGCCGCGACCAAAAGTACTAGAAATGCCAGAATCGGAATGACTCGTTTCATAGGGAACACCTCACGCGCTTTTCCCGCGCCTGATTTAATAAGCTTATTGGTGGTCGACAGGATACCTATAAATACGACCTTCACGGAAAAACGGCCATGGCACGCATCCTCATCCAGCGCGAAAAAAAAGAATTCGTTCCCGAACTCGACCGCGACGTCACGCTCGTCCGCGCGCACGAGTACTTTGTCGCTGACACGTCGAAGCCCTTCGGCACGCAGCACGGCAATATTACGGTCAAGGACCTGAAAGCCAAGGACGGCAGCGTCATCAAGACCTCGCTGGGTAAGGAATTCATCATCTTCACGCCGAGCTTCATCGACCTCTGGCGCAAAATCCGCAAGCAGGCCCAAACCATCATCCCCAAAGACATCGGGATGATTATCGCCGAGACCGGCATTGACGCAGACTCCGTCGTGGTTGACGGCGGCGCGGGTTCCGGCGCGCTCGCGTGCTACCTCGCGCACCTCGTCAAGAAAGTAACGACCTACGAAATCCGCGACGACTTTCTCGAAGTCGTCAAGGGAAACATCAAAGCACTTGGACTGAAGAACGTCACGCTCAAACACGGCGACATTACCAAATCCATCGCGGAAAAGAATGTCGACCTCGTCACGCTTGACCTGCCCGACACGTCATTGGCGATCTCCGCCGCGGCAAAAGCACTCCGCGTCGGCGGCTTTGTCGTCGCGTACACACCGCAAGTCATGCAGGCCGTCGCGTTTTCGGTCGCCGTCAGAAAAGAAACGAAACTCCAGTTCGTGCGGACGGTCGAACTTATCGACCGCACGTGGGTTGTGGACGCGCAACGTTCCCGCCCGGACAACAAAGGCATTGGGCACACGGCGTTCCTCACATTCGCGAGGAGAATTCGGTGAATCTGAACGACTGGTGCGCAAAAGCAGAAGCCATTGGCGTTCCCTTGCGCATCCAGTATTGGAACATGCAGGTCGGGCTGCCGTTCAATCAAAAAAAGATTGGCGAGCTCGAAGGCAAGAGTGAAAAGCACGCCGAACTGTTTCTCAAGAATTTCAAAGAGCCCGCTGATTTACTGGATGACTGCGTCGGTTCCGTTGCCGGCGCGCGGACGTACAAACAGGGGATTGAGCTGAACAACCTCCATCAAAAAGCAATCGTGTCCAAGAAGCACACGTTCAAGGGCAAGTCCGTGACGTGGCAGACGTGGCGGCAGTTCGCCGCGACCGCCTCAGACGATGCGCGCAAGGACGTCTATGACGAGTTCATCGCGCTCACGCCGAAACTGACCAAGAACGTTTCGACCAAGTTTGCGACGTGCGGCAAGATATTTTCGGAGCACGGCACGACTCCGCTGGACGCGTACGTCCGCGGGCACCGGATGACGACGCGCAAACTTCGCGAAGTCATCACCGAACTCCGCGACGGCATCAAAAAACCGTTCGCGAAGCGGCTGAACGAGTTCTCGCAAGACATTTTCGGCCGCGCGCCGGAATACTATGACGATTTTTACGTGATTCGCAACAAGATTTACGATGGCGTGAAGATTCCGAAGATCAATCCTATCAAAAGCGTGCATGCGACGCTCACGTCGATGGGTTTGAACCCCGCGGGCATCCTGCTCGATGACACGGACCGCCCGAAG
>JBGPOY010000012.1:0-4770 GCA_041488275.1 Candidatus Nanoarchaeia archaeon
AAGGACACGCGCGAAGAACCGCACGTCCGCAACGCCGTCGAGAACCGCTTTCTCGCCGCGCGAGAGTGGGGCTTGTTCAGTCGGGATGCGACGCCCATCAAGGACCTCGCCGCGCCCGGACAAATCACCGTGCTCGACATGAGCGCGTACGCCGTGATGCCTGAAGGCTGGAAAATCAAGAACCTCGCCATCGGCTTGGTCGCGCAAAAACTCTTCATCGAGCGCATGATTGCGCGCAAAGAAGAGGAATTCCACGGCATCTCATCCGCGGTGCACTACCTGCGCGAAGAAGGACACGTCGAAATCGAGATGCCCATCGTCTGGATGCTGCTTGACGAAGCCCATGAGTTCCTGCCCTTTGAAGGAAAGACGTCCGCAACGAATGCACTTATTACACTGCTGCGCGAGGGGCGTCAGCCCGGTATCGCGCTTGTCCTTGCGACCCAGCAGCCCGGCAAAATCCACACGGACGCGATGACGCAAAGCGACATCATCATCGCCCATCGTCTGACGGCGAAAATCGACACCGACGCGCTCGCTTCATTGCTCCAAAGCTACCTGCGCAGTGGCCTTGACAAAGAACTCGACAACCTCCCGCGCGTTTCCGGAGCAGCAATCGCGCTTGACGACGTCAACGAACGCATGTATCCCCTGCGCATCCGCCCGCGCTTCTCCTGGCACGGCGGTTCGGCCCCGGGCGTCATCGAAGAGAAGAAAAAGACTTTTGAGTTCTAACTATTTTGAAAAATATGCTGTCGTTTCTCGGGCGATGCTCTGCCACAATGCCGGAAGATTCTGATCGACCTTCTGACCTGTTAGCGGCGTTGTCTTGCTATCCCAAGACGTGACGTAGATGAGCCCATCAATGGTTTCGTCAGCAATGCCCGGGGCAGTCCTGAACAGCGTTGAGGACTCCTTTCCAATAACGATGCCGGTCATCTGATGGTCGCGTATATTGTACTCAATGGTTGCGTTCAGCGATGTGCGAAGATGGGCAATCAATCCATCAAGCTGCGCAACCGAAACTGGTTGAGGAAAGGGTGCTTGAACGCTTTGCAGCAGAATTTCGAACGAGTTGTCCTGCATGGAGTTCTTACGTAATCTTCTTCCCGCGCAATCGCGGCAACAACTGTTCGTCAGGGGTCGCGCGTGTCATGCTGATGAAGCTCGCGATGAGCATGCAGCCGAAGATGAGGCCGAACGCGAGCGCGAAACTCTCCGAGTATTTCGGAATGTAGAAGACCGAAAAGATAAGCCCGACCAACGACGCGACCATGAAACTCGTGTTGATGGGTGCTGCCTTGAATGCCATTCAAATCACCTCTGATGACGCAGTTGCATGAACGAGAGTATAAAAACGTTGCTTACTTCAGGAGTTCCGCGACGACTTTCTCGGCGTCCTTGCGTTTCTTCTGGTGCTCCGCGAGGAACGCGTTGATTTTGTCGATGAGAATCTGTTTCAGCTCGCCGGACAGCAATTTGCCGGACTTGTAGTCGTCGCGAATCGACGCCAGCTTGCGGTCGTCGGGCTCGAACAGCATCGAAAGCCATTGGAACGAGACGTCGACGTCCGGATTGCCGCCATGCTTGCGGTGCTCCTCAACCGTGTCCTTGCCGCCCGAGAACGCGTACTTGCGAATCTTGCGCTCCACTTCTTTCGGGGAATCGGTCGTCCAAATGGCGACTTCCGCTGACGAAGACATCTTGCTGTCCGCAGAAAGCGAGGGCAAGAATTTGGAGAGAATCGTGGCGGGTTTGGGATAACCGAGCTTTTCCGCGACATCGCGCGTGAGCCGGAAGTGCACGTCTTGGTCAACGGCGCAGGGAATCAGCACTTGTGTCGGCTTGCCTTCCCACACGCTCGGCAGGAACGCGGGCACGGACTGCATGGCGGTAAAAAAGTATTTCCCGATATTGTCCTCGTTCTTCAGCCCGAAGAGCGCTCGCACCGTGCTCGCGGTCGTTTTCTTGGCGATCTTGCACGCGAGCCCGTACATTTCATCGGCATCGCGCGTGTCAATCAGGAACCGCGTCTTCGTCAGGTCGAACCCGAGCGCGACGATGTCGATGAGGTTCTCGCGCGTCCATTTTGCCGTCTCTTCGAGCGTCAGGTCGTCTCGGAAAAGGAACTTTTCTTCGTCAGGAATCTGGAACAAGAGCTTCCAGCCGTACGCATCTTGGAGCCACTTCGTGAACTGCCAAATCAACAGGTGTCCGAGGTGAATCGGTCCTGAAGGCGCGCGCCCCGTGTAGAGATAGACGTGTTCTTTCTTGTCAACCGCATCGAGCACCTTGTCAAGGTTGGTGTGAGCAAAGAAATGCTGTCGGCGGAGCATGAAGTGGTCGCCCGCGCGCTTGCGGATGCGTTCCAAGAGGGAAGTATCAATGCGCCGGACGCCGAACTGGAGAAGCAGCTTGTCGTAGTCAACGCTCCCTGTCACCTCATACGGCGTGACCGTAAAACCCTCGTTTTCCATAGGACGACGGTGACGGGCGTTATTTAAAAATGTTGGTGACTACGCCGAGCGCGACATCCCTTCGTGCGGGGAACGCAGCGACATGGAGTTTCAGGTGATAACAGTCGCCTGAGTCCGTAAGCTGCATCGCGCGGTCGTTCGTCCACAAGTCCTTGTCGAGGCGGATGAAGAATTGGAGGTCGGTATCGAGCCGGCTTTCGGCTTCGCGCACGAGCTGGAGACGCTGTTGGTGGTTCAGTTTCTGCAGCAGGAATTCGAGCCAGGCATTCACGTGCCGATCCTTGAGCAGTATAATCGAGTAAATGTGGATGGTGCGCTGGTTGAAGCCCTGCGCGGTCGTCTCTTGCAGCGTGAGCTTCTCTTCTTCGAGAGTGAAGGGCGCAAGCGCGAGCAACCCTTCTTTCAGCTTGGGCGCGTCGTCCTCGGGCTTGGCAAACACCGAGAGCGTCACGCTCGCGAACGACTTCATACACTCACCGGCGAAAGGTAGCTTTATATAGTTTTTTGCAGGCAGGAAGCGTGTGAAGCATAGCGTCCACATTGTCCTCTGGCTGGTTGTTCTCTTCCTCGCGGCGCAGTACGTCGGATTGTTCGTCGTGAACCAGTACATCGACTATCCCGCTTCAAAGGAAGCAGGCACGTTCACTGCAAGCTCGCTTCCGCCCATTGCCGGGCAGACCGTTGACCGACCACAAATGCAGGAATCGCAATCTCCTTGGTTCATCACCGGCGCGATTATCGTGGGAACAATCATTATCCTGCTCCTGATGCGCTGGCGAGCGGTGTTTGTCTGGAAGGCATGGTTTTTTCTTGCAGCGTTGCTCTGCCTGTACTTCTCACTCTATGCATTCCTGAAACCCATTGCCGCGGCAGAACTCATCGCGCTCATCGCCGCAATCGTGCTCGCGGCGTGGAAAGTCTGGCGCCCCAACCTGCTCGTGCAAAACTTCACCGAAGTCCTGCTCTACGGCGGGCTCGCGGCAATCTTCTTCAGCGTCGTCAACATCACCGCGATGCTCATCATCCTGTTCATCATTTCGTTGTATGACATGTACGCCGTGTGGGCAAGCAAGCACATGGTCGCGCTCGCCCGATTCCAAGCGTCGAGCGGCATGTTCGCGGGCTTGCTCCTTCCCTACGCATCGACGGAAAAGGAACCGAAACGCGTCGCGAAAGTGATGGGTCAGCGGGAAGGCATCCGCACGGCAGTCTTGGGAGGCGGCGACATCGGGTTCCCTCTCCTCTTTGCCGCGAGCGTACTGAAACAGTACGCGCTCGCGGGACAGGGCTGGCTTGCCTTGCTCATTCCGCCATTTGTCGCACTCGCATTGTTCCTGCTGCTGTGGTACGGCAAGAAAGACCGATTCTACCCAGCCATGCCGTTCCTCAGCGCCGGCTGTCTTGTTGGATTGGCAGTCGTACAACTCGTCAGATTTCTGTAAACGCTCCCAAGCGCTGCTGTGAAGAAAGTGCACTGTACGCTTTGAGATTCAAGATGGTTCCCGGCGTCGCGATGACGGTTTGGATGCCGGTCTTTTTCTGTATGGCGCGCGACTGCTCCAGCGTGCCGCTGGGAAGAACAGCAAGCCGCGGCTTCAATGACGTGATGAATTTCTCTGCAGTTTTCAGGTCTGCGAGGATAAGCACGTTGCATGCGTGTTTCTTCGCGCCCCGCACGAGCATCGCACCGTGGATGTAGAGCACCGTCGCGTCAGGGAGCGCAATCGTCATCAGTGAAGGATGCTTGGTGACCGTAATGTCCCGCATCGTGAGCCGTTCATCATGGTTGTTGACGAGGACCGCGCCGTCGAGGGTCAATTCAGTCGAAGGGCTGCCAATGAGAACAGTCGTTTCGCGGGTGCGTGCCAGGAATCCCTGTTCAAGGAAGTGGAGGGTCGCCACAACTCGAACAAGGGCAGTTGAATTAATAACGATTTAGCGCGTGGAGAGCTAGAGAAAAGAAATAAGAAAAAAAGAAGAGAGTGTTTACAGTTCTGCCGACGTGATGATGTTCACGCTCGTGTCGGACGGCTTGACCTTGGTGTCCATGCCGATGAGATGCTTGACGTGCGCCTTCTCGGCAGCCGTGACAATCGGCTGGTCAATGCTTTCGTCAAGCACAACCGCGTGCACGCCTGAAGTCAGGCTCGAGAGCGTGCTCGGGAGTTCCGCGAGCGGAACCTTGCCCAGCACGTTGAGCTTGTCGTCCAGCAGGCAGGCGCCGCGCGTTCCGATGAGGTCCGTGAGGACCGCCTCGAACTTCTCGCGCTCGCTGGAGCTGAACTTCTTGCCA
>JBGPOY010000013.1:0-3302 GCA_041488275.1 Candidatus Nanoarchaeia archaeon
GCAACAAGATTTACGACGGCGTCAAGATTCCCAAGATGAACCCTATCACCCGCGTGCATGCGACGCTCACGTCGATGGGCTTGAACCCCGCAGGCATCCTGCTCGACGACGCCGACCGCCCGAAAAAGTACGCCTCGCCGTTCATGTACCCCATTCAGGTCCCGCAAGACGTACGCGTGAGCTACAAACCCGAAAATCCCGTCAACGACCTCAACTCCGTCTACCACGAGTACGGGCACGCGATACACTATCGCTCCATCCGCGCAGACTTGCCGTACTGGACCCGCAACTCCATCTCGGAAGGACTTGCCGAAACGTGGTCGATTTTTTTCGAACGACTCCTCACGCACCCTTCATTTTTGCGCTCGCTCGGCATCAACGCGAAGACCGCCGACGACCTGATTCGCCGCACGAGGTTCAATGAACTCTACGCTGCGGCGTTTTACTGCGCCAACAGCCTGTTCAAGATTGATTCGTGGGAAAAGAGCTTGCCGTTCGACGAATTGAGCGGTGTGTACGCCAAGCACATCAAGGACTGCATGGGACTTGAGATTCCGGGCGAATACTGGCTGCTGCACCACATCCTTCCTGAGAGTTTAATGTACGTTCCAAGTTACATGCTCGCGGAAATGCAGGTCGCGAACCTCCATAAGCGATTCGGCGACGAGCACGGAGCGTCGTGGTGGACCGCGCCGAAGGTCGGCAAGGAGATTTACGCGCTGCTCGCGCCCGGCAACGAAAGCCCGTGTGCAAACTTCTCGAAGATTAATCCGAAAGAAATGATTCGCAACCTGACTCACGCGTAATAATACTTGTTTTCGGCTTTCTGCTCACGGTCGGCGACGCTGCCCTGTTTGTTCAACCGCGGACGATGGCTTTCTTCGTCGCGGCGGAACGTGAGCCCAATGCCTTGCAAGAATTCATTCATACCGTGCTCCATCGTGAACGGTCCCTGCGCGCTGCCGTGCAGCGCGGGCGTGCCGGTGAACACGATAAGCCGGTCGGAGAGATAATCCATGAACAGGAGGTCGTGGTCAACGACGAGCACGGGATTGCCGCGCAGTTCCGTCAGTTCCTTGATGGCTTTCGAGACAATCATGCGTTGCTCAACGTCCAAGTATGCGGACGGCTCGTCGAGCAGGTACAGGTCGGCGTCCTTGGCAAGCGTTGCCGCGATGGCGACGCGCTGGAGTTCTCCGCCAGACAGCTGGTTGAGCTGTTTCGTAAGCAAGGGCTTGAGGTCGAGCGGGCGGATGAGCTGCATCTCGTACTGTTTCAAGGCGTCACCGAGCGCGGTCATGACTAGTTCGGTTGATTCGGAATCAAGATATTGCGGCTTGTACGCGACACGGATTTTTTCATCGATTTCGCCTGCGTCGGGCTTGTGGACGTGCGCGAGCATTTTCACGAAGGTTGTTTTGCCGATGCCGTTCTCGCCGAGAATTCCAACGACTTCGTGCTTGCGCACCAACCCTTCCTTGGCTTCAAGGCGGAACTTGTCGAGCGTCTTGCGCACGCCCTTCCACGATGTGACGATGGCTTCCCTGTTTTCCTTTCCCGGAGGACGGGCGAAAAATTCAATCGCGTGCTCGCGGAAGCGCATGTTCTCGTCCTTCATGTTGCCCGTCAGGTATGCATTGATGCCCATGCGCGTGGCTTTCGGCTGGCTCACGATGCCGTACGCGCCTTCCTTGCCATACATGATGTGAATGAGGTCGGTCATGGCGTCGAGCATAATCAAGTCGTGCTCGACGACCAAAACTGCGGTATCGGGCGTCGCGAGCGTTCTGAGGAAATTCGCGACTTTCAGACGCTGCTTGATGTCGAGATAGGACGTCGGCTCGTCGAAAATGTAGAGGTTGGCTTTCTTGAGCACGCACGCGGCGATGGCGACGCGCTGGAGTTCTCCGCCGGAAAGCGTCGAGACTTCATTGTCGAGAATGCCGCGCAAGTCCAGCAGCTCCGCAATCTCTTGGAGTTTCTTTTGCTCATCGACTTTGGCGAGCAGGTCGCGGACTTTTCCCTTCGCGGTCTTCGCGATGAGGTCCACCTGCTGCGGCTTGTACGAAACCTTGACGTTGCCTGCCTTGATTTGCTCGAAAAAACGCTGCGCTTCCGAGCCCTTGAAGAACTTGATGACCTCTTCGAACGCGGCTTCCTTGTCCGTGCCGAGATTGGGTCTCAGGAGTCCGGCAAGAATCTTGATTGCGGTCGACTTTCCGATGCCGTTCTGCCCCAGAATGCCCGTGACCTTGCCGAACGCCGGCGTCGGCAGACTGTACAGCTTGAACCCGTTAATGCCGTACTGATGAATCGGCGTCTTGCACAGGTCTTCCGGCAAGTTCGTGATGTAGAAGACGTCAAAAGGACATTTGATAACGCAAATCTGGCAGCCGACGCACAGGTGCGGGTCGACACGTACCTTCGTCACCGGATCCTTCGTGATGCAGTCCTTTCCCTCTCGGTTGACGGGACACACGCGGATGCAGAGATAGTTCCCGCACCCGACGGGATTGCACCGTTCCTTTCGCACAACGGCGATGCGCGGCATAGGCTTTTTGCCACCCTCAAGCTTTATAAATCTATGCTGAACCCCCTTCGTCATGAAGTGCGCCATCTGCGGGTCAACGGTCGGCGAAACCTTCCTCAAGAAGCCCGTAGGAGCGTACGTCAAGGACGCAAAAGGCAAGCGGCACCTCGTGTGCTTTGCATGTCAGAAGAAGTACGGTTCAAAAGAACAGCTTTTGGCGCAAATAAAATAAGAATCATCGCCTCCGTAGCTTAGTAGCCATAGCGGCGGTTTCGTAAACCGCAGGTCGAGGGTGCAACTCCCTCCGGAGGCTTTAGCACCCCGTTCGTAAGCCCACACATTAAGGGCGAAAGAACAAGGATTCTTCTGTCCTTACGATTTTGGTACCAAGACGGTACTGAAAGTCAATAAACAAAAGCACACCACTCTCTCTTGTAAGACGATTGCTTTACAAAATTTATGTATTCGCACGTCGTCCTACAAAGCTTATGTACCCACAAAATTGCTACAAGGTTGATAAAGCGAAAAAATGCTTGTGACACAAGAGGGCTACAAAGTTCATAAACTCAATTTACGTTTATGATACTGGGCCCAGACTGGGCCTAAAACGTTAATAGCGTTCGTAACGCTATAAAGTTTAAGAGCGCATTTTGCGCTACAAAGCTTATAAGCGCAAAAATCAGAAAATGAATAGGGGTAGTGGTGCTTTACAATGATTGACGTGGAAACGCGCGATAACGGTGCAGGAGTCTGGAGACCACAAATGGAAACA